>JBMYPC010000104.1:0-11074 GCA_049599895.1 Bacteriovoracaceae bacterium | reverse complement strand
AAAAATGAAAAGAGTCAAAAGTATTTTTAAAGTTTTCATACAACTCTTATCGTCTATTTAGGATAAGATATTAGTCTTTGTTTGGTTTATGGATAATTATGACCGATTGATCGGGTCAGGTTTTCTAACTTGGACCATAAGACACTGGAAATCTATAGCTTATGAGCTGTATAATAAGCTTAAGCTATGAAAAAAAAGATCTTGTTTGTTTTTACCAGTTTTGCAGTTCTCTCGGGGCTGCTTGCTCTGGGGATTATTGTCTTACCATATCACTCGTATTACTTGGCCATTACTGAGGGGCTTTCAAATTCCTATGTCGATATTCCTAAATTTGATGAGAGGTTTTACAAGGGAAGCTCTTTTGAGCTTAATGAATCGAATATGGAGTCTGATAATGATAATTGGGATCTCATGTCCTTTGAAGATTTCAGCTACGATACTCCAATACGAAATCCCTTATTTCGACTGGCCCCGCATTTCATGTTTTTAGATCTTAAAGACAGACCGGGTCTTTTGATACAGGCCAGTGATAAAAAGATCTATTTGAAGTCCTATCCAGGTGGTTCAGAAAAGATTAATCTCAATTTGGCAAAAGATTGGGTTTTTGAGCTTCCGTATTTCAAAAACTATATTCTTAGCAAAGGTTTAAACTTAATTTGGAAAGATCTTTTTACATTAAATATTGATATTCCAAAAACCGTTGAAAAGGCAAAACAGACCTCATTTTTCAATTATCTTAATGTGATTACCAAATTGGATGCACGAGAACTCGTCTATAAGCTTTATATTCTTAAGGTGAGGCATAAGTACTTTGGAGAAGATACTTTAAACTATCACTATGTTACGAATAAAGACTTTTATTTAATTGAAAGGCCTCATTTAAATTCTAATTATCGGCAAGAAGAAGTTCATTTTTTTGAGAATGGTGTGATTCATAAGTTTTATTTATGGGCCAATAAGAATAAGCCTCTTTCTGATTCTTTAAGACTTGTGGTTCTTAATTCTTTAACATACACACCTGAAAATAAGGAGAAGTCGATAGGGATTTATTCTGAATTTCGTAATTTAGAGTTTCGAGAAAAAGTTGATCAAGTTGGAATGCTGTATCTTTATTCCGCATGGAGCTTAGATCAAAAAAGAAAAGAGTTTATGAAAGAGATGATTCAGTTTCTGGAACGAGGAAAGGATAATACGAATCTTTTACGTCCTTTATATCGCTATTCTTTAAAGCATTATCAAACAACTTTTTCTCTAAGAGATGAAAATCTCTCAGATTCAATTGAACTTAAGGAGAGAAAGGAAAAAGAAGAAAGGATTAAAGAGTTGAAACGCAGAGTTAAGCTGAGAGAATATGACCAGTTTGAAAGTGATAAAAAGAAAGTTGATTATTATTTGAACAAGGCCAAAGAGAAGAATTCAAAAAATAAAGAAAGTGATGTCATTGAGATCAATTAAACTTATAGCTTAAACCCATAAAAAACTGGGCCCCACTAAACGACTCAAGAGTGGCCCGTCTGTTAGTCGATTCATTAATGACGATTGCATCAAGACCGCTAATGTTCACTAATTGATATTGGACTCCAAGAACTGCGCCAATCTTAGATCGTGGCAGAAGTCGCATCTGAAGGCCATAAATATAGCCAAATAGACTCCCTGAATAACGATCTTGAAGACTCGTTTCTAAGGTGAACGCTGCAGTCATTAATGTTCCAACTTGAAAATCAAGTGAGAGAAAATCCCAAGCATTGAGAAAAGAATAATAAAGCATTAATTCTAGGGTTGTGATTGATAGGGATAGGGAGGTTTGATTTGAAAGGTATTGTCCTATTCCCACACCCCAGCTAAATTTGTGAATCTCTGGTCTGTGTTCAAATAGTGCTTTACCGTTAAAGAGACCATTACCACTCCCATCTCCAAATTCTTCAGAGATAACATCCCATTCTGTACCAAGAGAATATCTTCCCCCTGTTAGGACGAGATAGTTATTCTCGCTTAGTCGATCAATGTCTTTGATGAGAATTTTATCAATATCGTGTTCAGTGGCCCTCAGCCTTTCAACTTCACCATTTTTAGTTTGCTTATTCCAGGTCTCAAATTCTGTATAGTCTTCGGTTTTGATATAGGCGAGCTTGCCAGAGACAACAACTGTGGAGATGTCACCAAAGCGCCTCTTAATTTTTCCAACATATATAATTTTTCCAAATGAGACTTTTCCAATTGGAGACTTAAGAGCGGTGTCTGAATAAATAATGGCATTGGGTGTGGTGATAATGGCCTTAATTGGACCTTTCGCAAAAGTCTGCAGACAAAAAATATTGAGAATAAAAAGAATTAAGAGTTTAAACCTTAACATAGGTTTATTTTACCATTTTCCTTAAGCAATACCAGAAGATTAAAAGGGGAACTATTTGATCAGAGAAATTTCCTCAATCCTCTTTGTTCGTAGATTACTTTCGACACTTGTAAGAGAACGTCCAATAACGAGATAATCAGCTCCTATCTTAAATGCTTCTTTAGGCGAAGCAACTCGTTTTTGGTCTGAAATTTGTCCCGATTGAATTTCATCTTCAAATCTGATTCCAGGACACACAAAAAGGGGGTGATTGCCATGGTTTTGGGCCTTAAGTTTTTGGATATCTTGAGTTGAGCAAACAATCCCTGGGATATTTGCTGAAAGAGAAGTTTTATAGAGATTTGAAATACCATCTTCAAAATCTGTGCCTAAGGTTTCTTTAAAACTCGCGGGAGAAAAAGAGGTTAAGACCGTAACTCCTAATAACTTACAATTTGGTATGGCCTTACTTGCCGCGATTTGTGCTTTTTCAAGCATTTCACGTCCACCAGATGTATGAATGGTGAGAAATTCGATATTGAGACCCTCAAAAGTACTAATGGCCTTGGAAACAGTATTAGGAATATCGTAAAGCTTGAGGTCAAGAAAGATTCGGACTTGATAGTTTTCACTAAGCTTCTTTAAAAAGTCTCGGCCAGATTTATAAAAAAGCTCCATCCCGACTTTATAAAACTTAAGAGTATGGTGATTTTCCTCAACGAAGCTCAAGGCCTCATTTTCAGTCATGTTATCTAAGGCGACGATAATTTGATCTAACTTACTCATAAGGCCTTCTTTAAAGTTTTTTAAGAAATTCTATTTGTTTCAACAAAACTTTCAGTTTTTGCTGCTTTGCTTGCTAGCTCTTGTAGTGATAGTGGTGAGATGTCTTCAGACACACCAATAATTGACTCAAGTACGGCCTTAATGTTTTCAGGTCTCGTAAAGCAAGGCACAGCGTACTGAATGGCATTGTTTCGAATATATTCACCATCGGATTTAGACTCACCTTGATTCATAGGAGTATTGAAAACCATAATGAGGTTTTCATCTTTTAAGACTTCAAGTATAGACCGTGAGTTCTGATTCAGTGAATTGTCATCACTATCTTCCTGGATCTTAAGTGCTAACTCACATGGAATTCCTTGTTTTTTGATGTATTGATAAGTTCCACTGGTGGCCACAAACTCATAGCCAAGCTGAGTACATCTTTTGAGGTAGGGAATTAGGATTCCTTTATGTTTGTCAGTGAGGCTGATCAAAATCTTTCCAACTTTATTCAGTTTAGGATAGTTGCCAAGTAGAGACTTTAAGATTGCTTCTTCTTTACCGAAGTCTACACCCATAGTCTCGCCAGTAGATCGCATTTTAGGTCCAAGAATAATATTATCTTGAACAAAACGATCAAATGGGAAGGTTGATTGTTTAACGGCAAAGTAATTTAGTTGTTCAAGATCAAAGTTAGGAACTTCTTCACCGAGAAGAGCATCCATGGCAAAAGAAGGAAGTGACACATGATAGGCTTTAGAGAGAAATGGGAGAGTTCTCGAACCTCTTGGGTTGGCCTCAATGCAATAGATTCGATCTTCTTTTACTGCAAATTGAAAGTTGATTGGACCTACAATTTCAAGGCGATTCGCAATTTCAATAGAGATCTTTTTCATGCGTTTGTAGGTATTTGATGTAAGAACGACTGGTGGGGTTACCATTCCTGAGTCTCCCGAATGTACCCCTGCGTGCTCGATATGCTCACAAATTGTAAAAACACAGTTTCCTGACTTATCCCGAACAAGGTCCACATCATATTCGATAGCATTTTCAAGATAGTTTTCAATTTGAAATGTTGTTTTTGATTGCTTTAACTGCTCTTGGTAATGAGGAGGAAGTTTTTCAATTTCATCATGGCCATAAAAAATGAACATACTTTCTCCGCCGATGACGTAACTTGGTCTAATAATGACTGGCATACCAATGTCGAGCATTGCTCCCACTAGTTTTTTGTAACCACTAACTTCAACAGACTTTGTTTTATCAAGGTCAAGCTCTGAGATGACACTATCAAACTGGGCACGGTCTTCCGTTAAATCAAGTGTCTTAAGGTTGGCCCCAAGAAAAGGGAGGCCATAGGTTTCTTTTCTAAAGCCTTCTTCTAAGTGATGCCTGACTTTGATACCTGTTTGACCACTAAATGAAGTCACAATTCCATTAGGTCTTTCATTGAGGAAGATGTCGAAAAGATCTTCAGAGTAAAGTGGTGAAAGGTAGAGTCGGTTTGAAATATCATAATCAGTGGATACCGTTTCAGGGTTTGAGTTGATCATGATCGAATTTTTTTTCTTTTCTGAAAGTCTTTGACACGCTTTTACACATGAGTAGTCAAATTCAATTCCTTGTCCGATCCGGTTTGGTCCTGATCCAAGAATAACGTAAGACTCTTTATTGGGATCAGTTTTATTAAATGAAATCGATTCATTCACAGATTTGAATGTTGAATAAAAGTAGGGGGTCACTGCATGAAATTCCCCTGAACAGGTATCAACAGCTTTGTAAGTTGGAAAGATATCGAGATCTTTTCGGTTTTTAAAGATTTGGGCTTGGGAGCTATTGACGAGAAAGGCGATGGCCTTGTCTGTCAGACCCAAGCTTTTCGCTTCTCTTAGGATATCCTCATTTTTATGAGACTCATCACTATTCCATGCCGTTTGAATCTTTCCTTCGAAGTTTTTGAGATGATCCATTTGGTCTACGAACCATTTTGTAATTCCAGAGATCTGATGAATCTCGGAGGAGCTTAAGCCTTTACGAAGTCCCTCAAGGGCCGTGAGGAGCGAAAGCTCAAAACTTCCAGAAAGTCTTTCTTTGAGATAATCGAGCTCGAGATGAAAAGGAGTCGTTTTAAGTTGCTTAAGGCTTGGAATTTCAAGACCTATTTCTAATGAGCGTAAAGCTTTTAAAAAGGCTTCCGTAAAACTTCCCCCAAGTGCGAGGACTTCACCTACTGAGCGCATCTGAGGTCCAAGAGTCTTTGAAGAGAAAGGAAATTTTTGAAAAGGAAAAATGGGGATTTTTACCGCAACATAATCGAGAGTCGGCTCGAAGGCCACTGGTGAAACCTTTGTAATGTCATTAAGAATTTCTTTAAGGGTGTAACCAACCGCTAAAAGGGCCGAAATCTTTGCAATCGGGTAACCGGTTGCCTTAGAGGCAAGTGCTGATGACCTTGAAACTCTCGGGTTCATTTCAATAACGACAATATCATCTTCATTTAAAGGGTTGATGGCAAACTGAACGTTCGCGCCACCAGCAACAACTCCCATATGTTTAGCAACTGTTAAAGAGATATCACGCATCTTCTGCAGACAGCGATCAGAGATTGTCTGGGCTGGTGCAACCGTGATTGAGTCCCCTGTGTGGATTCCACAAGGATCGACATTTTCAATTGAACAGATCACAACACCTTGTTTTTCACTGTCGACCATGATCTCAAGCTCAACTTCTTTCCAGCCGAGTAAACTTTTTTCAAGAGTTATCGGATATTTGAAATCTCCACTTAAAACGTCTTTGAGTTCATCAATGTTGTGAACGAGAGCCGCTCCTTTACCCCCTAGAGCAAAGTCTCTTCTAATAATAAGAGGGTATCCCACTTGGGCTTTTGCAAGTTGAGTGGCCTCATTTTCATCATTCGCTGTAAAACGTTTTCCTGTTTGAAAACCAAGACCGGCCAGCTCTTTGGCAAAGAGCTCTCTATCTTCAGTTCTTTCTATAGTATCAACTTTGGCCCCTAAAAGCTGAACCCCTTCTCTTTCAAGGATTCCATTCTTTTCAAGTTCGATACAAATGTTGAGCGCCGTTTGCCCCCCCATTGTGGAGAGAATGGCATCGACTTTTTCTTTTTGAATGATTTTAACAATGGTTTCTTGGGTAATGGGTTCAATATATGTTCGATAGGCCATATTGGGATCGGTCATAATTGTCGCTGGATTGGAATTGAGAAGGACAACATCAATTCCAATACTGCCTAAGGCCTTACAAGCTTGTGTTCCAGAGTAGTCAAACTCTGAGGCTTGTCCGATTTTGATAGGCCCACTTCCAATGAGTAGAATCTTTTTATAGGGAATTTTTTTGTTGAGCTCTTGTGAAGGAAGTTTGTGATTCACAACACAGTTTTTTTCAAGACTTGATTCAAGGTAGTCTTTGACTTCTTTGAAAAAAGGAAACGCATCTGTTGGACCTGGATTTGATTCTGGATGGTATTGAACTGATTTAATTCTTAGGTCCTTTGAGGCCATGGCCTCAACCGATTTATCAAATAATGATTTTTCTGTAACAAGAATTTCTTCTTGGGTTTTTCCAACAGCACCGATATTTTTCAATGATTCTTCAGTTACAGAATAACCATGGTTTTGTGAGGTGATGAGAACCTTGTCGAGCTCAAGGTTGTAGACAGGATGATTAATCCCTCGTTGACCAAAAGGAAGCTTATAGACTTCTGCGCCCATGGCAAGGCCAAGGAGCTGGTGACCTAAACATATTCCTCTAAGAGGGATGTCAGTTTCTTCAATGATTTTTTTGATGACCTGAACTTGCTCAGTGTAATTTCTTGGATCTCCTGGACCATTTGAGAGAAAAACCATTCGAGGCTTATAGTTTGTGATTTCTTCAAAGCTTGCCGTATGGGGGAGAGTGACAAGTGGCAAATCAAGTTCTTTAAGATAGTTTGTGATGGCCTTTTTAACACCATAGTTTATCAGAACGATGGGGGATTTCCCTCCAATGAGGGTCTGTGCTGACTCTTGGCCAACTCTTTTAAGATCACTACAATGCACCTTCTCAAGATTAAACTCTTCTTTTTTTAATGGAGTTTTGTCTGTTTTAAGAACACTTATATGCGAGCAATCAGTAGAGGTTAAAAATTGAATGAGGTTTCTTGTATCATTTAAAGTGATGAGAGGTTTATCTGTTTGGGAGAGAAATTCATTATAAGAAAAATGTGAAGCAATGATTGAACAAGCGTGAACTCTCTCTGATTGCATCTGTTTTGGATCAGAGTCGTAATTTCCCACATGGCTGGTGGCAAATATAAGATGTTGCCCAAGATAGGACGGATCGGTCATGGTTTCTTGGTAGCCTGACATTGCCGTTGTGAAAGCCGCTTCGGCCCATATTCCTTCTTTTAAAAGAGGGTGATCTTTGGGTTTATTAATTGTTCCCTCAAAAATAGAACCATCTTTGAAATGAAGATAAATTTCGGTTTGCTTAAGGTTTTCATAAAACTTGGCTTCATTTAAATGTGGGTTCATATTGACTTCCTTGTTTTTAGAATGGGGTTTCTAAAGGGGTTAAAAGAATATTCAAAACTGTTGATTGCATAGTGAATAAGAGCGGCTCTTAAAAAAGTAGAATTTTCAACTTGAAGATAGGCTTGGTAATTCTTTGAATCAG
Source organism: Bacteriovoracaceae bacterium (assembly GCA_049599895.1). Lineage (GTDB taxonomy): Bacteria > Bdellovibrionota > Bacteriovoracia > Bacteriovoracales > Bacteriovoracaceae > JBMYPC01. Next base: position 3,300 of record JBMYPC010000104.1, on the reverse strand, counting down.
CAACTTCTTGAGTTATTTCAACTCCAATATTTGCTGGTCCTGGATGAAAAACGAAGAGATTCGGGTTTTCTTTTAAGTCGGAGTGCTTAAGGCCATAAGACTTGATGTATTGATCTAAACTAAATGAGATGTCGGCATCTTTATTGTGTCGTTCATTTTGGACTCTTAGCATATAAAGATAGTCGAGATCTTTTATTTGGGAGTGAAAGTTTTGAGTGTATTCAACTGAGCTTGCAAAAGCTTCTTTTTCGTTTTGGCTCACCATGAATTCTTCAGGTGCAATGGCGATAACTTTCATTGCAAACTTCGGCAGAAGACGAAAATGAGATTTTGCAACTCTTGAATGTTTCAAATCTCCCACGAAAGCAATTTTTTTATTTTTAAGGCTTTCAAAATTTCCATTTGAGATATCGAGTAAAGTTAAGAGGTCTAAAAGGGCCTGTGTCGGATGTTCTGTTTGACCATTTCCAGCATTTAAAAGAGGGATGGGGAGTTTTTTTACTTTATCAAAGAAATGATCATCTGATGTTCTTATGATAGAGAGGCAAAAACCTTGTGCCGCAAATGTCATAAGAGTTTCATCAATGGCCTCTCCTTTGGTGAGGCTTGAATTGGCAACAGGGATATTGACTGGGTTCAGACCCAATAATTTTGCTGCTTGATAAAAGGAATAAAGGGTTCGGGTAGAGTTCTCAAAAAAAAGATGAGCGATTGAAAGAAGTTCGGCATCTTTATATTGCTTTTGAATTTCGGTTCTAAATTGAGGGTTCTTTAATTTTAGGGAAAAGTTTAGAATGTCTTGAATTTGAGGCTCAGAGAGATCATTAACACTTGCCAGAATCTGCGGAAAGTCGTGAAACTTAGGCATGAACAACTTTGTTTTAAATTAATATCGCCTTATATTAAAAGCACGTTCACTATTTGAAAATAAAAATCGGTAGGACAAAGGTAGAAGAATTTGAGAAAAGATGGTTGGGAATTTGACCGCTCTCAGCAAAGCGAAAGTTTGTTGAATGAGATGAGGGGAAATCTCTTCGAATATTTAGTTGCTTACGAAGTGGCTTGTTTCTATGGCCTTCAAAGTTCCTTTGAGAACACGCAACATCCTCATGTTGTTGAACAGTTGCGTCATTATCAGTCTTGGATTTTAAAGAACTATCCAGATCTCGTTTCAAAGATTATGGGGCTGAGCAAAAAATTTGTTCAAAGCCTCGAAGAAAAAGAAATATTTAAAAATTGGCCCAAACCAGAGTCCATTGTTGTCAGTGGTAAGAAGGTTGGAGCAAACCGTAATTCAGCTTCAGGAGAAGCCGACATCATTCTTTCTGTTAATGATAGAGATGATCAAAGTCTTTATTTGAGTCTCAAAATGTGTCGAAAGAATAGTTTCATTAATACTAAAAGTGCTGGAGCAAAAAGTTTTATTGAAAAGTATTTTGACCATTCAGTTTCCAAAAGCATTCAAGAAGAATTTAATCTTTTTATTGATCAAAGCTTTGAGCAGATGGCCTTAGAGCTTTACCAACTTTATGGACTCAACTTTACAGGAGGTTTTGATAAAGCTTGGGATGAAACCATTGGAAGTCGTCTGCCTGGAAATCAAGAGGTGCCAGCAAAAGAAATTATTCGTGATCATTATCAGCGCTTAGCGAGAAGGCTTTATAGTATTGTTTCTCAATTATTTACTGAAAATGCAGAGCAATTTCGAGAGACTCTTTTGATTTTGCAAGGATTTGATAACCCAGAAGTGGTTCAATTAAATTGTCTCTATCAAAATGAATACGAATTCGACTCGGCTTACGCTCTTGAGTACGCAAAGTTAAAAGATGATTTTTCGGATCTTTTAATTGAAGACGGTATCGGTACGAGTTCATTTCATATCTTGTCAAAGAATTGGAGTTTTCAAATTAGAATTAAGCCGATGAATGAGTTTACGACTAATAGCTATAAAATTAATTGCTCTTTAAAGAAGCTTTAAAAAACTTTCAAAGAGCGACCATGAGTTGGCGTTCTCTTAAAACTTCGATCTGTCTAATTCCTAGACAGTCCTTTATATTTGGTGAGTTATCTCTTGTTTAGTTGGTCAATTTAGACATTTTTTAATGGGACAGCTATAATGACCTCGAAGGAAATTAAGGTCATTCATGAAAAAAGCGATTATTGGTGTCATCACATTCTGCGTTCTTTTTGTTTTTTCACTTGCTGTGTATGTATGGCCCATTATTCCGCGAAATGAAATTCAGGCCCTCAAAAATGGCTTCGTCCACATTGAGAAGATAAAACCTTCAACTAAAAAAGGAAGCACGGGCTCAGTTCGTTTTAATATTAATAAAAAAAGACCTAAGAATTGGGTTGAATTGAGAAACTATCCAAAAACTGTCAAAGATATGATTGTCTTAAGTGAAGATTGGGCCTTCTTTCAGCATGAGGGAGTCGATCTTTCTCAAGTTAAAAAGTCTATTGAAGAGAGCCTTTTTAAGGGCAAAAAACTAAGAGGGGCATCAACGATATCTCAACAAGTTGTTAAGAACCTCTTTTTATCAAATGAAAGAAGTTATCTTCGAAAATTTAAAGAAGTCATTATTGTGAAACATCTCGAGCGTGAGCTTTCTAAAGAAAAGATTCTTGAAGTTTACTTTAATATTCTTCATTTGGGAGATGGTCTTTATAGTGTTCAAAAAGCCTCCCAGTATTATTTTAAAAAGAACTATCGAGATTTAACTTATAAAGAAGCGGCCTTTCTTGCCATGCTTTTACCTAATCCCATGAAATACTCTCAATCTTTTCGTCAAAAAGAACTGACTCCCTTTGCTAAGGAGCAAGTGGCAAAAATTATGGGAAAGCTCAAACTTGCTAAGAAACTTAATTCTGAACAACTGAAAAGAGAGATGTCACGGCATTTAAATTGGGAAAAAAAGAGAGAAAGGGGCTCGGCAAGCCTTAAGCAAAAATGGCCTCGAAAATTTATTGATGGCAAAACTATCGAAGCAAACTTGAAAATAGATCGAGACATGTTGGTTGATGATGAGCTTACGTATGATGATGATGCCCTAATTGAAGATGAATCTGGTTTTCAAAATGAATTTAATATTGAATAGTTTTTAAGGCCTAAATTGATTAAATACTTTGTATCCCCTTATCGAGATATATTCCAAAATTTGGCCCTTGAAGATGTCCTCCTACGCCAGGTTGAGGAAGATTATCTTTTCTTTTATAGAAACGATCCTTGTTTTGTCCTTGGGAAGTTTCAAAATATCTTTCAAGAGATGGAAAAATATATTAAAAAATTTAAATGGGAAA
>JBMYPC010000103.1:0-11171 GCA_049599895.1 Bacteriovoracaceae bacterium | reverse complement strand
TTAGTTTGTATTGAGATATATTTCTTTTCTCTCGAAGTTGCCTTAAAGCTTTGCACTCTTTTGTTATATTTGGTTTGCAAAACCTCCTGTCCCTTCTAAGTGGGTCTTTCTCTTTTTTGATACGACTTTTTAAGGATAAGTCCGTGTCGTATTGCCCATTCTTAATTTTCATAAGGTCATCAAGTGTGAAACCGTAGCCTGTTGCAAATGAGACAAGTCTTTGCTCATCAATTTTGCCACGTCCATTTTCAAGCTTTTCAATAGTCTTAAATGTGACGTTAAAAATAATTCCAGCTTGTTTGCGAGAAAGTCCTTTTAAGTCGCGCATTTTCTTTAAAATCACTGCTGCATCAGTAGTGCTTTTTTTGTCGCATTTTCCTTCAATGGTCTGCTGCATTTTGCATTCTCCTTTGAATCAAAAAGTTAATATCAATATCTTTAATTGCTCTTTCCAAATAGCTCTCTAGATCTATTGCTTTACAATTTTGAATGAATGAAAAATGGGTGTGCCTTCCAAATGGCAAGGCAGCGCTTGTTTTAAAGTAAAAATTTTTGGCAAGCTCACTTGCCGCAAATTTGTTTTTTAATTTAAGTCGTTTAGAGTGATTAAGTGCTACGGTTTGTAGCTCAGAAAATAGGTATGCTACGAGGTAACCTATGGGTAACCAAAAAGTAACCAAATTTTGAAATAAGCTGAAATTCTGTGAAATGTTTAAAAGTTCTAAGATAAGTCACCCTAATGATTACAAATGTTTAAAATCATTGGTGATTATTTTGGTTTATCGAATGTTAGTGAATTTTTTGGAGCGGGTGATGGGACTCAAACCCACGACCTGTTGCATGGCACCGGTTTGCAGCAATGGTTGCCAGTGGCAAGCATTGATGCATAAGCGGACTCGTTGCAGGCCATAAGCACTTACTTTGAAAACTAAAAGACTTGGAATAGTGGAGCGGGTGATGGGACTCAAACCCACGACCTGTTGCATGGCAAGCAACCACTCTATCAACTGAGCTACACCCGCTTAAAATTCGAAACTTGGTGTTTTACCAGATCTCTTAACGAGATCTGTCTGTCCGCTCGTGCATCAAAACTGTCCTCTGGACACTTTTGCTGCAGACCGGGAGCTACACCCGCTTATCTAGTGAGATCTAGGTGGTGAATACTAAATTTTTTGTTGATGATCCGTCAACTGTGCAATCGAACAATTAATAACTTATATTCTTTAACATCCTCTCGTACTTATTTCCGTGCTCCGGAAAAGCTTTTTTCGCCTCAATCACAATATCTTCGATAAGATCTTTCTTTCTCTCAATATCAATTGATGCCTTAATTACAGCTTCATAAATCCTAGGCGTTTTCACTCCCTTTTGAATGTAGTTAAGACCTTCTTGAACAATTTTTGCTGGCTTTCCATAATAACTGAAAATTTCAAACTCAAAGACTTTATATTCTTCGCTAAATTCGTGGTACTCACCAACTCGAAGCATGATTTCATCAACAGTACAGGTGATTTTATGACTAATAAGCGTGAGACAAACTGTTTGAATAATTTGAAAGTTCCCTCTCGCCATCTCAGAAGCTTTCACAAGAATCTCTTTCCCTTTTTTGAGATCGTTTGCCTTCAGAAAATATTTACCACAAATGGCGAGTCCGGCAGCAATGTGTTTATGGAGATCATCATTTCTTTCTTCAAGGTCAGTAAAGAGTTCAGCATAACGAAAGATATCTTCATACTTTTGATTGGCAACAGAGAGCTTTATAAAAGTTGGGATTTTATCAGCAGGAATAGGGTAATGATCTAATATTGTTGAGGCTGCACTGTAAGCCTTTTTTAAATTGTTAATCTTAAGTGCTGATTCTAAATAACGGTTAAGACTTCTATAGTGATCTTGTTTGATCATTAAAGCTTGTTCAAAACAGCCGATGGCCTGATCAAAGTTTTTATTTTTAAATTCAATAAGACCTAAATAATAATGAGCAAGAACTGGTTTTTTTCCAAGAAACTTTGCTTCTCTTAATGGTTGAGTTGCTGTTTCAAAGTCCTCTTCAAAGAATGACTTTCGACCTTCATTGACAAGTTTGTCATACTCACTTGGCTTCGCTTTTTTATTAAATGATTGAAACAACGTCTTATAAACACTTTGCTTTGTGAATGGAGCGGAGATAACCGCATCGATTTCACTATCAATCTTTGATGAGGCTGAGGCCATGGAGTTATTGTCTGTAATAACATAAAAGCCAGAGTTCATTCGATCGGGTCTGATTTGAGTGTGCAAATTGACGAGGGGTTCGACTGACTTATTTTTAAAGTTCTGTGTTGAAAAAATATAATAGGGACAGGTGCTATTAATAATATCTTCGTATTCAGCAAATGTTTCGGGAACTTTGTTGATCTGTTCGGCTTTAAGTTCAATCATGAGTTTCTTGATAATCGGTCGAATCGTGTTAGAAGGGTCAACAATAAGAAACGACTTCCCCTCAAAGTATCGGCGAAGATGCGAATTTGACCTGTCTAATGGATTAATGTTAATTTTTTTCATTTCCCTCTATCAATCAAATCGTTTATAGCCGCTTGTCGATTCTCATAAACTTTACTTACATCACTAATGTCATTCATATTGACCTGACCAATCTTTAAATGAATGATCATTTTTTCGGCGCTCAAATTGTCGATCTCGGTTACTTTCCCAACCAAAAATATTGCAGTTTGATTTCCCTGTTCATTGGGAAAATGGGCAAAAGGCCTTTTTGGCTTTTTGGGGAGTAGGGCCACTTGAAGATGATGTCCATGGTTACAGGTATTCTTGGGCGAGAGAAAATAAAACATGTTATCTGCAATACCTTGAAACTCAAAAGCATTGGCATCGAGAAATGGAGTAGACGAAGTCTCATTTTTCATTACCATGTAATGTTTCAGGGTCTTGAAATCATCTAAATTAATTTTGTCAGCTAATCCAGTTTTGAGCATACGATAAGGATATAAAGAAGTTGATTTAAGTACAACCATAAAGTGCCCATTTATGACGTTCTTGATAATTTAGAAAAAAAGACTATTGCTCAACCACACTGGTCAGTTGACTATTTCGATTGAGAAAATGGGAACCAACTTCGAACTTTTCTGGATCAAATGCTTGAGTTTTTCCATCGCCGTTAGGCAAGTCTAAGACATATCTTGGAATTAACCAGCCAGGAAGTTCATTTTTAAGTTTGTTATAAAGGATTCTTCCTTGCTCAAGGGGAAGATAGAAATGCATCGCATGTTTTACCCTATCAGGATGATGAAGATAATAGGGAATAACGCCTATTTCGCCCAATCTTAAGAAAAGTTGAGATAGTGCTTTTTGACTATCGTTTACTCCTTTAAGGAGAACACTTTGAGAGAGCACATTAATTCCGACATTTTTGAGTTTTTCGACTGACTTTTTAAGTCCGTCACTTATTTCCTTGGCGTGATTGATATGAATGACAATTGTGATTGCTGAGAAATGATCTTTATAATTCTTAAAAACTTTTAATAAATCTTCATCGATCCTTGAAGGCTGCACCGTCGGAAACTTTGAATGAATTCTCATAAACTTAAGGTGATCAATTTTTGAAAAGGCCTCAAGGTACTTTTCAATTTTTGAGTTACTTAAACTTAAGGGATCTCCACCCGTCCAAATAAGTTCTAAAATTTCAGGATGGGACTTTAGATAATCTAATGTTTTTGAAAGTTCTTGTTGAAAGAGAGAATCAGTTTTTTTTTGATCATATTGACCCAAGTGATTTCGCCTAAAGCAGTAACGACAATGAACAGGGCAAATATGAGTGGGAAGAAAAAGTGCTCTTGATTTGTAGCGATGAATAATTTGTGGAGCCTTGTTGAACTCTTTGTCGGTGATGGGGTCAATCAGACCATGTTCTTGGAGATCAAGGTCCATTTCTTTTTCATCGGGGAGGTATTGTTTGCCGACTTCTGATTCCATCCCATACTGTTCAATTTGTCTTCGGACATGATCCGTTAAAAGAGTTGAAAAGTTGGTTTGAACCATGACTATTCGCCTTGAGGTTGATTGAGATGATGCCACTTGGCCCATTTCGCGCAACCTATAATCAACCCTGCTCCAGCGAAAGAAAGCCCTGTGAAGTGATAGAACGTCTCTGTGACGGATAGTTCACTGCTATTGTTGAGAACGTAAACGATCCAATAGAGTAAGAGAATATGCAAAACAAAAATAAAAACTTGTTGTAATCGATAAGAGAATTTATTTAAAAATAAGTTTTTCATTACGATCTATTTGGTGAGTTCAGTTTTAAAATAAGCCCTTGAACCTCTTCTTGAGTTGCTGTTTCATAACGATCAATTTTTTTCAGCATAAAGCTTTTATAGTTATCTGTTATGAGGCAAAGAGCATACAACACATTACCACGAGGTGTGGGCATAAGAGCAACTGGTGTAATGGGGCGTTTAATGTTTTTATAAGTACCACCATTATATTCAATCAGAATGGGAGTATTCTCTTTTGAAGATTCAAAAAGAAACTTCATTTTTTTGTCTTCTGTCGCAACAACATTTTTTTTAAATTGCTTAAGCTCATAGAGTTTTGCTTTATTCAGAAGCTTAAGTTTAGGATCGTTCTTTAAGGAGTTTTGAAGAATCGATAAACAAGTAAGGGCGTCATCGTAGGCCCTGTGATGTCTGTTCATATCAATCCCGAATTTATGCGCCAAAGTTGAAAGCTTATGGTTCGCAGCGTCTCTGATAGTTCTTCTTGCGTAGAGACATGAACAATAAATTGAATTGGCCTTAGGCTCTAATGAATGCATGTGAAGATCGAAAATAATAAACCCTGCATCAAATTGTGCGTTGTGTGCAACAAGGTCAAAGTCTTCGATAAATTCATAAAACTTTTTAATACTTTCTTCAGTTTTAGGTGCCTCTTTCACCATGTCATCGGTGATGTGGTGAATTTTAATGGAGCGCTCTGAGATAGGTTTTCCAGGATTTATAAGAGTTTGAAAGTGATCAAGGCTGCCATCGGGAGAGACCTTAATCGCTCCAATCTCAATGATAGAGTCACAAAGAGACGAAAGACCCGTGGTCTCAAGATCAAAAACAACCACACCTTTTGGGAAGGCCTTAAGCAAGAGCTCCGTGTCAACAGAGGCATCTCCGCTAACTTCTAGATCCTTAGAGTCCTGTTTTTTTGTATTAATTAACATCGAGAAATGTGTCTCTCACAGTTTTGTTAAAGTTGACAGAAAATAATGCAGAATTTAAACATTTCCATGAGTTAGTCTTAGATGTAAAATGCATTTTCTCAATGTGTCACAAAGTCTTGAAGGAGAAGTATGAAAACATACGATGTGGTTGTTCTTGGTTCTGGCCCTGGCGGGTATATCGCAGCTATTCGAGCAAGCCAGTTAGGAAAGAAAACTGCCATTGTTGAATTCGATAAACTCGGTGGTGTTTGTCTTAACCGCGGCTGTATCCCAACAAAAGCTGTCTTAAAATCTGCTCATGCTGTTCACGAACTTGCTCATTTTAAAGACCTTGGTGTGAACGTTGATTTAAAAAGCGTTGATGGTGCCCAAGCTGTTAAAAGGGCCAAAGGAATTTCAGATAAAATCTCTAAAGGTGTTGCCTATCTTATGAAGAAAAATAAGATCGATGTCATTACTGGTTTCGGTCAATTTTTAGATAAGAACACTCTTGAAGTGAAAGATAAAAGTGTTACCACTAAAGTGAGTGCCAAGAATTTTATTGTGGCTTCAGGTGCTCATTATAGAAGCTTTCCAGGACTTGAGCATGATGGAAAGAGACTGATCGGTGCTTGGGAAGCAATCAAAATGGAAGCTCTTCCTAAGTCTATCGGAATTGTAGGTGCTGGGGCTATTGGGGTTGAGTTTGCTTATTTTTGGAATGCGTTTGGTGTGGACGTTCATATCTTTGAACTCCAAAAACACCTTCTTCCAATCGAAGATGAAGATAGTTCAAAAGAAATAGAAAAAGCTTATAAAAAATATGGAATTAAAATGAGTCTTGGTATTGAAAAAATCACTGCTAAGAACAATGGAAATGATGTGACTTTTACTGTGACTAATAATGGTAAAGAAGAGAAGCATAATTTTGAAATGGGTCTCATTGCTGTTGGAATGACTGGAAATATCGACGGAATAGGACTTGAAAAAGCTGGTGTTCAAACGGACCGAGGCTTTATCAAAGTGAATGATATGTATCAGACAAATGTTCCCAATATCTATGCAATTGGTGATGTTGCAGGACCTCCACTTCTTGCTCATGCTGCTTCTCATGAAGGAGTGATTGCGGCAGAACACCTCTCTGGTGAAAAACCTCACGCTCTTGATAATAAAAATATTGCTGGATGTACTTATTGCCAGCCTCAAGTCGCATCTGTGGGTTACACAGAAAGAGAGCTTAAAGAAAAGAAAATTAAATACTCTGTCGGAAAAGTTCCTTTTATGGCCAATGGTAAAGCTGTTGCCAGTCAGGAAACAGATGGTTTTGTTAAGACGTTATTAGGTGAATACGGTGAACTTCTTGGCGCCCATATTGTGGGAACTCATGCAACAGAACTGATTCATGAATATGCTCTGTTTAGGACAATGGAAGGAATTGATGAAGAGATTTTTGCAACTGTTCATCCCCATCCAACTCTTGGAGAGTGGCTTGCTGAAAGTGTGATGGCCGCTAAGGGTAGAGCTTTAAACTATTAAAAAAATTAGAGGAGAAATATTATGGCCAAGAAAGATATTGTTATGCCCCAAATGGGTGAGTCGATTACTAACGGAACTATCACAAAGTGGCACAAGGCCCCAGGTGATGAAATTCAAATCGATGAGATTCTTCTAGAGATCTCAACAGACAAAGTTGAATCAGAAATACCTTCACCTTTTAAAGGACGAGTCGAAGAAGTTCTTTTTGAGGAAGGGGATACAATTGATGTTGGAATAAAAATTGCGGTAATTGAAACAGATCTTTCAGTTGCTTTTGGAGGTGGCTCATCTTCTGGAAGTACTGAAGCTCCTGCTGCAAGTGCTCCCGCTGAAACTTCAGCTCCTGCTGCGGCAACTCCAGAAGCACCAGCAGCTTCAAGTGGGGAGAGACGATTTTATACTCCACTTGTGAGAAAGATGGCGGAAACTCATGGAGTGGCTCTTTCTGAACTTGATTCTTTAACTGGCTCAGGTGCTGGTGGAAGAGTGACTAAAAAAGACTTTGAAGCTTATCTTGGTAACAGATCTGGTGGAGCAGCGACTCAAGCAGCTCAAGCTCCTGCATCGGCACCTGCGCCTGCCGCAGCTCCAACTCCTGCTGCTGCTCCTGCACCAACATATACTGAAGGTGATCGAGTTGAAGTTATCCCAATGGATAATATGAGAAAGGCCATCGCAAGAAATATGGTTCAATCAAAACTGACTTCTCCTCATGTGAACTCTATCAGTGAAGTTGATCTGACTCATCTTGTGACTTTTAGAGAAGGGTTCAAAAATGAGTTCCAAAAGCAAGAAGGCTTTAAGCTGACCTATACTCCATTTATTATGATGGCGATTATCCGTGCTCTTAAAGAGTTCCCACTTGTGAACGCCTCAATTGAAGGCGATAACATTGTTGTGAAAAAAGACATCAATCTTGGTTGTGCTGTCGCAGTTCCTGGAAATGGTCTTGTGGTTCCTGTTATTAAAGGTGCTGATAATCTTAACATGACAGGTCTTTGCCGAGCGATTGATTCACTTGCAAAGAAAGCAAGAGCGAAAAAGTTAACGATGGATGAGCTTACAGGTGGAACATTTACATTCACCAACGTGGGATCATTTGGAACGCTTCTCGCGACTCCCGTTATTCTTCAACCACAGGTTGGGATTTATGCCGCTGGCGTAATCCAAAAGCGTGTCATGGTAATGAAGGACGACGCCATTGCTGTTCGAAGCATGATGTACGGAACTCATACTTATGATCACAGACTTGTTGATGGTGAGCTTGGTGGGAAGTTCTTAGAGGCGATTCACAGAAACTTAAGAGAGATGGATCCCAGTTCAATGTTCTAATTCCGAAAGAGCAAATGACCAAACCATTAATTATAATTCGAAAAGCCTCAGAAGAAGATTTTTCTGAGGTTCTTGAGGTTCATAAAAATTCAATCAGAGAAGTTGCGTCAAAAGATCATAATCAAGCTCAAGTTTCAGCCTGGTCTGACCACTTGAAAGTTGATGGGTTCCTTAATGCAAAGGGAAATGGCGAGGATTTCTTTGTTGCTGTTGAAGGTCATAAAATTATAGGCTTTAGTTCCATAAAAGAAGACAAAATTATGGCAATCTATGTCGCAAAAATTGGCATAGGTAAAGGTGTTGGTGTTAAACTTTATTATACTCTTGAAAAACAGGCTAAAAAGAGAGGGTATTCTCAACTTTCTTTAACTTCATCCCTGACGGCCAGAGGCTTTTACAAGAAGCTTGGTTTTATAGAGACGGAGGAGATCGCCCATCGTTTTAAAGCAGGTGCTGTTGTAAGAGCTTTCAGAACGGTTAAGAAGATACATTTGTAGATGGAGGTAACATGAGGTCCCTTATTAGAAACCAAGGTGGTGTGACACTCATTGAGTTATTAATCAGTGCTGTTATTTTAGGTGGTCTTGCTTATTCCATGGTGATGATTAGTCAGCTAACAAGTAGCTCGACAACGAGACAAGAATTTAGAAATGATCTCACACAAACGATAAATGAAATTAATGCTCACCTGACAGATCCTCAGAAATGTACTCTAACATTCGAATCAACTCTTGAACCTGATTCAATTGTTAATGGAGTCGACAAAGATACATCGACAAATCCAATTACTTACTCAAAAGAAAAAGAGTCTTACTTTTTGAAGTCTACGGCAAAGGGGAAGAGTGGGTATGGTAATTCAAAATTAAAAATTCTTAGCTACGAACTCAAAGAAGATGGAACTGATGATGTGTTGGAGATAAAGATTCAAAATAAAAAATCATCAACGACAATCAGCCCCACCCAAACTGAGCTTATTAGAAAGTTAAATATGTATGTCGAGTGGAAGGATCCTTCAGACAAATCTTTAGGAGTTTCCCGATGTCGATCCTTACTAGCATCAAATACACTGATTTGGTCTAGAGGGCTTGGAGATGATATTTATTACGCTGGAGGAAAAGTCATTATTGGAAGAAGTGATATGCCAAATCCTCCATCTGGAGATCCAAGTGCTCCCGTCTTAAATGAAGAAGACTTACCAAATCTTTTTGTTTTAGGTGATACTTATGTGACAGACACGATTAAGGCTGGATCATTTATGTATGAATCAGACTCTCGATTTAAGAAAAATATAAAGAAAATCTCTTCTCCTATAGAAAAAATAAAGAATCTTGAAGGTGTAAAGTTTCATTGGAAAAACAATGGGGAAGAAGATGTCGGTTTTATTGCGCAAAATGTACAGAGAGTTTTGCCTGAAATTGTCGGATCGAAAACAGAAAAGGGGACACTCACAGTAGATTATGTGAAGATTGTACCAGTTCTAGTTGAAGCTCTAAAAAAGCAAAATGAACAGATCTCGAAACTTCAAAAATCGATAGAATTTCTTGAACAATCAAAAGGACTCCAAGGGAGTCGTAAATGATTCTAAGAAAGAATGAACAAGGAGGGATTCTTCCTGTCTTGCTTCTTTTAGGTGTTGCGATCGCTGGCCTTGCTTATTATGTCATTGGGATGATGAAACAAGCCGAAGTTAATAATGTGAGAAGGCAGTTCGCTCTTGATGTTAATCTCTCTGTTAATGAGATAAGAAGCATTCTTACTGATCCCGCAAAATGTCTTAAAACATTTGAATCAACATTTACGCCGAATTTTATCGTCGAAAAAATTGATGAAGTATCTGGAAATATTGAAAAGAAAAAATACTTCACACTTGGAAATGCTGGTAGTGAAAAAGATTATTTTGGTCACTCAAATTTTAATATTTTAGAGTATGAACTCCTGGATGGGCCTAAAGACTTTCTTTTTGTGAAGGTAAAGCAAAAAGGATTGTTAAAAGCAAAGGGTGGTCCTGATTCATTTTTTAAAAAAATTGAAATGTATGTTGAAATGGATGGAGGGGGGAACCTTAAGACTTGCCGATCTTTATCGGATACTGATGATCAGCTTTGGTCGAGGGGCTCAGGTGTATCTGTTTATTATAATGGAAGAGTGGGAATTGAAACGGAGTCTCCTGTAAATGTTGATTCAGTATCTGTTCACAATGATGACCCTGATGCTGAAGGACTTACTGTAGATGGAGTTATGCAAATCATCGGACAGACTGTAGCAAAGTCCTATGAATATGATTCAGATGAAATTCTTAAAGAGTCGATAACCTCAATTGAAAACTCCTATGAGATATTTAATGAGTTAAATGGACATTATTTTCAATGGGAAAGAGATAATTCTTACGACTATGGATTCATTGCTCAGGAAATTGAGAAAATTCTTCCTGAAGCCGTTTTTAGACCAAACAACCGAGGACGGTTGTCTGTGGATTATGGGAAGATCGTTCCCATTTTAGTAGAGGCAATGAAAGCTCAGCAGCAAAAGATTGAAAAGTTAACTAAAAGAGTTGAGGCTCTCAGGTCTCATTAAAGACTTATTGCAAACTCATTAAGTAGGCGATGACATCCATCCTGTCTTGAGGATCTCCTATGCCTGGAAACTTCATACTCGTATTTGGGGCAAATCGATGAGGACTTTTTAAATAGAGATCGAGGTTCTCAACGGTCCATGACTTTGATGAATGCTTCTTAAGAGCCTCGGAGAACTTAAAGTCTGACAGAGAGGCAACCTTGCGATTGTAGACTCCATGAAGGTTTGGGCCAACAAAAATTTGCTTCTTAGAAGTTCCACGACTGGGTTCACCTTTATTTATATTATGACAAGCAAGGCAGATAACAAATTGCTTACGACCTTCACTGATACTTGCAACTTCGAGCATGTCGTGATTTATGTCGTCCTTTTTAGAGACAGGTTTTTGGCAACTGGAAATGATAAGAACTAAAATAGGGATGAAATATTTCATGACTTATGAAATGAAGAGCTCATTCGTCATTTTCTTCATCATCTTCATATTCAGCTTCTTCACTTTCTTCATCCTCTTCGTCGTCAGGGCTTTCACCGCGGAGAGGCTTCTCTT
>JBMYPC010000102.1:0-11200 GCA_049599895.1 Bacteriovoracaceae bacterium | reverse complement strand
CGTCAGCGCCCGGTCTTCACAAAGTTGAGTACTGGAAATTTAAACCAGTACGACTATATACTATATATCGAAATATATACTATATCGAAATAGCTTAGATAGTTGGTTCCATTGATGAATGAATAGATTTTGTCTATTGAAATGTCTAACATCTCCACGGCAGACACTTGAAATTTCTAACTATTTAGGGTTTTCACATAAAAACAGAGACTTAGGGAGCTTCTTCGTCTGATCTAAGCTATTGAAACTACATTAACGATCCTTAAACATTTTAAGATGTTCCCCCGATAAGTCTTATTGAAATTGTGCCCACAACAATTTGTGGCAAAAAGCCTGTTTTCAGTATTTTTGCCCTACAGCTAAGTCGCTGTTTTTTTTATAAACCGAGAGCTTCTTTAGTATAGTATTGTGAATAGTTTTTTAAGGCCTTTACTTTCATCGCTTTCTTATCTTCTGCTTTTAGTGGGACTGTCTTGTGTTCCGGCCGGTGATGTTGCAACTAACGGACAAGGTGAAGATGAAAGTGGTGGAGTTCAAAAGAAAATTTCTGGAATCAATATCGTAAGTAGTATTTCAATTTCAGAAGATCAAGTTTCTCCGTTTATTAATTTTATTCCAGAAAACATTCCAGCGGGGATGAGCTGTGCGATGGTTTCAAGAGTTGAAACTTTTGCAACGAATATCGTCACTCCTGATTCATTTCAGTTTTATGGAAGCACTCCAAACTGTATTGTTCAGCTTACTCCTGTTCAAGATCAAAGTGGTTTAACTTATGTTGAGTTTAACGTTGAGGTTGCGGGTAAAAAAGCAAGAGCGGTTGTGAATGTTTTTATCGCGGCAGCTGAAGACGCTCCTGTGATTGATGCACCCCTTGTGGTTGATATTATCGAAGACGCTCCAGTGGTTCCCATTGCCGTTAAGTTTTACGATCCCGAAACATCAGTGAGCTGTTCAGATCTCACAGTGAGTTCAAGTAACGAAGCTGTGATTCGAAGTCAGGATCTGTATGTTTCAGGAAGTGTTCCCAATTGTTTTTTAAACTACTCAACTCAAAGTAATGTTCTTGGTGAGTCTACAATTGCCATGAGTGGAACTGATGGAGTGAGAAGTACAACTCACAATATGAAAATTGTGGTGAACTTTTTTAACGACCTTCCAGAGTTTTCAAGTGTGACGGACTTTACCATGAGCTCGAACTCCACTTCGTCTCAGATGCACTTTTCTATTTCAGATGAGGAGTCGACCCTTCAGTGTCAAAATGCAGTAAGTGCAAAGTCTCTTGATCAGACGATTCTTCAAGATGCGGGGATTGTTATTGGTGGAGGTTTGACTGAGAACTGTACACTAACTTTCACTCCTGTGCTTAACGCTGCGGGGATCGTTCCCATTGAGTTAAGTGTAACTGATGGTGAGGGAGTGACGACAACTCAGTTTGAGCTTTCAGTGAATGATTTAATTATTAGAAGAAAAGTAGGAGAGGCGAATCCAACTACGGCTTCGACGGTTACGTTTGAGATGCTCTATTCAGAAGGGATGCAAAACGTGATGCTTGAAGACTTTGTGCTGACAAGTACGGGGACGGCAACAGGAAGTCTTGCAACGCTTAATACAATTTCTAATACACGATACGAAGTAGTGGTGAATGGGATCTCTGGAGATGGGACCCTTAGAGTTGACTTTTACGATATCAATGCTCCGGTTTTAGATCTTGTCAACGTGCCTTTAAGTTTTGGAACCAAGACAGGGGATGAGACGTTTACGATCGATAGAGTTGGGCCTTCAATTACTTCCATTGTGAAAGAGGGAGTTGTCCCAAGTCCAACGAACCAGGTGAGTGTGAGTTATATCGTGACATTTAGTGAGGATGTTCAAAACGTGGCGGTGAATGACTTTACTCTTACAGCGACGGGAACAGCTGGAGGGTTGATCTCGACGGTGACGGCAACAAGCGCGAGTGTGTATCGAGTGACGGTGAACTCTGTGATTGGAGACGGGCTTTTACGATTAGATTTTAGTGATGGTGATAACGATGTGGCGGATCTTGCTGGGAATTTAATGAACAGCACTTCTTATACATCGGGTGGAAGTATTGAGATTGATAATACGCCTCCGACGGTAGCAAGTATCGTGAGAAAGACCGGAGAGCTTAATCCTACCACGGCCAATGAAGTTCGATACACTGTAACGTTTGATGAAGATGTGACTAATGTTGCGACCACAGATTTTGAGATTACTAAGCTTCTTGGAACAGTGACGGGAGCAGTGAACGATATTGAGCTTACGGCATCAGCAGATGAGTATGATGTGGTGCTTGGATCGATTGTAGGATCGGGGCGAGTGAGGCTTGATCTTGATGATAGTGATAACTCCATAACAGATATTGCAGGGAATGCCATAGTTGTCGATTCTCAAGATGGAGATGAGACGTTTGAGCTTACGTTTAAAGAGACCTATGACTTTAGCTTGGCCTCTGAGTATAGCAACCAGGAGAATGTGGATTATAGTGGGGGTGTGGCGAGAGCTGAGGTTGTGGATATTAAGGTTGATACTGAGGCAGAGTTTAAGCGAGGAAAGTTTAACGGGACGGAGTACCGAGATGGAGCGCTTACGCTTGTTGGAAAGAAAAAAGCAGGGCAAGCGCTTGATGCGAGTTGGACTCCAAGATACTCAGACATCAAATTATACTTTGACTTTGAAGGGACTGGGACAATTAATGAAGGGAACTTTTTAGTTTCTCCGATTGGAAATGACGGAACCTATAAGGGAAGTCCTTATGGTGGTGGTTATGAAGCTGAATATGTTGATGGAAAGATTGGAAAATCTTTAAACTTTGATGGTTCTGGAGACTCCGTCACCTTCAAGCATCCTGTGACACTTGACTCAGATACGAATCATTTTACTTATTCTCTTTGGTTCTATCCTCGAAATTATGGAGCAACCGATCCGGATCCTTCTGATTATTGGGGAATGGCGAATAACTCAATCATCTTTGGAAGAAGAAGTGGTGCTCATCCTCAGTTTAACTTGGGATTATTATCCAATGGCCATGCAAGATATTATGTTCGTAACAATGATGGTTCTATCAATCGATCAATATTATCAAAAGAGATGATCACTTTAAATCAATGGCATCATGCTGTAGTTGTCGGAGACAAGGACAAGAAAACAGTTAAGTTCTACCTCAATGGTGAAGTTCAGGGTGTTATGACTTATGATGATTTTACTGTTTACGCCACAAATAATGGAGATGTGTTTTTCGGAATTGGTAACCTTGGTGTTGCTAATAGTCCGCAAAACCTTGTTACAGGAACAAGAAATTACAATAATTGGAGACAGTGGTTTGATGGTCTTCTCGATGAATTTGCTATATGGGACGAGCCATTAACTGCAACAGAGATTCAAAAGATCTATTATACTCAAAAAGATGATTTTGTTCCGTGTGATGCTGAGATGACAAATTGTATGTCTCTTAGTTCTGACTGGACTCCAAAGTATGATCAAATAAAACTTCATAATAGTTTTGAAAATATTAAGTCTTTTCAAAGTGGTGGAAAGGCCGAGAGTCTCATTGGCCCAGATGGAGAAATTACAAATCTTGATGCTAATGGCCTTTCTGCATATCCGAATCGAATTGGAGAGAGTCTTAAATTAATCGATAACGATAATCGTGTTGTTTTCAATAACCTTAGTATCGATCAAACAACCTTTAGTATAAGTTTTTGGTTATCACTCTCTCAATGTCCATCTGCTCACGAACAGTCCATTAACACTGGGACATGGGGAGATTTCGTTTTTGGTATTTCGCCTAATAGCTCGGGTAATACTTCTCATTGTAAAATCTTTGTTGGAACTGATAGCGGGAACCGTATTGATGTTGATGATATGGTTGAGCACGATAATTGGAATCATTTTGTTTTTACTTTTAATAACGGTACAGGGACTCTTTATAAAGATGGAGTTCAAGTTGCACAAAGATCAGGGATGGCGACAGCCGTTGATTTCTCTTCTTTAGGAGTCGACCTTTCTCGACATGGTGGAACTTATTATATTGATGAGCTTGCTCTTTGGGACGCTGTTCTTGATGCGGCTGATGTTCAGTTCATTTATCAAAAACAAAAAGGTGTACTTGCAGGAAGTTATGAATCACAAGTTTTTGATCTTGGTATGGTGGGGACTTGGCCAAATTTAAGTTGGGAGACTCCACGACCTTCCGGGAAAGGGCTGGTTCCAAGTGGAAGCAGTGAAGCCACTCTTTATTATCCAAACCTGACTCAGACTTCACTTTCAAATGGACTTAAACTTTATTGGAATTTTGATGAGCAAGGGGGAACTTGGAGTGGAGCGAATTCTGTCATCGATCGGTCTGGTAGTGGAAAGCATGGTAGTCCAGCAGGAAGTCTTTACAAAAAGACTCATGGAATGTCTGGCGGGGCCCTTGATTTAAAAAGAAGAAATGGACGAATTGAACAAGCCGCTCTTGGTGGAGAATCATTTTGGAATACGGCTTTTACAAGTTGTGTATGGGCCAAATATCGGGACATGGCCGATAATCAAGAATGTACAATGTCGACTAATTGTAGTCCTGCAGGAACAACTCCTGGTTGGGCCACAAAGTTTGATTCAGCGGGGCTTCCAAAGAAAGCGACTTTTTTAATTGGAGATGGTTCAACGTTTACGACTTTAAAGAGTTCGGAGCGAGTTCATGCTGACCAATGGACTCATCTCTGTGTTGGATTTCATAATGCTTCTGACCAGATGGCGATTTGGGTAAATGGTAAGAAGTCGGTAAAGAGCACTGCTCTTACTGGAATTGATGCTGGGGTGAATGTCTTTCGAATCTCTCAATCAAATCTTTCTCGGGCGATTAATGGCTTAGTTGATGAGGTGGCAGTTTGGGACCGTTACTTAAGTGACAATGAAATCAGAGAACTCTTTGAAAGAGGTCTTTATAATGTTGAATTCCAGGTAAGAAGTTGTGATGACAAGCTTTGTGATGGAGAATCCTGGCAAGGCTATTCTGGGGACTCTTCAACTTTCTTTAGTGAACTGCAAAACAATACAAGCCTCAACTTTGGTTTTCCGAATGGCAATGTGAAGCCTGAAGGTCCTTACTTAAGTCTTGGAAGTTTCCCAAACTCCGTTTCAGATAACCAATACTTTCAGTGGCGAACGATTTTAAGTGCCAATGCACGGTATGAACTTTGTGATACTGATAGTGATGGTCTTTATAATAATCTCTGCTTGCCACGACTGAATTGGGTATCTTTAAAGAAGAGAACTGGCAATGTGGCAGCTGGTCCAGAAGAAAACCGTTATAAAGGTGGAAGCATTAGCTTTGTTTCTGAAAGATCAAGATCTTATGAAGAGCTTCTTGGTTTTAATGCCAGTCTTTCCGCTGGATGTGGAGCTTTCTTTCAGCTTTCTCCCGATAATGGAGCAAACTTTTATTACCACGATGGTGGAAGCTGGACCAGTGTGACGGATGATTCGATTCATCGAAATACGTTAGCTGATGTGAACACTAATGTGGGGACTTTCCACACTGATCTTGGAAACGGAGTCTTAAAGTATAAGGTCGTGATTGAATCAAATACTATTGATGAATGTTTAGTTGACGATATTGAGATTGAGGCCCTTGATAGTGAAAGTCCTATGGTCACGAGACTTTATCTAAGTCCGGATTATGTTCAATCAGATAGTGAAGTTACTTATAGAGTTGTCTTTAGTAAAGGTGTGACGGGAGTTGCCACAGAAGACTTTGAAAAGGTGAACTTAAGTGGTTCTCTTACATCTGGAGGATTCACTGTTACTCAGATTAATGATGCGATTTACGATGTAACTCTTGGGGGAATTTCGGGAAGTGGCTCACTTCGAGTCGACTTTGATGATGATAACGGCACGATCCAAGACCTTTATGGAAATGTTCTTGGAGCTGGAGGGACATCAATTCAAGGTGAATATGCTTATGCCCTCGGAAATAAAGTCTGGAACTTTGATGATATTAGCGAGCTTCGAAGCCCATCGAATCTTGTCGAGATTGATAGTGGAGAAGTAAAGAAAAAGAAGATTGATTTAAAGATTGATAGTAAAGCTGAGTTCGATGAAGGGACTCACTTTGGAACTTATTATGATGAAAGTGACGGCAGGATTAAGCTTCTCACTTCAACGAGTGAGAAATTTGATGTGGATAAGATTCTTCCGCTTCGAGCAGGGAATCTTAAAGGTTATTGGAAATTTGATGGGAATGTTCTTGATTCTAGTGGGAATGGGAATCATGGGACACTCTTTGGAGATGCCCATTTTACAGATGGAAAGCTTGGGACATCAATAAGCCTTGATGGATCTGGAGATTATATTCAAATTGGAACGCAAGATAGTATTAGGCTTAAGAGACTTAAGGCCACCTATCTTGCTTGGATTAAAACGACAAACTCAGCTCAACAAAACGTTTTTGATTATGATTATTTTAACCCTCGTCTTGAAACAAGTAGTGGAAGGTTGAGAGTCTACTTTAAAAATGCAGGAGGCGGTTTTCTTTATCCTACACAAGATAATTCACTTCATAGTGGTGAGTGGAAACTTGTGGCCTATGTTTTCGATGGTTCAAAGGTGAGGGTTTATCTCGATGGAGAAAATCCTGGTGGAACAAGTTCTTTTGCTTTGCCTGTTGTGAATTCGGCCACATTATTTCGAATTGGTAAAAACTCAGGGTCTTCAGGTGGCTTTAATGGTGAAATTGATGAAGTCTCAATGTGGGACACTGCTCTTACCCAGGAAGAAATCAAACTTATCTTTGACACACAAAAAGAAACGAAAACTGCTGATCAAACGCGTCTAAGCGCAGATTGGACGCCAAAATATGGAAGCATCCTTTCTTATTATCCTTTTGATGGTGATTTGAATGATGTTATGGGAACCAACAACTGTACGCAAGTGAATGGTACAGAGGATTATGAAAAAGGGCAGATCGGTCAAAGTCAGAAAGTTGATGGAGCTGAGCGAATTAGTTGTGGTTCGAGTTTTCCTACAAATGGGCCTCGAGCATTTTCAATGTGGCTTAAGCACCCATTAGATGGAGTTTCAGTTGACATGGCTATGAGTTATCTAATTAATGGAGATGATTTCGCTGTCGGAATCACTACTTCAAATAGAATTACAATGAGATATGGTACAGACAATTCAAATGTAGAGATTTCTCACTTTCAATCGGTAGGCATAAAAAATACATATGCCTATCCAAACGAGTACTTTCACCTTGCGGTTAACTTAGATGAGCATAAAGGCATCGAATCCGTTTTTATAAATGGAAGACCCTTGGCAGCTTATGCGACAACAAGTTCTTACGGAGCAGCTGGAGCAGGACTGTATTTCGCAGATCGAGGATCTAGTTCCCGACCTTGGCGTGGAGGAATAGATGAAGTTGCTATTTTTGATGAGAAATTAACTCCTGAAGAATTTAAAACAATTTATGTAAGACAAAAAACGGCACTTGGAGGAATTTATACCTCAAAGATTTATAGCAGAGGCCACGAAGACGCAAATTGGCCTATCATTTCGTGGAAGTCATCAAGACCAACCAATAAAGAGCTTCTTGGAAATGGGCAAGCAGATCTTGTGACAATATATCCAAAGACTATTGATTCCACAGGAGCATTTGCTGACAGTGATCTTAATGATGGTTTACTAGGTTTCTGGAGGTTTGAAGAGACAACCGATGATACCGCTACAGGTGGGAATGATATTGAGGATATCTCTGGTAATGGGAGGCATCTTTTTAAAATTGGAGCGACTACTTATGCAGAGCCTGGGGTTTTAGGAAATAGTCACAAATTATTACACAATAGTGGAGCCGGGACAGGGCAATTAAAAGCAGCTACAACTTTTGATGGAACTCTTATTAACGGAGAGATCACTTTCTGCTCTTGGATCAAGGTCGACAAAGACAATATGACGAGTAACTATCATGTGATTACGAGAATCAATAATAGTAACTGTAAGTTCTCTCTTAATTACCGATCAACGACCAATCACATGAGAGTTAACATACTTACTGATTCTTCCGGTTGGCAGAATTATAGTTTTAGTGACAGTGTCAACCTCGGAGACCAATGGCAGCATCTTTGTGTCACTCGAAACCTTGATGGACAGACTTATGATCTCTACCTCAATGGAAAACATTCTCAGTCATTAACTGCCGGAGATCGAGTCAATCAGCTAACTGGAAACCATTTTATCTTTATTGGGCCTGAGCGAGACAGTACTTATGCAATTCAAGCAAACTTTGATGAAACAGGCTATTGGAGCCGAAAACTTCATAAAGATGAAATCCGAAATCTTTATTTAAGAAAGGCCAACCGATTACAGTTCCAAGTCCGTTCTTGTGATGACCCTAACTGTGTCGGAGAGAACTGGAAAGGAGCTGATGGAGATAATAGTTATATCTCAGAGCTTAATAATGTCGACTCTTCCGGAAACGTTAAGTCCGAATATCCCTATATCAAATTCGATGATCTTAATACTGGGGCAATGGTAGGCGAATATTTTCAATGGCGAGCGATTCTTGAAAGTGACGATGAGAATTCATTGTGTGATGGAATCTGCTCGCCGGAGATTAGTGAAGTGAATCTTCATAGTAAGACCAATCATGATGTGACTTTAGCAGATGTCGATGAATATATGATGGGTCCAGTTGAGTTTGAAGTGGATGAGCAGATCAGTTTCTCTGATCTAGTGAGCTTTGACATTACAACCGGCGGAAGTTGTACTCCTTATTTTCAATTATCTAATGATGGTGGAGATAATTATTATTACCACAACGGGTCTTTTTGGACTGATGCTACTGACTCAGAAATTCACAGAAACAACTTAGCTGATCTTCAAAACAACCTCACAAGCTTTGTAGGAGATGTGGGGATTGGATCATTTAGTTATAAAGTCATTTTTGATGAAGAAGACAGCAGTCTTAGCTGTTCAGTGACAGACTTAAGCATTGAGACCTTTGATCAGGCTGAGCCGAATCTCGTTTCCATTACAAGGCGAGATGGTGAAAATGAAGTGACAGATACTTCAGCGACACTCTTTTATACGGTGAAGTTTGATAAAGAAGTAAGCACTCCAGCTATTGATGACTTTACGTTTACGGCAGTGTCTGGAGGGGTGATAGGGACGATTCTCAATCCTATTCGACTCGACGATGGAAAGACTTATACAGTGAGAGTTCAAGGTCTTGTGGGATCAGGGAAGGTGAGACTTGATCTCAATGATGCAGATAAATCTATTGAAGATGTGTATGGGCAGGAGCTTTCAAGTAATGTTCAAAACGGGGATGAGACGTTCTCGATTAAGTTTGAGAAGCAGTGGAGCTTTGCAGTTCCTGGGAACTATACGGTGAGTAGTGGTTTAGAGATTGTGGGTGGAGATGCTGCACTTAAGACAGTGGATCTTTTAACAGATGATCAGACGAAGTTTGAAGCGGGAGAGCTGATTGGAACGGTTTGGGATGCTTATAAAGAGACAGTAACACTTGGTGATGACGGCACATGTGATGGGACGCAGATGAATTGTATTGAGCTTCATTCGAGTTGGACTCCAGAGTGGAAGAATATTGTGGGTTATTGGAAGTTTGATGGAAATGGTGATGCTGGTGTTGGAAGTGATGGGACATTAGTAGGTGATGTTGGTTTTACGAGCCCTGGAAAGTTGGGAGCAGGGTCGGCGACATTTGATGGAGCTGGTGATTACGTTGATACTGCACAACTAGGAAGTAATGATAGACTGTCATTTTCAATGTGGTTAAAAGGCGATCCTACAATAGCGAATTACGGGACAGTCTTTGCAAACAGCTGGCCTAACGATAATCAATTTACCTTAAGAAAACATTCTGGTCAGTCAAAACTTTACTTTGGGGCTAAACGAGATGGCGTTGACCGTCGATCAACTTTTGATTTTAGTTTCACAATAGATCGCTGGCAGCATGTTGTTGTCACTTATGATAAGGGAGCGATTAAAGCCTACATTGACGGGGTAGAAGTTACGACGACTAGTAGTACTGATGGACTCGGACATGCTAGTGGAAAGTTCCAAATCGGCATCAGCAATGTTGGTGGAACAGATCGCTTTTGGAAAGGAGAAATTGATGATCTTGCTGTCTGGAGAGGTACTGTCTTAAGTGCAGACAATGCAAAACTCATTTACGAAAAACAAAAGCAAAAATTTGGTGGAATTGTCGCGTCTGAGATTTTTGATATGGGAGATATTGTTCCTTGGGATGCCATTGGTTGGAAAACACCATTAGCTTTTGGAAAAGAAATTCCTGATAATATTCACATTGAAGATCCTTCAAGTTATTCGGAAACCATTGATTCGGTTAATGCGAGTGGACCAAGTGATTTAAAAGATGGACTTGTAGGTCTGTGGCATATGAATGGTGATGGGACAGATAAGTCTGGTTATGGCAATGACTTTACAGGCGGGACATTTGATACTGATAATAAGAAGTTTGGAAGTGCTTCTTTAAAGAGCTCCGCTAATGTCTCTGATGATGATAGTCTCGATCTCCCGAGTAATTTTACTTTATCATCATGGATATATATTACTGATCCTGGGACTGTACATGCCGATAAGCCTGTTTCCAAATGGGGAAATACAGCAGATGCCAATTTTGTGATGTACATCTTTGGGGATAATAATGGAGCAAGTTCTGCTAATAAAGGCCGACTAACATTTTATGGAAACAGAGGCGGAGCTTGGGGACATATGTCATCCAATTATTATTTCTCTGAAGATGAATATAATCATTGGCATCATGTTGTTCTAAGTTTCGACTCTGGGATTGGGGGACAGCTCTATGTAAATGGGAAGAAAAAAGGTGGAAGAGTTGGCCCAGGGGCTCTTGCTGTTAATGGAGTACCTCTAAAGTTTGCAGGAGGTAAACATCATCTAGATGAAATAGCTCTCTGGGAGCGAAACCTAACAGACCTTGAAATTCTCGATCTTTACCGAAGAGGGGCCAACCGTATCGATATCATGACTCGTTCGTGCAACGATTCTTCCTGCTCTGGCGATGCTGTCGAAGGCCCCGATGGAAGCAAAAACTCAGGGTTTTCGGAATTCTATAATAATAGTTCAATTAACGGAAGTGATGAACCTGATGGAGATATTCTTGAAACTTTCCCCTATATGAGCTTTGATCAATTCTCTA
>JBMYPC010000101.1:0-11282 GCA_049599895.1 Bacteriovoracaceae bacterium | reverse complement strand
AATAAGGGAAAGCCAAGCCTCTCCATCTTCCTTTTTATAAAGAAAATAGGTTTTTCCGACGATGGGCTCAAAGTTAATACTGGAATAATAGATGAGCTCGCTGACAGCTTTTCGCTCTTTAAGTTTTTCAACTTGCTTAGCTAAAAGACCAATCTGCTCCATGATTTGTGCCATTTGGATATCAAGTTGCTCAAGCATTGACGATCGAGCCCGATTCTTTATGACTTGTTGCTCAGTTTTGGCAACAGGGGCACTTCCAGCGGAACTTGCAAATGAAACCGTGCCGGGACTTTCCACGGTTCTCAGCTTCATCTGATCAAGATCAATAGGATCGACATCGATGGGTCTGAGTTTGTCGTCTTTACTGAGGTCTATTGGTTTCTTTGGCATATCTTATTGGTAACACCCCTTCTTTAGTTTTTCCAGTTGGAAAAGGTTTAGAACGGGAGTATAAATTTATATAACCAATCGAAAATTAAGGAAAATTGTGAATCCCTACAAATCAAAACTTCAGTTTGAAAACTTCGTGTTCTCCCTTCAGAAGGAGGCTTACGGCATTAGTCTTGTCCAGTCCGACGACATCAATTCAGCTATGTTCGCCCTTGGATATCTTCACGCCAAAGACCGTGGCGCACAACTTTTGAATAACCGAATTGTAGCGAAAGGCCAAGTTTGTGAACTTCTCGTTGATCGAGATGAAGCCTTTAAGATCGACAAGCTTATGCGCACGCTTGATCTTTATAACCATGCTGAAAAAGAAATTCCTTTTATTCCAAAAGAAGATATCGAATTCTTAGAGTCCTATAATAGTGGGATCAATTATTATTTTGAAAACCACAAAAGACCTCTCACCCACAGACTCCTGAAGATCCCATTTGAAAAATGGAAAATCGAAGACACTCTTTCCATTATGAGACTTTCTGGTTTTATGGGACTGGCCCAACTTCAACTTGAAGTTGAAGCCTGGATGATTGGGCTTATTCAAAAAGATGGAGATTATAAAAAGGTTGAATCGTTATTTTCTCCCTATATTGATAAACATTCAAAAGAACGCTTAGAGCTCATTAAGTCTGCCCATTGGGACCAAGACTATTTTTCAAACTTTCTTATTGCCGACCTTCAAATCCCAAGTTTTAGTGCTAGTAATAACTGGGCCTGTCTTTCAAAAAAATCAAAAGGTAATTCAAAAGATGAACTGAAGCCGCTTCATTGTTTCGATCCCCATCTTGACTGCCTTAGACTTCCCACAATGTGGTATGAATCTAAAATTCAAATTAAAGAAAGGACTTTCTATGGCATCACCGTTCCTGGAGTTCCAGGAATCGTTATGGGAACAAACGAATACTTCACCATGAGCTTTACTTATGGCTGTATGGACCAAGTTGATTTTTTCATTGAAAAAATAGAAAACCAAAAAGTCTTTTCTGAGAATCAATACTTTGCTCTTGAAACAAAGAGAGAAACCATTAAGAGAAAGAAATTTGAAGATGTTGAGCTTAAACTTTTTCAAACATCTAATGGCAGTCTTGCGACGACAATCTCATCAGATAAGAACTTAGAAGATGGGCATTATTTCTCTTGGAAATGGACTCTTGATAGCGGTGTCTATCAAGTCGTCAGAGGACTTAGAGAATTCTATACCAACACCAGTGCCGATGAACAAAGAGAGGCCATTCTCGCCACCGCACTTTCTTGTAATTGGATTATTTCTGATCATAAAGACCAGATTATTTATCAACAAACAGGAAGGGCCCCTCTTAGAAACTCTGATGGCCTACTTCCTGTTGAAGGCTGGCTTAAGGAAAATATGTGGAAAGGATCAGTCCCACCTGAAGAACTTTATTATAAGAAGATTACAGCAGCTGACCCTGAAGGGTCTCTCGGTTCTGCAAACCAATATTGCAACCCTGAAAAGCATACTGTCGTTAATGTTTGCAAGGGCGCCTATCGAATGGATCGAATTTCAGATCTCCTTGAAAGTCAGGAGACCCTTAGCCTTAACGATATGAAAAACCTTCAATGTGATCTTTACTCTCTACGTTCAAAGAAAATTCTTGATCTCATTCTTCCCTTTATTCCCAATTCAAAATATCAAGTTCTTTTACGTGGTTGGGACTGTCGATTTTCAAAGCATTCAAAAGCAGCCACTCTCTTTGAAGAAGTTAATAATAGGCTCTATTACAAACTCTTTGGTGATCAGTTTATAGGGAATCGAAACTTCCAACACTTCCTCGAAGAGGCGCCACTTTTTTCAAACCTTCATGACAAACTTGATCGTGTCTTTTTAGAACCAAATCAAGAAGAAGAAAAGCTTTGGTTTGGACAAGCAGGTCGAGAGAAATGGCTCAAAGATGAACTTAAAAATATTGTCAAAGAACTCCAAGAAACAGCTTTTAAGGTGAAGTCCTGGAAAAGTAAAAGAAATCACCTTGTTCTCAATACTCAGCTTCCCTATTTTTTAAGAAAGCTTCTTAAACTTGATGTTGGGCCAATCTTTTTTGCCGGAACTGCTGACTCAGTCAACCAAAGTACTACGTTCTATCGTGAGAGCTTTAAAATTAACTCGGGAGCAAGTTTTCGTTTTGTGAGAGATCAGTCAAAACCTTTTGCTTATACAGCACTTCCTGGTGGGAACTCTGAGAAGTTTGGCCCTCATTACTCTGATCAATTTAGTATGTGGGAAAAATTAAAATATAAAAAGGTAAAACTTTAAGGAGCCTTCAATGGGACCAATTTATCATATTGTTGAAAAAGACATTTGGCATAAACTTGAAAATGATCCTGAATACATCCCTGCATCTTTAAGCTCTGAAGGATTTATTCACTTCTCAAAAGCTGATCAACTTCTCCAAGTGGCCAACTCCTTTTATAAAGGAAAAGATCATCTCTATATTTTAAAAGTTGATTCAACAAAGCTGAAAGCTGAGCTTAAGATTGAGCCTCCATTAGAGGCTCCGCATAGTGGTATGCTTTTTCCTCACCTCTATGGCCCTCTTAACCGAGACGCCATTATCGAGATGATTGATTGGACTTCTGGCCCCGATGGAGTCTTTACTCTTCCGAAACCTCTTTAAAGAAGTTAATTTTTAGTTTCTGTCGCTGGGATTAGCTCTCCATTTCGTCCCCACTTATAACCTTCAGGAAGTTCACCCTTTTCATCAGTATTTCGATCAGAAGCAATTGAGCGACCTGTATCAAATCCACATAAAGACCCATAACCAGCAGGCGAAATCGCCTCTTTTAAGACTTCACAATTAACATAGTCTTTCGCATTAGAGCTAATGACAGATTTAAGGGCCTCATCATCGACTTTTGCTAAGCACTTTGGAAACTTGTTCATAAGTCTTGCCCTTGCTCTATCAAAGCTTAGAAGTTGAGCTTGAACTTCCTCCATCGTAACAGGAATAAGGTTTCCTTCTTCATCGACATTTCGATCAATATCGAGAAGAAATGCTGTTTGTTCGAGAATTTTTTCTTGTGTCTCTGGATCTTTATGAGTTCGATTGATGATCTCACCCAGGGTACAATTTTTTCCAACAAGTTTTGAATCACCTTTACACATAATCTTAAGGTAATTTCTAAAAGCTGAAATCTCTGAACTTGATTCCTCCCCAACCTGAAACTCTTTATCGAGATCAGAGATTCGATCACCAAAAGTCTTCTTATAAAAGTTGTCTTTTTTAAACTCTTCTAAAGCCTTGTAGTCTTTAAACAGATTTAAAGCATCTCTGTATTTGTTTTCATGATCTTTAGAAAACTCTTGAAGATGAGCAAAGACCGCTTGTTCATCAACCTTAGGTTCGGCATCGATAGAATGCTTAATAAGGTTGTACTTCATTTCAGGAGAAAACTCCCAACCTGTGACTTCAATTGATTGCTCAAGAAGGTCCCCATTTTCAGGATTAAAGAATTCATCTGCACTTTGTGCAACCTCACCATTTCCTGAATATTTCATAAGATCACCTACAAGAGAGTTAAAATTGGCCTCTTGTTTTCTTACTTCTTCTAATAGCCTCTCTTCTATGTCCAGGTCTCTCTGTTCTTGGGCTCCTCTAGCAAGAGTACTATTTTCATTATTTTCCAACGACTCAATACTCTCAATATAAGCTTTAACTTCAGACATGCTTTGTTTTGCAATGGACTCTTGGTGCTTCTTTGGAAGGTTCATCTCAACAAGTTTCTCGATATTCTTATTGATATCTTCTTTTTCATAATTTTTAAGAGCATCTAATGCTAGCTTTTTTCTGACCTTCACCTTTCGAGAATCTTTCGACTTTAGAGCATCGACAGCTTTTTTGAGGGCCTGTAGCTTTTCATACTTTGATTTAATTTTTTCAAGATGCTTCTTTGAGCCCTTAGGAAGAACAACCTTTTTTGTCTTATCTTTATAAGCTTTAAGAAAAGCATTCCTTGCAAGATCTACAGGAATTTCTTTAAGGGCCTCTTCGTGCTGTTGAATTTCTCGATAAGCATTTAAGTTAAGAAGAACTCCCGCAAGCTTTGAACGGTTATGTAAATCGTTAAGAGCTTGTTTAAATCGAATGACATCACTTGAATCAGACTCTGAATCATCTTCACATTTAAAACCAAAACCTTTTTCTGTATCAGCAAGAATCTCATCGGATTTCTTTTTATTATCCAGATTACTCAGAAGTTCTGGAGTATAAAGTTTATCGTTAAAAGCGGAGCGATCGTTATGCTCACTATAACGTCCGAGTTCTTCATTGGCCTTTTCAATATTTTTATTGAACTGGGCCTGAACCGCCGGAGATATTGTTCCTCCCGGAAGACTAGACTTCTTAAATGGATTACCACCATTTGGGCATCCAATAAGTAAACTCGAAAGCAACATCAATAAAATGAGACTTCTACTATTTGATACATACTTCATTTTCTCTCCAAGGAAATAAGCTTTATCACTAGCCTTTTCGAGTACCCGAGTAAAAAACTTTAACACCATCTTTAAGCTGTTGAATTTATAGAACTGTTTTAAGGTTTGAGAACTCAAGCGCACCAATATCGGCAAGTTCTCGCCCTAGCCCACTTTGTTTCTCACCACCAAAAGCAAAAGCTGGGTGGGAGGAAACCATTTTATTTATGGCGACATTTCCTGAGTCTATTTCATGAGTTGCAATCATCTTTATCTTCTTAAAATCTTTTGAAAACAAAGCTGCCCCAAGACCAAAAGAGGAATCATTTGCAATAGAAATAGCCTCTTCAGTTGTTTCAAAAACATAGAGAGAAAATATGGGACCGAATGTTTCATTTTGAAAAAGTGGATGATGATGATCTTTCACTTTATAAACTCGAGGGGCCATAAAAAGATCTTTCTTTTCTTCTTTATCCCATTTCCATACAAGCTTAGAGAATTCATCATCTTTCACAGGAAGAAGACCTTTAAGCTCGTCAAAGATTTTTTTCTTTGCAAGAACTCCTAAACTTGTCTTCTCGTCAAGAGGGTCTCCAAATTCATAGGATTTTATATCCTCAATCAAAGCTTTTAAAAAACCTCCTTCGATGTCTTTATGAATCAAAATTCTTTTTGCAGCGATACATGATTGTCCTGTATTAATAAGACGGCTTTTCACACACTCTCTTGCAGCAAGCTCAAGATCAGCATCTTTAAAGACAATGTAGGGATCACTTCCCCCTAATTCCAAAACACTTTTTTTGATATATTTTGCCGCATACCCATAAATAATTCTTCCCACTTCGGTACTACCCGTAAAAGCGACTCCCTGAACCTGAGGGTTTGAGATCACAGCTTCGACCTGATCAACACTAAGAACAAGCGATGTAAAAGGAAATCCCGCTTTTGAAAAAATGTCTTCTAACTTTAAAGAGCAACCCGTGGTGTTCTCACTATGTTTTAAAACAACGGTATTTCCTAAAAGAAGAGTTGGAACAGCTGCTCTAAAGACCTGCCAAAAAGGAAAGTTCCAAGGCATCATGCAAAAAACTGTTCCTATTGGACAGAAATGAAGTTCACTTTTTTGATCACGATACTCATAATCTCTTTTTAAAAAGATACTTTTTGCTTTTTCTTCATAGTACTCACAGAGAAAATGACACTTCTTGATCTCTGCTTTTGCCTCAGAAATGGGCTTTCCCATCTCTTCAGTCATAAGTCTTGAAAGTTCTTCTTGGTTCTTTAAAAGAATTTCTTTGAGATTCTTTAAAGCACGAAGGCGAAAGTCTAATTTTTGATTTTTCCAGTTTTGATATTCAAATTTGTGCTGCGAGAGGATTTCTTTAACCTCTTGGTCTGAATGGCAAGTGAACTCTCTAAGAAGATTTCCATCATACGGATTAATTGATTTAAGAGACACCTCTCTACTCATGGTTTCTTTCCTTCAAGGTATTCCCATTCATCGAATAATTGCTCAAGAGTTTGGTTTTGATCTGAAAGGTCCTTTTGCAATTTCTCAAGGTTTTTCATTTCTCCAGAGTCTTGATCGGAATAATCAAAAGTTTCAAGCTCTGCCTCAAGCTCAGATATTTTAAGTTCACAAGCCTCAATTTCTGATTGAATCACCTCATAGCGTTTCTTCTCTTGAAAAGTCATTTTCTCAGATGATGTTTTCTTTTCTTGAGCGCCTGTATTTTTCTGTTCAAGTTCTTTAAGTTTTTCTTCAAGCTCTAAGGCCTCCATATAATCTCTGGCTTGAGAAAAACCACCATCAAACTGTTCAAGTTTCTCGTCATGGATCACCCAACACTTATCAGCGACATTCTCTATAAAAGCTCTGTCGTGGGCAATAACAACAAGAGCGCCTTCATAGTTTTTAAGTTCTTCTTCCAGAATTCCAATCGTTTCAAGATCAAGGTCGTTGGTTGGCTCATCGAAAACCCAAATATCTTTAGCATCTTTCATGAACTTTGCTAACTGAAGACGGTTCTTCTCTCCTCCTGAAAAAGTCGAAATGGGTCTTTTCAGTTCCGCTGATTGGAAAAGAAAACCTTCAAGGTAGCCAGCGACATGCTTTTTCTCACCAGTATTTGAGAAAATAAAGTCAGTGCCTTCTCCAATCAGTTCCCATGGAGTTAGATCATCTTTAAGAGATTCTCTTTTTTGTGAGAAAAAGCCGATGTTTAGATCTTGAGCCGTTTTCACACTTCCGAGACTCGGAGCGAGTTCTTCTGTGATAAGTTTAATCAGAGAACTTTTACCAACCCCATTTCTCCCAAGAAGAGCAATCTTGTCTCCTTTGGCGATTTTAAAGTTCATATCCTTAAAAAGAGAGTTCTCTCCAAAGGACAGTCCAAGATCTTTGGCCTCGACTAGAATTTTTGATTTTCTCTTTGAGCTTTTAATATCAAGAGTGACTTTTTTATGGGCCCTTGCTTTTAGAGACTGAATCTCACTTGTCAGACTTTGGTAATCATCGATTCTTTTTTTACTCTTGGTTCTTCTGGCACTGACGCCTCTTCTGATCCACGCTGTCTCTCGTCTGTGCTTATTGGAAAGACGATCAAGTTCTTTTTCTCTTCTTTCTTGTTCTTCAACTAAGTGATTTAAATAATCTGAGTAAGTCCCTTTAAAAGTCGCAAGACTTCCCGATTGAATATGAAGAATACGATCGACAATATTATTAAGAAGTGATCGATCATGAGAGATCATAAGAAAAGTTTTATTCGATTGGCGAACCTCATCTTCGAACATCTCAATTGTTTCGAGATCAAGATGGTTTGTCGGCTCGTCCCAAAGGATAATCCTTTGTGGAGCCGAAAGACCTAAGCTTAAGGCAATCTTTCTTTGCTCTCCCCCTGAAAAGTTTTCAATTGTTAATGCGTGATCTGTGATTCCAAAAAACTTTAAATAACTTATATACTGATTATAAACTCGATCTTCACCTCGCTCAGATAGCTTTTCATAAAGCTCAGTCTGTTCATGAATAAGCTTTTCATAATCATCGGATTCAAGAAGCTCTTTTTCAATTTCATTTAGGCGGGCTTTATATTTTTTAAACTCTGGATGAAACTCATAGAGATAATTTTCAACAGTCACATCCTTTATTACTGGAAGCTCTTGAGGCACTAAAAAGAGTGAGAAGTCTTTACTCTTATCAAAGATAAAAGGCGGAACTGTTGTATCAGGAGTGACCCTCTCGGCCATCACCTTAAAAAGAGAAGACTTTCCATGCCCATTAAGGCCAAGAACACCGATCCTCTCACCTTCATTAAGAGTGAAATTAACTGACTGAAAGAGAACTTTATGGGGATGACTCAGTGTTAGGTTTTTTAATGTGCAAATTGGCTTCATTAGAGAAAACTAACACAGAACAGTGGAAAATGAGAAGGTCCAGAAGAACCTTCTCATGAGAAATTAAAGTAAATAAGTTCCAAAGATCATGAAAATAAGGTGAAGCGAGTACATCCAACAAGCCTGACCATTTTCCATTTTGACAGCGACGTCTTGGCCATTAAGCTCTAACGTGTAAGTTGGATTGATGAAGTGATTGTTTTTAAAATCATCAGAGTCGACTCTTACTTTGTATTCGACACCGTCAACTTTAATAAAATAAGCAGGAATCGATTTATCAATTCTTGAAAACTCTACTTTTTGAGTTTTTTGAATCGTCTTAAGCTCTCCACCCCAAGCACCACCATTGTTGGCAAATGTGGCCTTAATATCTTGTCCATCATATTTAAGAGTGACTTCAGATGACTTATGTCCACCCTGGCTAGAAACATCTCCAAAGATCAGTTTGTCTCCAATTCGCCCTGCAATGGTATGTCCAACAGAAGATAGGTCAACTGAAGGGCCCGTCATCTTTGTCATCGGATGATGATCATCAGCGGCAGATAAACTAAAACTTAAAAATAAGGCACTTACTAATAACAATAACTTTTTCATATAACACTCCTTCATAGTTAAATTCATTTGTCGGATAGTTCTCGAACTATCTCGTTGATCCATAGCGATCAATCCAACCATCTCCTAAATCATTCTGATAAACGGGATAGTATCGTGACTTTGAATTATCATGTATATTTTTAAACTTAAGAGCTACCTCTCCCCAGAAATTTCTTTTTGAAATTCCAAAGAGAACGAGTCTCTCATTTTCTTTTTGTTTCATATTTGTTTCAAGACACTTTCCATTAAGGTCCACAACAACATCTCCATTTCGCTTAACTCCAAAAAATGAATGAAGCCAAGGATGATAGGTTGTTGAAACAACCTCACATCTATTTCTAAAGTCTTGTGTGTTCAATTTAAATGGATTCATGAAACTTGCAATATAGAAATCACTGACCTTGTCATAATCTCTGATAGGAGAAATTTCAGAGAGGGAAATTTTCTTCATTTCATCGTCAAAGATCGAATCGTCCCTTTGAGTGTAAAATGCTGATCGATCAGCAAGAGAGAAAAATGATGACGTTTCAACAAACTTGAAAGTGTCAACGGTCCCTGTTTGAAAATCATGCTTTTCAAATGGATCAATCGCAGCCCCATCTCTTTGATAAAGAACACCATTGTCGTTAATTCCATAGACTTCATACTCAGTGTAGCCTCCATCAATATGACGCCAAGGAACCCTTTGGTCATTTTGATAGGTTTTATAGGGTCTTAAATTTGTAAAGGCTCTATACCAAGACCATCTTTTGCCATTCTCATCAAGAATACAAACCGCATGATGCCAGCATGAAGTAAGGCTTTTTGTCGGCATTCTTAATTGATCATTTGGAGTATAGTATCCAGATTCACCATTTTCATGACCATCAAAAAGAATGAAGGCTCTGCTGTTTTCATCAAGAACAAAATCAACATTGTAATGACTCGCTTTAAGCAAATCATCATCAAAATTAAATGTTGTGACCGGAGTATAGTCTTTGACTTTTATTCGTTGTCCATTCATTAAAGGAAAATTGAGTACCCGAAGCTTAAGATCAGCACTTAGCTCTGCAATTTCTCCCTCGCCAAAGAATATAAAAAGACCACCAGTTTTTCGATTGTGTTTAATTTTTTTGATTTCTTTGAATTTTGAATAATCGATATCAACAAGAACAAGTTTTTTAGTAAAAGGAAGCATTTGATAAAGCTTTCGGTCACGACCAAGAAAAATCATTCTTTCAATAATTAGCCCTTGGTAATCTTTATAACGATTTAACCCCGTATAAAACTGTCTTTTCGCAATTTGAATGAGTCTGTCAGCACTTACTAAATCAGAAAGTTTATTTGTTCCATGTGCAAGAGCAAGAGAAAGAAGAACCTTAGTTGAAAATGGGCCTGCAAAATCTTTTGTTTCAAAATTATGTTCACAAGCTTTAATCCCTCTAAATTCACCTCTTAAACATTTTGCATAAGAAGCTCTTTCGTTATCAAGTGAAAAGCTCACCATTTCAAGAGCAGCTTCAAGAGGAGAAAGATTAAAAAATCGGTTACCGAATTGTAGTTGCTTAAGCCCTCTTGGTTTATGGACACGACTCACCATTCCCTTATTATGGAAGAAATTATTAGTCCTTCCTAAGAATCCTTCAAACGGACTTGCCAAAAAATTCTTTAATTTTGAAGACAGCTCGTTATCTAAAGAAGCAGGAACATTAGAGGTCTTAAAATGCTCAATAAGGCTTAAGGCCTTAAGAAACTTCGACTTGGGATCATTGCTTCGACAATCGCCATTTCCATCAAGTGTCATCTTTAAATCCATTTTTGTTTCTAATGACTTTAACTGAGAATTTGAAAGACATTTTATCGAATCATAAGTAATTTTAGCATTTGAGCTTAGAGATATTATTAGTAATAGACCTGCCAGTATAAACTTCATTCTTTAGTACTCCTTAAATTTTATAATTTATCGGGATTGAACATATCGACGAAAGTTTGAGCAGTCAAACAGAGTTCTAATCAATTTGAACTGACACCCTGATTCATTGATATTTTTAAGGCAATAACGTTAATAAGAACGGTATTACGCTTTGCTTCTATCACTTAAAAAGTTTAGTCAAAATTTATAATTAATCGATATCCTCAAATGAGGACATTAAAGAGTTATCCCTCATCTCTTTCTCTTTCTCGGATAACTCAACTTTTGCAGAATCACCTTGAAGACTTACTGAAAGAAATGGGGAGTCAGCAATGAACTTGTGAGCTTCTACAATAGCCTTATCAATTGAAGTTTTCATTGAAAGCTCTGCGGCTTTAAGAGCACGAACAGGGTTTAAAAGACCGGAGGTTGAGACCTTGTCACTTAATGATGAGACAATATCAACAGTTCCAAGAAGAAGAGACTTCACCTCTTTTGAGCTTAATCTTGGATTTGTTTTTAAAATATCTATCG
>JBMYPC010000100.1:0-11304 GCA_049599895.1 Bacteriovoracaceae bacterium | reverse complement strand
CAAAAGCCTGGGATCTCTCATAACGCATGAACTGAAAGTGTCTGGCACCTTAGCAAATGCGCTTATCAAAGTGAAGCATTTTTTGATCAATTTTTTGAGACTTCTCATTGACCTCATGAATCTTGTTTTGAAGTGAAGCTTGCATGGTTTTCACTTTTTGAGTCTGAATTTCAAGGTTCTTTGAATTGGCCTGAAAGTTCTTTTTATTCTTCTCAAGAAGCTTTGCTTCTTTTTCTAGCATTCGTTTCTTTTCATTTAAAACAATTCTTTCTGCAACAAATCGTTTCTTCTCTTCTTCGAGTTCTTTGGCCTTTGTTTGATACTCTTCAATCGCCACTTCATAAGCTTTGGTTTTTTCTGTGAAGGACTTAAACTCTTCGGTTTGAGTTTTCTTCTTTTGCTCATTGTAATGTTCGATCTCTGATTTAATTTTATCTCTTTGAAGAATGAGGTCTTCTTTTTCTTTAGAAGCACTTTCTAAAGCAATGTTGAGTTCTTTCAGCTTTGCTCTTGAAACGGCGTATTCACTAATTAAGCCTTCACGAGTTTCAAGTTCTTGTTCTTTACTGATAATAAGAGATTTGTATTGTTCACTTTGGATTCTTAGTTTTTCTCTTTGCTCATCAAGATAATGGAGTCTGTCATCACTGATACTTTTAAGTTCCTCTTCTTTGGCTTTGATTCCTTCTAGCTTGCCCTTCGTTGCGTGGAGAAGGGTAGAGAGTTTGGTTTTTAAGCTTTGAATTTGCTCTTTTTCAGCTTCAAACTCCTCTCTTTGGATGCGTTGCTTTTCTCTTTCTTCTTCCATTTTAGTGAGGGCATCTTCTAAAAGATTGGCCTTTGTGTTGTGGGCTGCTTGCTCAGTATCGTAGAGTCTTTTTAGGCGCCAATACTTATCTCTTAAGACTCCTCTTTCTTTAAGGAGAAGGTCCATTCGTACAGGTTGCTGATTCGTATCCATTCATGACTCCGCAGATTGAGAGGTTCCGATTATGATTGAGACTCCACCAGTAGACAGTCTTGATTTTAGCATTACCTGATAAAAGGACCCTGGTGTGGGCAAGTTTTGCCTCTTGAAAAGACAAGGCAGATGGTGCGCTGCGCTTCTGATATGAAGCTTGGGGAAGTCTTTGATTTTTGTATGGATATTGACTCTGTCCTAGCATTTGTATCACGACATTTCAAAGAGCGTGTGCTAAATTGGAGTATTGTTGTCAATCAAGCCCAACTTGAGGAGTAATTTATGGTGAAGCAAACTGACGCCGGTTCCTTTGACCAAGAAGTATTAAACAATCCAAAACCAACACTTGTTGATTTCTGGGCAGAGTGGTGTGGTCCTTGTAAGGCATTAGCGCCAACGCTTGAGGAAATTGGAAGTGAGTATTCTGAGAAAATTGAAGTTTTTAAAGTTGAGGTTGATACCAACCAAGAACTTGCTCAAAAATATGGAATCCGAAGTATCCCAACAATGATGATCTTCAAAGAAGGAAAAGTTGTTGAGACTCTTGTTGGAAATGTTCCAAAATCAGATATCGAAACAAGTATCAATAAAGTTCTCTAATTTTTATTACCGAAAGACTTTGACTTGAAAAACGTGTCAAAGTCTTTTGGTGGTTTAAAGTTCAAAATCTGCTTTTGAACTCGGTCTATTAGCCCTTCAAAGTTTTGTGTCTCATCTTTTAACAATGTTTTGAGTAGATCTTGTAAATCTTCTAAAGCTTCAGCTTTAACGATCTTTTCTTGTTTGTCGTTTGGATGAAAGTAGTTCACTTGGTAACAGTGAAGAAAAATTCTTTGAAAGTTGTACTTTTCTCTAAATCTTCGATTGATTTCTCCCTTTCCGTACTTCGTGTCACCAATGAGGGGAAAGAAGAACCTTCTAAAATGTCTTCGGATTTGATGATGTCTTCCTGTTCGAATCAAGACAAGCATTAGAGAACAGTTTTCCTCCTTAAAAGAATGAATTTTCCAATAAAGAGTGTTGGCGAGTTTAAAATGTTTCTTTTTTGATCCCTTGTTCTTTTCTCCCTCCATAGGTGTGCAGAACTGTCCTGACTCCTCGGGCTCTCCTTTGACAAGAGCGATATACCATTTGAGTGTGCTTTGGTGATGCCAATAGAGTTGGGCCTTGGGAACAATCTCTTTATTAAGGCAAAACCACACGAGACCACTGACAGGACGGTCGAGTCGGTGAAGCGGAAAAAGAGTGAGACCTAGTTGATCTCTTAATTTACCCATAAGGGTCTCTTTCATCTGTCCTCTTCTTTCTGGGTGGACAAGCAGTCCTGAGGATTTATGTGTCACGACAAAGTCTTCGTCTTGGTAAAGAACTTTAAGAGGATTATCCATCGAAAGACTTCCTTTGCGTTTTGAGTGATTCGAAGTTCCTGTTCACTTGTTCTAAAAGTTTATCAAGAGAAATTCCTAGAAGTTTCGAAGCCTGCGAATAGATCTCAGAAAGAGAATATTGTGTTTGCTCGTCAGTTTCAAAAAAGATTCGATCGAGAGGAGTTTGTTTAATGGTTTCAAATGCTTTGGTTTGGGGGGTGAGAATCTTTGGGCCAAAACTAAAAGAGAAGTTTGATTTAACCAGAGACTTCATCTCTTCAATACTTCCATTATAGTCATGAGAGATAAAAGTTTTCGTTACTTTATTCTTTTTGATAATTTCAAGAATGTCAGATGAAGAACGAACATTGTGAAGAATGACAAAAGGAAAGTTCTTAAAACTTTGAGAGGTTATGAGATTTTCAAAAAGAACTTTTTGTTTTTGAAAGTTTTCTTTTCGGCTTCGATCAAGGCCTATTTCTCCTGGTGCTAAAAAATTAGGATGAAGACCAAGTTGATCAAGCCTTTCAAGGTAAGTCTCCACCTGAGACTCATTATCAGTACCTGCAATATCCCAAGGATGAAGTCCATAGGTGAAGTAATCGTTGGTTTTAGTAATCTTTTCGATGATGTCTTCATCGTGAAAAGCCCGTATATTGATGACCGATTGAGTTTTTTGAATTTCTTTTTTTTCTGAATGATGTGTATGAAAATCAAGATAGTGATTCATCGAGAGAAGATCCTCTTGAATTTGAAAGCCAATTAGTCACGTAGCTAGAGGCTGCAAATCCGACGCTTGCCGTGACAAAGCAAACTGAGCCAAGGCTACCATCGCAGTCGAGTTTACCTGTTTTAACTTCGCAAGAAGAGTTTCCTCCCATAGAAGCTTTCTCAATACTTGAAGCACTCATAACTCCGAGTTTACCTTTCTCTCTAGGAAAGCCGTATTCTTTTTTTAGAAGCCTTTTCACCTGTTTCAGGAGCCTATCATTCTGCGTAAGACTAATATCAGAAACTTGAATTTTGGTAGGGTCGACTTTTCCAGCGGCGGCACCGGTGGTGATAATGGGAATATTTAACTCCTTCGAACATGAAATGATAGAGCATTTTGCAGAAACTCCATCAACAGCATCGATGATAAAATCAATGGGGTTCTCAGCATGAAGTTTTTCGATTCGAGATATGTTTTCCTTAGTTATGAAGTCGTGAATAAGTTCAATCTGAGCTTCAGGATTAATCTTGAGAAAACGACTCTTTAGGATTTCAATTTTTGATTTTCCCACTGTCTTTGTATTGGCATGAATTTGTCGGTTTGTATTGGTAATACAAATTTCATCAAGGTCGATGAGTGTGATCTTTCCGATTCCTGATCTGATTAAGGCCTCCGCACTCCAAGAGCCAACGCCACCCAATCCAATGATGCAGACATGAGATTTTAAAAGTGTCTGAACAGCAGACTTGCCATAGAGACTCTCAATTGCTCTAAATTGTTCCATAACTCATTGCTATCTTATTTCTCTAGAAAATTCTAGAGTAAAATGAGATCAACTCAGGTCTTGTTCAATTTTTTTAGGGTTATCTTTAGGAGCATATCTTTTAAGAGGTTTTCCTTCTGGGGAAAAGAGAAATTTAGTGAAGTTCCACTTAATTTTTTCACTACCTAGAAGTCCCGGGAGGGCCGATTTCGCATATTGAAAAAGAGGGTGAGCGCTGTCTCCATTGACGTCAACTTTTTGAAAAAGCGGAAATGTGACGCCATAATTAAGCTCACAAAAAGATT
The DNA here is from genome assembly GCA_049599895.1 of Bacteriovoracaceae bacterium. GTDB lineage: Bacteria > Bdellovibrionota > Bacteriovoracia > Bacteriovoracales > Bacteriovoracaceae > JBMYPC01. The sequence continues at coordinate 7,196 of JBMYPC010000100.1, read as the reverse complement.
GGATCTCGTCATCACTTCCGGGTTCTTGTGCTCCGAATTGGTTACAGGGAAAGGCAAGAATCTCAAGATTCTCTTTTTGATTTTGATAGAGCTCTTCAAGGACTTTGTATTGAGGGGTAAAGCCACACTTACTAGCGGTGTTTACGATAAGAAGATATTTTCCTTTAAACTTTTCTATGGAGACTTCTTCTCCATTATTCAATGTGGCTTTGAAGTCATATAGCTGAGTCATAAGTTTTCCTTTTGTGATTACTTTTTCTCTATTGTCAGTTTTTTTAAATATTTGGTCTATAAGATTTAAGGCATAATGATAAGCATAGAAATTGTCTAAGGAAAGTTAGGTTTATGAAAAATGTGATTGATTCAGTCAAGATAATAAGTCTCCTTGTTTTTGGAATACACTTTAGCCTTGAAGTCTTGGCATGTCCGAGTGTTTCTCAAGACAAACTTGATATGTATTTAAAAAATGCTGTGGTGAAAAGTGATCGAGGAGCGATTGATAAGTTTATCAACTGTGGTGCAAACCTAGAAAGCCGAAGCGGTGATTCTTATACAATTCTCCATTGGGCGGTCGCGAAGGCGAACTTAGAAACTATTAAATTGATTGTAGAAAGAGGGGCAGATGTTAAGGCCTTAGAGTTTAATCGAAGAGATGTAAAACACCTTGCAAGCCTTAGAGGTGATCTTCCTATCACTCAGTATGTTTTCACTCTTGAGGTTGAAGATAAAATTGATTGGTATCGAAAGTCAGCCTTTCATCTGGCAGCTCTACACAACCATACTCAAATCTATCGAGAACTCAAAGAGAGGGGTGTCGATATCGATGCTCAGGATTGGAAGTTTCAAACAGTTCTTCACTATGCGGTTCTTAATGAGCATTTTGAATCAGTAAAACTATTATTAGAGCTTGGAGTGGATCCTTATATTCTTGATGAAGAAAAGGCCATGGCCATTGATTATGCTTGGGACCCCAAAATAAGAAAGATCATTAAGGAATACACTCGCCATCGATTACCCTTAAATCGATAAAACTTTTGACACATATTGATTTCGAAAGATTAAGTATTTTAGTTATGATTGCCTAAAATAGTTGCCGAATAAAGCGTCAAAAATGGGGTCTCCGAAAAATGAGAGTTCAGTCCTAAAATTAATAAATCTAAAAACTAGCAGCCTAAGGGTCCTAAAATTCAGGGGTTTCCTCTAGGAGGAGATTCAAGATGACAGTAATGTCATTTGGTTCTATGTCATAATGTCTTTGAATGATTAATGAGAGGGTTTATTGATTTTTTGAATTGATTAACCGGAGTGATACAACTTGAAGCTAGAAGAACACATGCGCGCCTTAGTGATTGATGATGAAGACGATTTAAGATCATCGTTGAGTTTTTTTCTCAATGACTGTGAATTTGAATGTGATGAGTCTGAAAGTGTTGATCACTTTATGAAGAACCACAGCGACAAAAAGTTTCATGAGTATCACGTTATCGTTGTCGATGAGAATTTACCGGGAAGTAAAAAGGGAACTGATTTAGTTCATCATCTCAGGGGCCTTAAATATCAAGGACATATTTTTTTAATGACGGGGGAGGTTAACTTTAAATTGGAGTTGAATGACAGAGAGAAAGTTTCAGTTATTGAGAAACCATTTAACTTGGACAACTTTGAGCAGAGCTTAAAAGAGATAAGGTCAGAAAAGGAGGCCTCTTAAAAGTTGTCTTTTGGACTCTTCAAGCGTCAGCGCCCGGTGTTTCGAAGTTCCCTTACTTGAAATTTAAACCATTTCGACTATATATATTCTGAATTGAATTTCCAGCTTGTCAGCAATCACAATTTAAACTTATAATTTTTGCATATACTGAAAACAGTTGAGTTTTCAGGCTTTCACTGGGCAGCAAAAGTGTCCAGCGGACAGTTTTGATGACCTGGGAATCTCTTCAAGCGTCAGCGCTCGGTGTTTCGAAGTTCCCTTACTTGAAATTTAAACCAGTACGACTATATAACATATTGAGGTTAAATTGCTTAAGAATGGTAGGAAATGTGTTCTTGTGATTGAGGATGATCAGAATCAATCTATGATGCTAAAAAACAGAATCGAAGATGAAGGCTACAAATGTGTCGTTGCGGCTAGTCGAGTCGAAACGGTTATGAAGCTTGAAAATCAAGAATTTGATCTGATCGTTTCAGATCTTAATATAAAAGGAAGTGAAGGTGGGCAGACTCTCGAGAGTATTTTTGTTCTTTTAGATCAAAATAAACTCGACTCACCGGTTATTATTGTTTCTGGTTTTCTTGATAAGTCTGTTCTTACTCAATATGGAAAAAAGGTCGTGGGGGCTTTTGTTAAGCCAGTTGACCACAATCTATTACTTCAAAAAGTGCATAGTCTTCTTCAGGACAACGAATCTTAGGCAATCGATTCTTGACGGTCGATGAAGAGATCGAGAAAGTCTTTGATAGAAAAAACCTTTAACAGTTACTTCTTTTCATCGATTTCTGGAGTCCTTGCAACTAATGTCAGAATAGTCGCAAGGGCAACTGTTTCACCTGATTCGTCAATAACATCGACAAGCCATTTCACAATTCCTCGGGGAGATTCATCTGGTCTGGGATCTTGAGCGATTTTTTCTTTAACAGTAAGCTTTACCTGAATCGTATTTCCTGCGTAGACAGGTTTTGTGAAACGAAGTTCATCAAGACCGTAGTTGGCAAGAACCGGACCTTTATCTCCTTTGACAAAAAGACCAGCTGCCGCAGAGATGATAAAATAGCCATGAGCAACTTTTTTCTCAAATATTGTGCCCTCAAGTGATGTCTCATCGACATGAGCATAGAAATGATCCCAAGAGAGATTGGCAAAGTTTGAAATATCACTATCAGTGATTGTTCTTTTTTGAGTGAGAAGAGTCTCTCCAACTTCTAGTTCATCAAAATATTTAGAGAAGGGATGTCTGACATCAGATGTCTGTTCTGCTCCATAGTGATAGACGTTTGAAATCGCAGAGATAGAACTTGGATGTCCTTGGATCGCCGTTCTTTGCATATAGTGATAAACACCTCTAAGTCCTCCCATCTCTTCACCACCACCAGCTCTCCCTGGTCCACCATGGACAAGCTGAGGCATCGGAGAACCGTGACCGGTTGATTCTTTAGCACAATCTTTATTCAGTACAAGGAATCTTCCATTGTAGGCAGCACTTGAAAGAACGACTTCTTGAATGACTTTTTTATCTGATGAGATTAAAGAGCTAACAAGACTCCCTTTTCCAAGAGCAACGAGTTCTGAAGCCTGATCGAGGTCGTTATAGGCCATAATTGTCGAAACTGGTCCGAAAGCTTCAACGTTATGGGGTTCCATATCTTTCAATGGGTTTTTACAGTGAAGAAGAGTTGGCGGTACAAAACAGCCTTTTTCTTTATCACTTAAGTATTGATTTTTTTCACCTTGATAAAGAAGTTCAGAACTTGTTTTAAGTTCTTTGATCTTTTGAAGAACATCAGATCTTTGATCGACACTGACAAGAGGCCCCATGCGAACACCTTCGGTTCGAGGGTCGCCTATAGTTGTTTTGCTGAGCCTTTCAATGAGAGCTTCTTGAACCGCATCGATTGAATTTTGAGGAACAATGATTCTTCGAATGGCCGTACATTTTTGGCCTGCTTTTACGGTCATTTCTTTGGCGACTTCCTTAATAAAGACTTTAAAATCTTCAGATCCTGGAGTGACATCTGGACCCAGAATACAAGAGTTAAGAGAGTCGGCTTCCATATTAAAAGGAATAGAGTATTCATTAATTCGAGGATGAGATCTTAGCTTCATTCCTGTACTAGCTGAACCAGTAAAGGTGATAACATCTTGAGAGTCAGCATAATCAAGAAGGTTTCTTGCTGGGCCGCAGATGAGCTGTAAAGAACCTTTTGGAAGAATGTTTGAAGCGATGATTTCTTTAAAGACAACTTCAGTTAAAAAACAGGTTGCAGTAGCTGGTTTTACAATTGCTGGTACACCTGCAAGCAAATTAACGGCGATCTTTTCAAGCATTCCCCAAACAGGGAAGTTGAAGGCATTGATATGAAGAGCAACACCTGGCTTTGGAACGTAGAGATGATGACCTATAAAAGTTCCTTCTCTTGAGAGAACTTCAGGTTTTCCATCGAGAACAAACGGAGTGTCGGGAAGTTCTCTTCTTCCTTTTGATGAATAAACAAAAAGGTTTCCAATACCACCTTCGATATCGATCCAACTATCAACTTTAGTGGCACCTGTCGCATAAGAAATTTCATAGAATTTTTCTTTTTTCTCTAAGAGATAAAGAGCTAAGGCCTTAAGCATTCTTGCCCGCTCATGGAAGGTTAACTTCCTTAGATTTTTTGAACCGGTCTTTCTACCAAAGTGAAACATCGCCTCGATGTCTATCTTTTCTGAAGAAGTGGTGGCGATAACCTCTCCATTGGATGCGTCTCTTAGTTCAATGTCTTTTCGTGTATCTACCCATTCACCACATGCGTAATGTTGAAGCTGCATATGGACCTCCTCACTGCGTCAAAAAAGAAATAAAGCAACGATCCATGATAGAAACATAAAAACGAAAAAGCCAATTCCTCGGCAAAGAATCCACCACTATTTATTGAGTCTGAGCGCTGCGTAGAGAGTGGCCGCTCCATGAAGAATGAAGCCTACAGGCATAGTGAAGCTTAAATTTTTAAGAGTCTCGCGGATTCTAGGGTCTTTTAACTTCCACATTTGGTTTTCTTCAATCATGAGAGGGGCGTATTTATCCATCTCTCCAAAAGCAATAAGAGGAAGAAAACCAATAAGAAAGCCTGTTGTGCTCACACTGAGGCCTTATTAAATTTATAAAACTGAATAGGGGAAAGATTGAATTGTTCTGGGCCTTCTAATTTTTCAAGATAATGAACAAAGTCACTTTCAGTTAGTCGGCTTCCTTTAGATCTGATAAGAGGATGAATGACTCTTGAGCAAAAAAAAAGTAATGAGAGAGAGCTTGAGGACTCGTGGCCTTTTTATCTTGAAAGAGGCCAAGCTCGTTAAGAATAACAAGGGACTTTTGATCTAGATAAAGATTATGTTTTGAAACTTCTCGGTTTCCAAGTTTGAGCTGTTTTCTCATTCGATTCAGTTCATCAAAGGATTCTTTAAAACTTTCAATCATAAGATAAGTCCCACCAGGACTTATAAGATTTGAAATTGATTCAAAAGCTTTTCGTTGAAATACTCTCGTCTCAAGATTGATGATGGCCCTTTCAGTGATGACGATATCAAATTTGTCATGAAGAGAACCTTCAAGGTTTTTGAGATTTCCGACTAAGAACTCTGAGTTTGGAATTTCTCTTTTCTTTGCGATTTCAATAAATTTTTCGTTTTGATCGAGACCTGTAAATGAAAGATCTGGAAAGTCGAGACTTAGGGAATGAAGTGTCGTGCCATTTCCACAGCCAAGGTCACAGATTCTTGGAGAGTATTCATGGATTTCAATAAAGCGCTCAATCTCTGCTCTTAAAAAAGAGATCTCTTTTTCTCGAATGGTTTGATCAAACATCGTGGCCCGAGGATTATCTCCGAGACTATCTGCAATCTTTTTATAGTGATTAATAATGTATTGGCGCTTACTGTTGGTGTCCATTAGGGTAGTATAACTGAAAACGGTTGAGTTTTCAGGCTTTCACTGGTCATCAAAAGTGTCCAGCGGGCAGTTTTGATGACCAGGGAATCTCTTCAAGCGTTAGCGCCCGGTCTTCACGAAGTTGAACACTCAGTCGTTTTTAATATAGAGGCAAGTTATCCACCTCTAGTGAAAGGGTGAAAACCGTAATGGGGAAAAAACTTAAGGGCGAAGCAGCATTTGATGCATTTTATGCTGAAATTTATCAAGATCGCTGGGCAAAACTCAGAGCTTCTTTGTCAGAGGATATTCAAAAGATTCCGAGAGTGCATCGAGAAGTTATTGAAAATCCTTATTTTAGAGATTCCTACTTTTCAAATTCTGAACCTCAGAAAGAAGTCTATTATATGGATCTTGCTTCCATCATTGCCGCTAAATGCCTTGGGGTAAAGCCGGGAGAGACGGTGCTTGATATGTGCGCGGCTCCTGGAGGGAAGTCTCTCATTTTAGTGGAGGATCTCTTTCCCAATGGATTGTCAGATAGTGAAGGAGAGATCTGGCTCAACGAGTATTCAACTCCAAGAAAAGAAAGATTAAAGCGTACTATTGTTCAATATGAAGGAGAGTTTCACCCTAAGCTTTATGTCAAAAACTTTGATGGAGCTCAAATCGGAATTCATAACCCTGATTACTTTGATCGAATCTTATTAGATGCTCCATGCTCGAGTGAAGAGCATCTTATAAAAAAGCCTGAATATCTTTCGGAGTGGAAAGAAAGTCGAACCAAACATCTTTCAAAAAAACAATATGGACTTCTTTGTTCAGCACTTATCGCTTGTAAAAAAGGGGGAAGAATTCTGTATTCCACTTGTTCACTTTCTCCTTTTGAAAATGATGGAGTGATTGAAAAGCTCTCTAAGAAAAAAGGTGATGAGTTTAAACTGATAAGTCCCCCTGAGGAAGTCATTAAACAAACTGAGCCAACAGAGTGGGGTTATCAGATTCTTCCCGATAAGTTTCATATGGGACCATTTTATTTCTCGCTTCTTGAGAAAATCTGAAAAACACAAATAGGAAATCTTCTCCCAGATTTGGGGCCAAATCGTCTTTAAGTTAAAATAAAACTCTCAAGTTTATTGTAAGGAGTGCATCTTGGTTCAGTCATTTGAAGTTCGTGGAAAAGTACAGGGAGTAATGTTTCGAAAGACATTAATTCAGGCGGCTTTAAAAAGAGGGCTTGAAGCAGGCGCCACCAATGATAAAGATGTCCCAAGCCGAGTGGAATTTACTCTTGCTGGTGATGAAGGGAAAATCTTAGAGCTTATTACTCAGCTAATTAAAGGCAGTGATCTTAACTCATGGGGTGCAAAGGTGAGTGAGCTTAACGAACTTGAAAGCCTTATTGATCTTTCAAATCATGAAGTCACAACAGAAAATGTTGATGAACAGAATTTCTCGACTGGGGTTGAGTTTTTTATTTAAGCCATTCTTGCTAAGGTGCAGGTGCTGCTAAGGTGCCATGCTAAGGTGCCAGACACTTTCAGTTCATGCGTTATGAGAGATCCCAGGCTTTTG
>JBMYPC010000099.1:0-11426 GCA_049599895.1 Bacteriovoracaceae bacterium | reverse complement strand
GCTAGGTCTCGTTCCAGGAATTGGCGGAACTTATTTTTTAACAAGATTAATCGGTTACAATAAGGCCATTGAACTGACTCTTACAGGTAAACGAATTGATTCTTCTTGGGCCCTTAAAAATGGTGTTCTTAATGAGACCTTTGAGAATGTTGAAAAGCTTGATCATGGAATCAAAGAACTTTTAGATGGGCTAAAGAAAAACTCTAGCCTTGCCATGGGATATGCTAAGCAGGCTTTAAAATCAGCTTATCATAATCAATTAAAAGATAATCTTGAACATCTTTCAACTTATCAAGGAATCTGTCAGAGTCATCCTGATCATCTCAAAAGGATCGGAAAATAAAAGCACTTTACCAATCAAGTCTTTTCTTTTTGATTCTTAGTGGCTGTACCACAATTCATTATTATTCTGAAGATCGAATACCAGTGATCATCGGTGGGAAAAGAAGTCATGAATATCAATTTCATGTGAAAAAAGAGCAGCTATTCTTCTTATGGGGAGTTGTCCCTAAAGAGCATAAAGTTCCTATTGATAAGATTCTTGCTGATGCAGGAATTAAAAGTGCTTCAAAAATTAAAATTAGAGAATATCAATCTTTTGGAAACTCGCTTATTAGTGTCTTAAGTTTAGGTCTTATTTATCCCGTGAATTATGAAATTTCTGGTTTTGGAATCTCTCCAAGTGCTAGTTTAAAACGGATTCGAACTGAGCATATTTATCGTGATCGAAAGTCAAAAGAGAGATAAGAGATGAAGATCAAATCAGTTCTTATCGTATTACTTTTTGCTCTTACTTCTTGTAGTACTGACATCACCATTGTCCCTATTTATTGTGATACCGATGGGAAATGGATCAATATCCCAGAAAATTACACTATTGATTCTAAGAAGACAGATAACGAAGTTAAAGATCGATATATTCTGCAAAACCAGTATGATCTTGCTATTGAAAAAGACCTTCTTGTCTGGGGCGGAGTTGGAACAAAGAAGATGAGCTTTGAAGAGGTCTTTGAATACGAAAAGATCAAATGTAATGACATCCAAACCTTTCAAGTCACGACTTATAGTACCTGGTTTGAATCAGCTCTGAGTATTATTCCACTTCTTCGAGTAAGAAGCCTTAGAATTAGAGCAAGCTATCAAAGAAAAGAAGATAAAGAGCTTTATGAAAAGATTGATCAAGAGCGATCAACGACTCCAACTCCCTCTGAAGAAGCTATCGATAACGTTCAAGCAGAAGAAGAGACCGACGCTGATATTGAGGCGATTCTAGACGGCAGTGATGAGGATACTGAGTATTCTGAAGATGACTTTGAGGAATAGAGGGCCTTGCCAAAAGAAAGTTATTCTGTGACTTGTTCAATCCTGGTTTTACTGCCTTCAGTTGATCAATTTTGTCTATCCTATATGATGAGAAGCTATTTTAAGTTGTCAAGAAGGTTCGAGAAAAAGCCTTTGGTGTACTCTTTTCTTTCCTCTTCTTCTAATAGAGAGAGATCATTGCGATCAACCTCTTTGAAGTAGTCTCCAAGGTCCCGAAGAAAGCGAGTTCTCAATCGCGGAACATCTTTTCCGTAAAGATTTCTTTCCCCACAATAGGTCATAATCAGTTCTTCTTGAGCGCGAGTGACGCCAACATAGAAAAGCCTTAACTCTTCTGAGAGGTCTTGCCCTTCACTTATTGTCTTTTTATGGGGAAGGAACTCTTCTTCAGTCCCAACCAGATAGACCTTTTTAAACTCTAGGCCTTTAGAGCTATGCAGAGTCATAAGGGTGACTTCATTGGCGCGGATATCTTCATCTTCTTCAGAGTCTTTTTCTTTTTGATTATCTTGTGAATCTTGAAGGACAATTTTTTCCACAAATTCTCTTAAGGTCACTTTTCTTCCCACATACTCTTCAAATCTTTTCGCTGATTGGATGAATTGTTCCACATCATTACGTCGTCGATCGAGCTGTTTGGCAAGGTCATAGATCTTTTGCAGATACTCATCAAAGTTGATTCTTTCGACTAATTGTCTTAGCGCACTTTCAAGCTCAGCATTCTCAAAGATATTTTGAAAGTCTTTAATAAGTTCTACGAACTGATGGAGAACTTTGGCCTTCTCTGGAACATATTCTTCGGCTCGTTCAAGAGTCTCAATAAGATGCAGTTTATTTTCATGAGCAAAGTTTAAGATCTTTTCAAGAGTCTTAAGTCCAATACCTCTTTGGGGAGTGTTGAGGACTCGACGAAAGGCCAACTCATCTTTTGGATTATGAATAAAAGAAAGATAACCCATAAGATCTTTAACTTCCTTTTTTTCATAAAGCTTTTGGCCACCGAGAATTTTGTAGGGAATGACAAATTGTCTGAGGAGTTCCTCGAATGCAGGAGCTTGAGTGTTTGAGCGATAGAGGATGGCGATGTCTCCTAAATGCCCCCCGGCTTTTTGAAAGTTAAAGATATCTTCGACGACTATCTGGGCTTCATGATCAGCATTTCCGGCTTTCCAGATAACCGGCCTAACTTCAGAAGGTTTTTCACTCCAAAGAGTTTTTTCTCTTCTCACTTTGTTTTGTTTAATAATCTCGTTGGCAAGATCAAGAATAGGAGTTGTGGATCGATAGTTCTGTTCTAGCTTTATGACTTTTGCCCCTGGGAAGTTTTTTTCAAAGTCGAGAATATTACTGACATCGGCTCCTCGAAAGGCATAGATAGATTGATCATCATCACCAACCACACAGATATTATTATGGGTTTTAGTGAGCGCCATAATAAAGTCAAACTGAAGACGGTTAGTGTCTTGATACTCATCAACCATAATGTATTGATAAAGTTCAGAATATTTTTTTGCAATTTCTGGAAATTCTCTAAAAAGCTTTACACTCAGATAGAGAATGTCATCAAAATCAATAGCCGAGTAAAACTTAAGCCTTTCCTGGTAATAATGATAAATATACTCGGTCGCCTCATCATAGGGAGATATAGGATCAAAGTATTCAGTTCCTATATATTCATCAGGGCCTATATCTTTATTCTTAAGAAAACTTATTTTTGCCTGAATGACTTTTCGATCAAAGTTTTTACCGGCTTTGTAAGTCTTCAAACCCTCACGAATAATCGCTAGCTGATCTGTGGTGTCGTAGATGGTGAACTTTTTAGAGTAACCAAGGTGATGGATTTCATTTTTAAGAATTCTGACTCCAAGAGAGTGAAAGGTGAGAAGGGCCATCTTTCTGGCCTTCTGCTTGCCAACTAAGGCCTCCACTCTTTCACGCATTTCTTTAGCGGCTTTATTAGTAAAGCTAACAGCTAGGATATTTTTTGAAGGAATCTCAAGGTTTGAGACCATGTGTGCGATGCGATAGGTAATGGTTCTTGTCTTACCGCTTCCAGCGCCTGCAAGGATGAGAATAGGCCCCTCTATGAGTTCTGCAGCACTTCTTTGGGGATCATTGAGTCCGGCTAATGAAATCATAGTCTACGATGGTACCTTGTTTTTGGTTTGCATTCTAAAATATGGACGGATTTGATTTAGCTGTCTAGAATTTAAAGGATTTTTATTTAAGGAGAATTATATGACTTTTCGCGTTGAAAAAGACACTATGGGTGATGTTCAGGTTCCAAGTGATCGTTATTGGGGGGCCCAAACCCAAAGATCAATTCAAAACTTCAAGATCGGAGACGATCGATTCAAAAGACCTGTGATCCGCTCACTAGGAATTCTTAAAAAAGCAGCGGCGATTACTAATCATAAGCTTGGAAAAATCGATGAAACAAAAATGAATCTTATCTGCCAAGCGGCTGATGAAGTGATTGAAGGAAAGCTCGATGATCATTTTCCATTAGTTGTCTGGCAAACGGGATCTGGAACCCAAACCAATATGAACTCTAATGAAGTGATCGCGAACCGTGCAATCGAAATTGCTGGTGGTGAGCTCGGTTCAAAAGTTCCAGTGCATCCTAATGACGATGTCAATAAATCGCAAAGTTCTAATGATACTTTTCCAACGGCCATGCATATTGCTGCTGTTGAGCAAATTGAAGATCTTCTTCTACCTTCACTTGATAACCTTCTTAAAACGATTACAGAGAAAGCGAAAAAGTTTGAATCAGTGACTAAGATTGGTAGAACCCATTTAATGGATGCGACCCCTTTAACTTTAGGCCAGGAGTTCTCTGGTTATGCTCAACAACTGACAAATGGAAAAGAAGCGATTCTTTCAACTCTTAAGTTTTTAAAAGAGCTGGCGCTTGGAGGAACTGCTGTTGGGACAGGACTTAACTCTCATCCTGATTATGCCAAAATGGTCGCTGAAGAAATTGCGAAAATTTCAGGGCATGACTTTGTGACGGCCCCTAATAAGTTTGAGTCCCTTGCTGCTCATGATGCTGTGGTGGGAACTTCTGGGGCCTTAAAAAGACTAGCGGCATCTTTAATGAAAATAGGAAACGATATTCGTTGGCTTGCTTCAGGTCCTCGTTGTGGAATTGGTGAAATTATCATTCCTGCCAATGAGCCTGGATCTTCTATCATGCCAGGGAAAGTTAATCCTACTCAATGTGAAGCGATCACAATGGTTTGTGCTCAGGTAATGGGTAATGATGCGGCCATCGGGTTTGCTGGGTCACAAGGGAACTTTGAACTTAATGTTTATAAGCCTGTTATGATTCACAATCTTCTTCACTCTGTAAGATTGTTAGCGGATTCCATGCAAAGCTTTAATGACAATTGTTTTGTGGGAATTGAGCCTAATGAGAAAAATATTAAGCAGCACCTTAATAACTCTTTAATGCTTGTGACGGCCTTAAATCAACACATCGGTTATGATAAAGCGGCGCAAATTGCGAAGAAGGCCCATAAAGAAGGGACAACTCTTAAAGAGGCCTGTCTTGAACTTGGGTTTTTAAATGAATCTGAATTTGATCAATATGTTGATCCAGAAAAAATGACAAGACCATAAATCTTTTTTAATTGGTGAGGGAAAGATGATTTTATACGGAACGATTTATTCTCCTTATGTGAGAAGAGTAAGACTCTATATGGCGGAGATGGATTATAAGTTTGAAACACTTGACGGTGTTGATGATGAAGACTTTTTAATGCGGTCTCCCATTCAAAAAGTGCCGCTTCTTGAAGATGGGAAGCAGCAAATTTATGATTCACGACTCATCTATAACTACCTCAGAGAAAAACACGATCGTGAACAGCTCTCTTGGGATGATGAGAACTTCCTCACTATCATTAATGAAGCGACTGATGCTCTTTTGACATTACTTCAACTTGATCGATCGGGAATTAAAGATGATTCTTTAGAGTATCGAAAAAAGACCATTCACCGAACAGAAGTTCTTTATGACTTTTTAGAACAACAGGTGGATAGCTTCATTGACGACTGGGAATTTCCTCAAATGGCCTTATTAAGTCTTCTTGAGTGGGCCAAGTTCAGAGGACTTAAAAACTATGAAGACTATCAAAACCTTATGAAGTTTGTTGAGGCCCATCAGCTAAGGTCTGGAGTGAAACAAACGGCTCCTGAAGCACAAAAGTAGGTCTTTCTTTGGAAAATGAAGTTCTTTGGCGTCCGAAGGAAGACCAAAATACTCATCTCAATAGATTTAAAGGCCATTTAAATGATAATGGGCACAGTTTTAAATCGTATCAAGATCTTCATGCATGGAGTGTAAGCGAGTCTGAGAGCTTTTGGCGCCATCTTATTGATCATTTTAAAATGAGTTACTCTGGAGAGTTGAGCCCCGCTTGTGAAGATGAAAAGTTTGAAGATTACGGCTGGTTTCCAGGGCTCAAACTTAATTTTGCTGAAAACCTTTTAAAATCTGGTGAAGATGATTCTTGTGCTCTTCATTTTGTTCATGAATCAGAGCTTGAAAGAAAGATTAGCTATAAAGAACTTCGTTTAGAAGTCTCACGGATACAAAACTTCTTACGTCCTCATTTTGAAGAAATCGAAAAATCAAAGACTCAGCCTTTAGTTGCCGCTTTTATGCCCAATCTTCCTGAGACCGTTATCGCAATGCTGGCAAGCTCAAGTCTTGGTGGGGCGTTCACTTCAACGAGTTGTGACTTTGGTGTTGAAGGAGTTATTGATCGATTTGGACAGTCAAAGCCTCATTTTTTAATTGCTGCAACAAAATACATTTATAATGGAAAAGTTTTTGATCAATCTGAAAAGATTGAACAAATCGTTAAAGCAATCCCAAATCTGAAAAAAGTCATTCTTGTTAATTTTGTCGATGATGAAAAAACGAACTTTAATAGTGAGAAGTTTTGCTATTGGCAGGACATTCAAAAGGGAAGTGGCGAGCCGACTTTCAAACAAACTTCCTTTCAGTCTCCTCTTTATGTGATGTATTCATCAGGCACAACGGGAAAACCTAAGTGTATCGTTCATTCCCAAGGAGGAACACTTCTTCAGCATATTAAAGAGCTAGGTCTTCATACAAATTTAAACCAAACTGATAGCATTATGTACTTCACAACTTGTGGCTGGATGATGTGGAACTGGCTAGTTTCGTCCCTTTATTTTGGCCCAAGAGTTGTTCTTTATGAAGGGTCTCCAGGTTGTCCTAGTCTTGAAGGATTTATGGATAAACTTTCAAGAAAAGAGATTGATATTCTTGGAACCTCTCCAAAATTTTTAAGGGCCCTTGAAGACAGTGGTTATAAATTTAAAGAAAATGATTTTTCAAAACTAAGAACTCTTCTTTCAACGGGAGCACCTCTTCTTCCCGAGCAGTTTGATTATATTTATAGCTCCTTTAAAAAGGATCTTTGTGTATCAAGCATCTGCGGTGGCACTGATATTATTGGTTGCTTTATGCTTGGTAACCCTGATCTTGAAGTGAGAAGAGGTGAGATTCAATGCTTAGGGCTTGGCATGGATGTTAAGTGCTTTGATGAAAACGGAGATGCGGTTATCGATAAAGAAGGTGAGCTTGTTTGCGCTTCCTCTTTTCCGAGTCGGCCACTTTATTTTCTTAATGATGAAAATAAAGAAAAAATTAAGAAGGCCTATTTTTCAAAATATGAAGATATTTGGCATCACGGTGACTTCATTGAAATTACTTCAAATGGAGGAGTCAAAGTTTTTGGAAGATCGGATGCGACTCTCAATCCTGGGGGTGTGAGAATTGGAACATCTGAAATTTATCGCCAAATTGAAGGGTTAAGTTATTTAGAGGACTCGATTTGTGTTGGTCTTCAAAATGACGGTGATGTTGAAGTCTGTCTTTTTGTGAAGCTTAATAAATCTGAAAAGCTTGATGAAGATAAAATCAAAGACCTTAAAACTAAGATCCGCAAGGGCACGACTCCAAGACATGTGCCAAAGTTTATCTGCGCTGTAGGAGGTATTCCCTACACCCGAAGTGGGAAAAAGATGGAGCTTGCGGTGACAAGGTTGATAAATGGACGTGATCTCAATAACTTAGAAGCTGTGGCTAATCCTGAAGTCCTATCTGAATATCAAAAGCTACGTGACACATTAACGCTTGATTAGGTATAGAAAGCCTATCACCAATTTTAGGAGTTATTATGAAGTCTAATGGATTTAAATATCTTGTTCTTTTATTTTTAATGACGAGCTTTAGTGCTCACGGACTTCTTTATATTGATCCTTATGTTGGTTATGCGGTTCAGGGAACTTCTAAGTTTCAAAACAGTCTTATGAACGCTGAAGCTGATTATAACTCTATTAATTACGGACTCCGTGTTGGTGTTTCCTCAAGTCCTGTGGCCGCTGGTGTTCAGGTTGATATGGGAATGGGGGATTATAAATGGACCGATCTTACTAATGGTGGAGAATGTTCAGATAATTGTGATGAGATGGACGCTCAAAATATTGGTGTCTTTGTAAACTTTGATCTTCCTATTCTTTTTAGGGCCTATGGTGCCTTTTTCCCAAGTGCAAAGCTTACTGATGGAAATGACTCTAAAGGTCAGTTTCAATCAGGTTCTGAACTTTCTGGAACCGGGATGATGATCGGTGCTGGTTACACCGGAATTCCTTTTATTTCATTAAACCTTGAATACAGAACTTTTACTTATGATGAGCTCAAGGATAACTCAGGTTCATCTGATCTTCCTGTTGATGGGCAGAGTGAAGTTGATTTGACTCAGATTTTGTTTTCGATTAGTGCGCCGTTTGATTTCTTATAATCCGATGACTGTTACAGTCGGGACTGTCCGTACCGTCCGCGCTGTATCTCCGCTTGTCTGAAACTGTCGCTCAGGTCACTGCTCGGACCGTCCCGACAGTAACGGCAAGCTGTTTATTAATTCCAGTAATTTTGATGGTTTAACAGTCTTAATTGACAAAAATTCATGTGTACATTAAGATGTACACATGAAAAAGAAAACAATCACAGAACTCCGAACCACCCTTTTTGAAACTTTTGAAGAAGTTGTGGAGGGAGAGGTTCAGCTCATTTCCCACAAGAATGGCTCAGAAATAGCTATGGTATCTGTTGATCATATAGAAAAACTTGAACAAGAAGTGGAACTTCATAAAAACCTTGCAATTGGTTACGCTCAGGCTTTAAGAGGTGAAGGCGTTGATTCAGGTGAACTTAAGGCCAAACTAAAAAAGAAAGAAAAAGAACTCCGTAAAAAATATGCTTAAATGGACTCCCAAATCTCAGGATGATCTTGAGAAAATGATGGAATATATTGCTGAAAATTTTAATATCAATCTCGCAATTGACACCGTTAATGACCTAATTGATTACACTGAAAACTTACTTAGCTCAAACCCCTTGGCTGGTTCAATCTTAGAGTCTAACCCTCTTTTTTCTAAGCTCATCTATAAAGGCAATTCTATTTATTATTGTGAAAACCCGAAGGATAAAAATCTTTATGTGGTTTATGTTCAATTAAGAACAACAGATTTTGATAGAAAAAGAGTTAACTCTGATGAAGTTGCTTAGGAATAATTTATCTTTAGATGCTGTTACAGTCGGGACCGTCCGCACTGTATCTCCGCTTGTCTGAAACTGTCAGTCAGTCTCACTGCTCGGACCGCCCGGACAGTAACTGCAGACCGTATATTAAATATTTTGATAACTCCCAGAAGGCGAAAGCTTCATCGGCTTTTGATTTGAAATCTGAGTGGTATTCCAGACCTTAAAGACTGTCCCTGACTCAGAATTCACTAAAGCCTCATAAGACTTTGGGATATTTCCGTCTGTGTATCTGACTCTGACCCACTCATAAAATACGGCTTTACTTTGACCTTGAGGATGAATAACAGAATCAAGATGTTCAATCTTAAACTCTTTATCTTCATTGCCGAATCGGCCAAGTCTTTTAAGAAGCTTTTTATCCCAGTCTTTGTTCGGAGTATTGAGGTAGGAGATATTTTTGAGATCTTTAATTGGTAAAAGAAGTCTTCTTCCGGCAATTCTTTGAACTTTGATTTTACTTTTTTGAGTCGGCTTTTTTGCAGCAGGTTCTCTTTTTGTAATTGTTTTTGTTTGCTTGTTCTTTTTCACCAGTACGTTTTTATTCGAAGTGGGTTGAGTATCTACTTCATCCTCAACGTTTGTCACAACTTGATTGTTCGTCTGATCATTCTCTTGTACGAGAAATGTCAGAGAAAACCCGAGGAAAACCATGAATGTCAAAAATCCAATTTTTTTTAGCATTAATCGATAACCCTAAATTGAAAGTTGATAATCTTAAACGGACGAGCTCCAGAATATTCATAATCAAGGTAATCATCGTTTGAATTTAAACTATCGTGAAAGCAGTCCTTACAGTTTGTGAACCTTGCACGGAAACGACAATTAAATTGAGTACCCGGTGGAATCCAAGGGGAAACTTCAAAGAAAATAAGATTTGAGACACTAAATTGCGGAGTACCAGTGTCATCTTTTAAAGTGTCGACCCAGTTTGATTTAGGATTGATTTTTGAATAATAAGCGTGATCACGGTCTTTAAAGGCCCTGATAAAGCAATTGCTCGTATTATAGACTGTTTGATTAGAGCTATTCGTGGTTGATGGGCTCAGACATTTTGATTTATCAAGATTCATTTTGTCTCTGAATTTTTCTTGTGAAACCCAAACAAGGCTTCCAGACTCTTCTGTTTGCACAAAACAAACTGGAGCAAGGTCTTCTTCGGTTTCATCGCCATTTTCTCGAGTTGTGTAATCACAAGCTCCTGGAGTTCCTTCATTTGTGGAGATATCAGCAGCTCCTTCAGATGAAAAAGGAAAGTTATCACCTAGATTATTACAAGGTTTATCATCCTTAAAATGATCCCAGTCATTGGCCAGAAGTTGGACTCCGGCCATAGTTGATGTGGAGTCATTATAAAGATTAGGAAGAACTCCGAGGAATTCACCAGGGCTTATTTTTCCGTTGCCGTTATTGTGAATGAGTTGGCTATCAATCTGATCCGAGAGGAAGGCGCCAAGTCCTGCTCCGTCAAGGACACTTAGCATATCGCTTCGATCGTCAAAGACATAAGCTGTACTTTGTCCTGCGCGATCATCGATCTTAATATGTTCCTTGTTGATGAGTTGTGATTGAACTCTGTTTGCTGGAGAAACGAGCTTATTCGTTCCTGAGTGACCTAAGGGGCTTGAACCAGGGACGCTTGAAATAGAGCGAAGAGCACTGTTTCCATTTTCGTTATAAGTTTCAAAAAGAAGAAGGCCATACTTATCAAGTAAGCTTTCAATGTCGTCTGTTGTATAAACTCGATTAGGACAAGGACAATAAGTTCCAGGACAAACCGAGCTATCACTTGCTGAATCCACTAAAAGCTCTTTTTGGTATTTTGCCAGAGTTTGAGAGAACTTTCTGTAGTTTATGGGATTGTTAATACGGTTCCATTCATAGGCATGAGTAGGGCTTAAATTGACTTTGTACTCATACTCAGAAGTTCCAAAATAGTTTTGAGCTGAGTCACTTCCTCTAGCACTCATGTCACCGAGTTCAGAGAGAGTCTCAATGAGAATTCTAAAGACTTGGGCCTGGGATTTATCAATGTCATTAAATCCACATTTATTATCAATGTTTTTTGTCAGGGCCACAAGGTAATGGGTCATAATTTGTCCAGCGTAGTGAACATCTTCAACAGGCACTGACGCCGAACGAACATCATAGTTAAGATAAGTAGGATAGGAGAGTGATCCACCATCAAAGTCTCCCACTGTTGCCACATGAAGTGGGTCACTTTCAGTAAGAGGTCTTGAAGCATCAAGAAATCTTCCGAGGGCCCATTCTCCAATACGAGTTCGGTTGGTCATAAAATAACTCATCCAATCGGCAATCCCTTCGTTAATGGCATTGGCCTCATCATAAAAGAGGTGGCTAAGCTGTGATTGAACAATTGAGTTTGAAGTGTTTGATCTAATGTTCATCATAAGGTTCACAAGTGAGTGACCAAGTTCATGATAAATAACACTAGGATCTTGGG
>JBMYPC010000098.1:0-11585 GCA_049599895.1 Bacteriovoracaceae bacterium | reverse complement strand
AATAAAACCACAGAACACAATGAAAGCATGATGACAAAAGATAAAAAAGAAGTTTTTTGTCAGCCTGTGAAGATTGCTTGGGGAACAGAGTCTGGTCTTACAATGGGAATTGCGGCTAAGTTTAACTTCTCTTTAACTCTTAAGAACTTTTCGGGGAAATCTCTAGAAGAAGTTTTTGGTGAATATCAAACTGAGAGAAATGGAGTGACGATAGCTCTTGGATACAGTCAGTTTTCTGGAGACAACTCAAACGGAGTTGAGATTGAAGGACATGACTTTCAATTCGGTCTTAAGAGTAACTGGGGGACTAAGTTTAATCTCTTAATCCTCCCAATGGATAAAACAAGTCAGTATAGAAAAACCTTTCTATTTAACGACTAAATTACAAATTTTCTTTGGTACGTAAATCTCTTTAACAAGATTCTTCCCTTCAAGATATTTTTGAATATTCGGAAGTTCTTTAACCTTCTTAAGAAATTCGTCTTTTGCAATGTCTGCTTCAACTTCGATTGTCCCACGAGTTTTTCCATTGATCTGAATGGCCATGGTGATGAGATCATCTTTGGCAAGTTCAGCATCAAACTCAGGCCATGTCTCATAGGTATTGGTCTTAGTATGTCCTAGTCTTTCCCAAATCTCTTCACCTACGTGAGGAGCAAAAGGAGAGAGAAGAAGAGTGAAAGTTTCCGCCGTCTTCTTTGTGACCGAGCCTTTTTTAGTGGCAAGGTTTGTAAAAACCATAAGCTGTGAGATCGCGGTGTTAAATCTTAGTGCTTCAATGTCATCAGAGACTTTCTTGATTGATTTATGAAGCTCTTTTAAAACTTCTGGGTCTTCATCACCTTCAGCTTTAATATTGCTTGAATCAGCAAAGAATCGATAAGACTTTGAAAGGAAGTTATGAACTCCTTTTACTCCATTGGTTTGCCAAGGTTTTACTTTTTCAAGAGGTCCCATGAACATTTCATAGAGTCTTAGACTATCGGCTCCACTTTCAGTGACAACGTGGTCAGGGTTGATCACATTCCCACGTGATTTACTCATTTTCTCACCGTCTTCACCAAGAATCATTCCTTGATTGACGAGTTTTTGAAAAGGTTCTTTTGTCGAGACTAAACCGAGATCAAAAAGAACTTTATGCCAGAACCTAGCATAGAGAAGGTGAAGAACAGCATGCTCAACTCCACCAACGTAAAGATCCACTGGCATCCAAAAGTTCTCAAGGTCTTTATCCCAAGGAGCACTGTCATTAGTGGGATCACAGTATCTTAAATAGTACCAACAACTCCCTGCCCATTGAGGCATGGTATTGGTTTCTCTTGTGGCCTTCTTTCCGGTTTTTGGGTCTGTAATATGAAGCCATTCATCAATTGTCGCAAGAGGTGATTCTCCTGTTCCAGATGGCTCATAAGATTCCACTTGAGGAAGAAGAACAGGAAGCTCATCTTCTTCAAGACATCTCACGGTTCCATCTTCAAACTTTAAGAGTGGAAATGGTTCCCCCCAATACCTTTGTCTTGAGAAGATCCAGTCTCTGAGTTTGTAATTTGTTTGTTTTGTTCCAAGGCTTTTCTCTTCAAGCCAAGAGATCATTCTATTAATGCCATCAACTTTATTAAGTCCATCGAGAAAATCTGAATTAATGTGAGTGCCATCTCCAGTGAAGGCCTCTTCTTCAACATTTCCGCCTTCAAGGACTGGCTTAATTTCTAGGCTATGGGCCTTGGCAAATTCCCAGTCTCTTGTATCGTGAGCAGGAACGGCCATGATCGCTCCGGTTCCATAACTGGCAAGAACGTAATCAGCAATCCAAATTGGAATCTCTTCATTGTTTACAGGATTGATCCCGTAGGCTCCTGTGAAAACTCCGCTTTTATCTTTATTAAGATCTGTTCTTTCAAGGTCAGATTTTTTGGCCGTCGCTTCAAGGTAAGCTTTAACTTTGTCTTTATTTTCATCAGTTGTAATTTGAGAAACAAGGTCATGCTCTGGAGCAAGAACCATATAAGTGGCACCAAAAAGAGTATCTGGTCTTGTGGTGAAAACTTTAAGGCTTTGATCATCAGAAAGTCCTTTAATTTTAAAAGTGACTTCAGCTCCTTCAGATTTTCCAATCCAGTTTCTTTGCATCTCTTTGATGTTTTCTGGCCAATCAAGATCATCAAGGTCTTCAAGAAGTTTCTCTGCATATTCTGTGATCTTAAGCATCCACTGTTTCATGGGCTTTCGAACAACTTCATGCCCGCCAACTTCAGATTTGCCATCGATCACTTCTTCATTTGCAAGAACTGTCTTAAGGGCCGGACACCAGTTCACTTGGATCTCATCTTCGTAGGCGAGACCTTTATTATAAAGTTGAACGAAGATCCACTGAGTCCAGCGATAATAATCTTTATCAGAGGTTGCAATTTCTCGGTCCCAGTCATAACTGAAACCAAGCATCTTTAATTGGCGTTTAAAGGTCTCGATATTTTGTTTTGTAATCACGTCTGGATGAGTACCAGTTTTAATAGCGTAGTTTTCAGCAGGAAGCCCAAAACTATCCCAACCCATAGGATGAAGAACATTAAAGCCCTTCATTCTTTTATAACGTGAGATGATATCTGTTGCGGTATAGCCCTCAGGATGCCCTACGTGAAGACCTGAGCCAGATGGATAGGGGAACATATCGAGCGCGTAAAACTTTGGCCTTGATTTATCAATCTCTGCTTTAAAAGTTTTATTCTCGTCCCAGTACTTTTGCCACTTGGCTTCAATTTTTGAAAATTCGTATTGCATATATCACCTCAATAATAAGTGAGGATGATAGCATAGAAGATTTAGAGGAGGTAGCTTTTGAGCGGTATTTGCGCCGCAAAAGTTTAAAGATTAAAAGCTCTGGATTTCTTCAGCGAAAGCAATTTCTCTTTCTTTCTCATCTCGCATCGCTTTCATACGCATACTTGAGTAGGAGTTGTTTTGGCGAACGAGCTTTGCTCTTAAAAGTCTTAGTCTTTCAAGTTCAGTAAGTGGTTTTTCAACTTTCTTTGGTGGAATGTAGCGGGCAATAGGACGGCGCTTAACAACAGCTGGCTTAGGCTTAACTTTCTTAGCGACTTTTTTAATTATAGGAGCAACTGCTGGTTTCTTTTCTTCAATTATTGTTTCTTGAGAAGGCACCAAAGACGTATGGTACCAGCCGATAGAATCTTTTGGTGTGTCGTCAGTGACTGGGTGCAAAACTTTTGCTTGGGCGTTAAGTATAAATAACGATGTAACAATACCAGAGACTAGAAACTTCATTCCGCTAACTCCATGCTAAATGAACCAAATTCAATATGTTAAACAGTATGACTGCTTTAATAACTGTTTGCAAAGCGCAAAATTGGAAGAATTTGTAATTATTTTTGTGGTTTAACGGTTTTTTTTCCTTTTTTCTTTTTTGTGTTTTTGACCTTCTCATCCACAAGAGTCTGGAGAGTTTTAAGAACATCAATATAATCAGTGGAAGCTTCGAAACAAAAGTTGGCCCCAAAGTCTATGATTTCAGCGTTCTCTTCTTCAGTGAGGTTTTTCATCAGCACTACTGAGGGAAGTTTTTTTTCATCCCATCGAGTGCGGATAAGGCCCACGAGTTCTTTAGCTGACATATCTTCTTGGTCATTTTTAATGAGGACGACATCAAACTCACCATTCTCGATAAGGTTTAAGGCATGGAATCCGCCAAGCGCAAGCTCGACTTTAAATTGAGACATTCTTAAGCGAGAACTTAAGTTGTTTCGCTGTCTCGATTGATCAACTAAAATGAGGCTTTTTGCGTATTGCATTTTTTATTAATCCCAAAATAAAAATATGGATGCAGTTATTTTAATAGAGAATACCGTTTGATCAACTAAAAGCGGACGGAAGGTAAGAATTTAATTGAGTTGCATTGGACTAAAGGAGACTAGAAAGATCAGTCTATTTGGGGTGATTGATTTTTAGTTTGAGTTGTTTTGGGCCAAAGCGATCACGAAAAGTAAGTACAAAGGAACGACCTTCTTCATCTGTTGAAAGGATTTGCATGGCCATATCAAAGAGTGATCTTCTGGCGAACATTTTGATTTGTGTGTCTTCAAGTATCCAAGTGCCTCTACCTTCTCCTAAGTTTTTCAGGTGATAATAAAATTCACCATTCTCATAAAGAGAAAGTTCAATGGGATAGCTTGAGTTTTCAACATGAACTTCTTTTTTTAACTCAACTTTTCCAGAGATTGTTTTGTTATTAATGAGTTTGCTGTAATGCTCATTTTTTCTCTTAAAGAATGTGAGTTCTCCTGCATCTTTTTGTGGTCCACAAGATAAGAATAAGAAGAAGATAAAAAAGTACTTCAAAAGCATTTTCCCCTAGTTGCATAGCACTGCCCATATTCTGACCTATAAATTTTAGAAATTCAAAGTGAGCCTTAACCTAAATTCAATGGGATATAGAGATGGGCATCATATAAGCTAAAATAGATCGTCCTCTATCAATACAACCTAAGGCTTTATCAAGGGATGTTTATGCGGATTTTTGCTTATTTCTTTGGAGTACTCTCACTGTTTGTGACTTTAAAGATGTGTACTAATGATCTTTGGGTCTTTTTTGATATCCCATCGTTATTAGTTGTGGGCTCAATTACTGTGAGCCTTATGGCCTTTAAGTTTGGAAAAAAAGCTTTTTATTTTTGGAACTTAGAAGAAAGTGAAAGAATCGAAGTCGCGAAATGGTCTGGAAAAGTTTGTCTTCATAGCGGGGCACTTGGAACTTTACTTGGCCTTATTACAATTGGAGCGGTTGGTACGGTTAATGTGACGGTATTACCACCAGCATTAGCAGTTTGTTTTACAACAATGCTTTATAGCTATGTTGCTTATCTTTTTTTGTTTGCCCCATTTATGACAAAAGATCTTAAAGCTTTTGATGACAATAAGGGGCCCATAAAGACAGAGGATAAACTTGCGGCTTAAACCTTTGAAAGAGTGGTTTCAAGTTTATTATAAAAATCAATAGCATCACTTTGATCAATGAGCTTATCAAGGTTAGGTCTTACCGTTCAACTTTTATTGTTTGAGATTTATAGCCTTTCTTTTTCAGAAGAAGTTTAGGGTGGCGAAAGGTTTGTCTTCTCAGGGAGTAGGTGTTTGACTATAAGGCATTGATTTTACAGGATTGACTTCATTTGATTCTTAGAATCTTAAAGAAAGGGAGGCGTAACAGTCAAGTATTTGGCCTAATACGCCGAAAGAGGCATTATGAAAAATCTAATTTTTATTTCAGTGCTGTCAAAGCTTATTGTCTGGGGTGGAATCGGAACGCTTGGTTGGTGGGCCTATAACACTCAAAATTCACAAGTTGCTGAATTTAACGAAAAGACCCAACTCAAAAAAGTACTTCAAGGTCACATCGATGACTATGTGAGGACTTCAAAAGTTTATGAAAGATCACTTTATTCATCTCTGCGATCACGTGATGAACAAAGAATGATTAAGCTTCATAGTAAAGTTCAAAACGAATTTTCTGATTTAACGAAACAGTTTACTTCTCTTTCCTCTCAGTATGGGGAGATGATGGCTTATACTTCAATTATTGCGGGAGTAAAAAGTATTCATCTGTCGAACCAAGAAAGGTTTGATTATTTTAAAAAACATAAATCTCGTATTCTTCGTTCGCTTCAGTACAATTATCCAGACACTCATACTAAAAAAGTGAATGAGACCATTGATAAGCTTAATGAGAAAAAGCTTGGAACATCTATAAAGAAGACGAAAAAAGAAATGGATGCCACATTTCAAACTTTAATTGAGTCCTCTAATGAGAATGCCAAGACTCGTGAGAGAGTTTTTTTAGAAAAAATTAAGTACAAGGCCATGGCCCTTGGAATTATAATTCTTATTGTGAGCCTTCTTGAATACTTTATGATGGTTCATCCTCATCGAAAGATTAAGAAGTTCTTGGAGGCTTTAAAAGACGAGAATAGGGGGGATCGACTTTCTCTCGGCTCAATCAAAGAATGGCGAGAAATCTCAAACCTTCTCACTGAAGTGAGTTTACTCTTTTTTAAGCGTTCAAAACGATTAGAGAATGTTCTTGATAATATTAATGTAACTGTCTTTTCTCTTCATTATGATGGACGAATAGGCTCTCAGTACTCTAAGGCTACTGAGAAAATGTTTCATAACTTTCGAGACTTTGAAACTTTTGAAGATTTCCTTAATGAAAAAGTCGATATCTCTCACCAGCAAATACGTCATTCTTTAAAGTCTCTCTACTCATCAAAAGATCGTGACGATTTTGAAAGCCATCTTGAGCAATCTCAATTTCCCAATTCATTTGTGATTGATAAGGGATCAGAAAGCGAGAGAAAGATTATTGTAGATTATGTTGATAAGAGAGATCCGGATGGGAACCTAAAAGAAGTTCTCGTCTTTTGTCGTGACAAGACGGATGAAATCGTTGCGAAAGAGAAGCTAGCTGAAGACGTGCAAAGATTTGCAAGAATTAAGCGTGCTTCAGTTGGAATTAATGACTATTTTGAGTTCATTAAACGAACCACTGTTCTCATGACTGAAATTGAAGTGATTTTTGATCGTAAACAAGAAGAAAGAGTTGATCGATTGAAAAATGATATTCATGAACTAAAAAACAATTTTTTTATGGCCGACTTTATGGAATGTTGCGAGTTCGCTCTTGAAGTAGAGAATATTTTTCATGAAAGCGAATTTGAATCAGCTCTTCCTAAAGGACGAATTAAGTTTCGTGAGCTAGAGCAAGTTTTTAAGAAACAACACCAAGACCTTGTGAATCTCCTTCACTTGCGTTCAAACGGAAAGTATTTACAAGTCGAATGGTCTAAGCTTGATCGTCTTCAAGGGATGATCCAAGAAGGTCGAGAGCCAGAAAAAGTTCTTGGGTTTATTCAAACTTTCAAGAGGTATCCAGCTCAAGAAGTTTTTAATAAATACGAGTTTTATATCAATAACCTCGCTCAGGAATGTGATAAAGAGATAGACTTTATTGTGACTCCTGATAGCTGTGAATTAACCTATCAAGAGATTTATAGTCTTGATAATGTTTTTGGACTTCTTATTACCAATTCAATTGATCATGGTATTGAAGAGCAAGTGGTTCGAGACAGTCGTTTAAAGCCACGCCATGGGACAATCAAAGTGACTTCGAGAAGAAAGGGTGAAAAGCTTGAGTTTATCCTTAAAGATGATGGTGGCGGGATCGATGAAGAAAAGCTTGCTTACAAGGCCATTAAAGCGGGATATTGGACAGAAGAAGAAGCGAAAAATAAAAGTACTGAGGAGATTGTTCAACTACTTTTTGAGCATGCTCTTTCAAGTAAAGATGAAGCCAGCAAAACATCTGGACGTGGAATTGGGATGAACTCAATTAAGAGTAAAGTCGAAAGTTTAAATGGTGAGATCCTCGTTCACTCTCAAAAAGGTCTTGGAACATCATTTATTATTTCTTTCCCAGAGGGAATTGTCCTTGATGAGCATCTTGATTATGTTTTTGCAGCTTAATCTTATAAGTCGATAACTTGTTGCTCTGAATTCGTAAGCTCTAGAATCAGTTGACTTCCATTACTCCATATTTTATGAATTGAAGACTTTGAAGGAAGTTCAAAAGAGTTGAGCTGAAAACTCCTCTTAGAAGAGTCTGAAATAACAGAGATTTGATCACTTGATAAAAGATAGATGTTTTCTTTGTTCGAAAAAATGTATTCGTACTGTCTATTAATTTTAAGTTTCTTAGGAAGAAGTGTTTTTCTTTGATCTGTTTCAAAACTATTAAATGAGTAGAAGTCTCCATTTGTTGATTTAAGCCATAAGCGGTGGTCATCACCTCTATAGACTTTAGTGGCCAATAGGCTTCCAGGTAGAGAATAGACTCTGGGGTGTTGTCTATTTTTTTGAGTTGAAAGATAGGTGAGAACTTTTTGACCTGCACCTGTATTAATCAGAAGATGGATCTCAAAGGCTCCAGCAAAAGTGGCATCAGGTGAAATATCAAGATCGACAACCGATTCCAGATTAAGAAAATCACCACTGATGACATTCTTTTGAGTTCTCCAAATATTATTTGTTTGGTCAACGAGAATTGAACTTTCAATGAGAAGAAGGTTCTTGTAGACCCATGCGCTTAAGATCTTGTCATCAAGAGAAATTCTTTTTTGAAGCTGGGCCCCTTGTTTAATATAGGGATAGCAACTTTTTGGGAATGAATCTCCATCTTGTAGGTCAAGGCCGAACTCTCGACATTGCTCAAGTTGAGGTTCCCCAGCAACAAGAGAAAAAGAGAATAAAGCGAGCATTGATAATCTCTTCATAATAATATCCTTCTACGGACAGGTCGCATCAAAGCTTACTGTCGTCGATCCTCCATTGGTCGTATCTTGAATTGTCACAGTAGCGCTGTGGCTACCTGAGCTTCCATCAAAGTCAATAATGATGTCACAGGTATCAGCTCCACCTGTGTTTAAGTCTGTATCACTAATTCCACAGGTACTACTTGCATTATAAGTAAGTTCAGCATCTCCACTGAGAGATTCGCTGACACTTGTGGCATGTACGTTTCCATCGTTTGCAACTGTGATCGTTGTCGAGGTTCCACCACCTGTACATGTTCCTCCTGGAAAGGAATAGCTTGCCGAGGAAGCATTGAATTGACCGCCATTAACAGTAATCGTGGCATCAGCGCTATTTCCTTTGAAGTCAGTTGTTCTCACTGTATCAGTGTTACTGCCTTGAACTCCGGCGGTATAGTCAATACAGTAATCACCTGCACATGCAGCTGTATAACAACTTGATGTCACTGAACCACCAGAGTTATTAGTCACAATATCATTGCAAGTGATAGCAGGTACTCCACCAGTTATAACGAAAGTTTGAGTTCCAAGGGCGCTCACAGTTGGAGAAGCGGGTGAAATACTAATCGGGTCATAGATTGAAGATGTTCCTGACGTACATGCTGAAATACCTGGTGAACCTGATACGTAGGCCTTGAAGTAATACGGGCCACCTGAAGCTGAAGATTGCACAGTTGAGAGCGTGAGACTACCGCTTGAAGTTGTTCCCGAATTATTGCTAAGGTTTGCCGTTGAATCACTTGAGCAGTCTGAATTTGAAGAATAACTCACGACAATTGTTTCATTGGTATCGACAATTGGATTTCCATGAGCATCTTCAGCAGAGATAACACCTGCTGTCGTAAAGTTTGTGTTGGTTATTTCATTGGCGACAATTTCTGTATCCCAGTTGAGAGCGGCTACGGCGCCATGATTAATTGTCTGTGCCTGATCACTTGGGTCAGTAAGAGCTGAGGAGAAAGAGAGGTTAGTCGTCCCATCAGTAGTGTCTTTAAAATAGAAACTGACTTCATCAGTACCTGAGGTGATAGTGGCAGTGGTTCCAATTCCGGTTGAACAACCTGAATCAGAGAAGAAGCTCATGGTTCCAGAGTCGCCTGCAAGAGTGATATTAGTATTGCTTCCAACATCTGCATCGTTTCCGTGAGTGTCTCTTGCTTCAAGAGTGACAACGGCTGAGCAGTCTCCGGCTGTCAGTGTTTGGGCACTGGTGAGAAGAACGAGAGTGACCGCTGTGTTGGCCTGGATTGTTTGCGCTTGATCACTTGGGTCTGTCAAAGATGATGTGAGTGAAAGGTTTGTTGTCCCTTCACTTGTGTCTTTATAGTAAAAACTGACTTCATCAGTTCCCGAAGTGATCGTTGCCGTAGTTCCAATTCCAGTTGAACAACCAGAGTCAGAGAAGAAACTCATGGTTCCAGAGTCTCCGGCGAGAGTGATGTTAGTATTACTTCCCACTTCAGAATCGTTTCCATGAGTATCTTGTGATTCAACAGTCACAACTCCTGAGCAATCACCAGCCGTTACTGTTTGAGCCGAGGTCGTGAAAGCAAGTTGAGCTGCTGTATTGGCCTGAATCGTTTGGTTCTGCGCTGAAGGATCAGTTAGACTTGAGCTAAAGGAAAGACTCGTGGTTCCTTCTGAAGTATCTTTATAGTAGAAGCTGACTTGATCAGTTCCGGAAGTCATCGTTGCTGTGGTTCCAATGCTTGATGAACATCCAGAGTCAGAGAAGAAACTCATAGTTCCAGAATCACCGGCAAGAGTGATGTTCGTATTACTTCCCACTTCAGAGTCATTTCCATGAGTGTCTCTCGCTTCAAGGGTGACAACTGCTGAGCAGTCACCGGCTGCGACTGTGTGACCACTTGTCAGAAGAACAAGAGTGACCGCCGTGTTGGCCTGGATTGTTTGGGCCTGATCACTTGGATCCGTTAAAGATGATGAGAGTGAAAGGTCCGTTGTCCCTTCAGAAGTATCTTTATAGTAGAAGCTGACTTCATCAGTTCCGGAAGTGATAGTGGCTGTGGTTCCAATTCCAGTTGAGCAACCAGAATCAGAGAAGAAACTCATGGTTCCAGAATCACCGGCTAAAGTGATATTAGTATTACTTCCCACTTCAGAGTCATTCCCATGTGTATCCCTCGCTTCAACGGTTACAACAGCAGAACAATCTCCAGCTGCAATAGTTTGAGCAGAAGTTGTAAAGGCGAGTTGAACTGCCGTATTGGCTTGAATGGTTTGGGCCTGATCACTTGGATCAGTGAGAGATGAACTAAGAGAAAGGTTCGTTGTCCCTTCTGAAGTGTCTTTATAGTAGAAGCTGACTTCATCAGTTCCCGAAGTGATAGTGGCAGTGGTTCCAATTCCAGTTGAACAACCTGAATCAGAGAAGAAGCTCATGGTTCCAGAGTCACCGGCGAGAGTGATGTTCGTATTACTTCCGACTTCAGAATCGTTTCCATGAGTGTCTCTTGCCTCAACAGTCACAACTCCTGAGCAATCACCAGCAGCAAGAGTTTGTGCTGAAGTTGTGAAGGCGAGTTGAGTTGCCGTATTGGCTTGGATTGTTTGATTTTGAGCTGAAGGATCAGTTAGACTTGAGCTAAAGGAAAGACTCGTCGTTCCTTCAGAAGTGTCTTTATAGTAGAAGCTCACTTGATCAGTTCCTGAAGTCATCGTTGCAGTGGTTCCAATGCTTGATGAACATCCAGAGTCAGAGAAGAAAGTCATGGTTCCAGAGTCACCGGCAAGAGTAATGTTCGTATTACTTCCCACTTCAGAGTCGTTTCCATGAGTATCTCTTGCTTCAAGAGTGACAACAGCTGAACAGTCACCAGCTGCGACTGTGTGACCACTTGTCAGAAGAACAAGAGTGACCGCCGTGTTGGCCTGGATTGTTTGGGCCTGATCACTTGGGTCTGTGAGAGATGATGAGAGTGAAAGGTTTGTTGTCCCTTCTGAAGTATCTTTATAGTAGAAGCTGACTTCATCAGTTCCTGAAGTGATTGTGGCTGTGGTTCCAATTCCAGTTGAACAACCTGAATCAGAGAAGAAACTCATGGTTCCAGAGTCACCGGCAAGAGTAATATTAGTATTACTTCCCACTTCAGAATCGTTTCCATGCGTGTCTTGTGATTCAACTGTCACGACTCCTGAGCAATCTCCAGCAGCAACAGTTTGAGCTGAAGTTGTAAAGGCAATTTGAAC
>JBMYPC010000097.1:0-11784 GCA_049599895.1 Bacteriovoracaceae bacterium | reverse complement strand
ACAATGCTGCGGTGCAAATTCTAAAAGCACCTTGTTATTACTTATAATAACCATTCAATATCATTGAAAGAGAAAGGAAAGACTGTGGCGATCGAGAGTGTCAAAAGACGAGGGAAAACAAAAGATGCAGAAATTGAGTCGAAAGACCAAAGGTGGCATTGTCGAAATCGAATCACTCTTGTCTTTGGCTCAAATGATACTGAGGACCTCGATACCTACGTTTATACTGATGAAGGTCTCGAATTTAAAACGGTGAAATTTCACCAGGCCAAAAGTAAAGCCGTTGAAGAAATTCTTGATAATTGTATTGATGAGTATTACCGAGGTCATGTTACTGAAATCCACACCTATTTAAGCGACGATGGAAAACGAGTCATTGTTGAAGATAACGGAATTGGTTTTCCTTTAAGTAAGGTCGAGAATGTTTATACCGAGTTTAGAACCGGTTCAAAGTTTAAAGACGAAGAAGTCGATGAGAAGGGCTTTCTCCATCGAACCCTAGGGCAAAACGGACTTGGGGCTGCTGCCACTTGTTTAACCAGTGACGAGTTCAAAGTGACGGTTAAACATTACAATTCTAAAAAAGAGCAGACTTCTACTTTTATTGATGGCGCCTTAAAAAAGAAAAAGACAAGACCTAAGCCTTTTAAAGGTCATTCAGGGGTCAAGATTGAAGTTGTGCTTGCTAAAGAAGTCTATAAAAACACGAAAATTGATGCCGAGCTTTTGAAAAAAAGAATCATTGATCTTGCCTACAATAACCCTGGACTCATCTTTTATTTTAATAAAGAAAAGTATCACTTTAAAAAAGGCCTTTATGACCTTGCCACAAGGATCTCTCCAGAGAAGGGGCAATTGTTCGCTGATGAAGTTCATGTCTATGAAACACAAAACTCTAAAGGAAAAAAGGTCAAAGGAAAAATAGACCTTCACCTTTCACTCGTGATTAACCCCGCCAGTGAAGAAAGAGAAAATATTATCTCATTTGTGAATTCTACTCCAACCTACGATGGAGGATTTCACCATGACCGAATGCGAAGACTTTTTATCAACGGCATTAAAGATAAGCTTGAGCGTCAGGCGAAAAAAGAAAAGATCACTTTAGTTGATAACGATGTGCTTACGGGTCTGACTTTTATTATTGGTGTGACAATGCCAAACCCAAGATTTGAATCACAGACTAAAAGAAAGCTTGTCAGAGACACTCAGCTTGAAAAGGCCATTGAGTCTTTTATGAAAAAGAGTCTTGATAAATTCATGAGAAAGAACAAAGCGTATCTTGAAGTTGTCCTTGAAAGAGGAAAGTCGAGACATCGGTTTCAAGAACTTAAAGATGCTTCTAAAAAAGCGAAAAAAGCGAAAAAGCAAAGAGTTGAGAAACTTCTTGATGCCAACGAAAGAAAAGACCGAAGTCAATGCCAGCTCTTTATTTGTGAGGGAGACTCGGCAATTGGGGGGCTTCGTTCGGCAAGAAATAAGCTTTTTCAAGGAGGGATTGCTCTTCGTGGAAAGCCCATGAATGTCGCTCAAGCAACCATCAAAGACATTATTAATAACCAAGAATTTTCCGATATCATGGCATCTGTAGGGCTGGTTCTTGGTCAGCCTGTGGACTGGGAAAAACTTCGCTATTCAAAGATTATTTTCTTGGCGGACTCTGATGTTGATGGTGGTCATATCAACACACTTCTTACCAACTTTTTCTATAGTTTTTGGCCAGAGCTATTTGAGCATGAAGCGGTTCAGCTTGCAAAAGCTCCTTTATTCGAAGTTGTCACCGATAAAGAAACGGTTTACGTGGAAACTCCAGAGCAACTTGAAGATTTAAAAAAGAAGGCCAAGACAATTAAGGCCATTCATCGAAACAAAGGTTTAGGGGAGATGTCTCCAGAGGCTTGGAAGTATGTGATGGCCAAAGAAAGCTATACGGTTATTTCAGCTAAAGATGTTGGAGATTCTAAGGAAATGCTCAACATTTGCTTTGGTAAAGATTCAAGTCTAAGAAAAGAACTCTTAATGGACGAATCGGCTACCGGCGAAAAAATCGGTATTACGTCCACTCGAAAAGCGACTAAGAAAAAGGTGGCTTCAGTTGGGGCAAGTAAAAAGACAGCAAAAAAAGTGACGAAAAAGACGGCCAAAAAAGCAGCTAAGAAAACAGCCAAGAAAGTGGCCAAGAAAGTGGCCAAGAAAACGGCTAAGAAAACGGCACAGAAAACAGCAAAGAAAACTACCAAGAAAGTCACCAAGAAAACTGCAAAGAAAAAGACCACAAGAGCTCGAAGAAGAGCGTAACTGAGAAAGGCATAGAGTATTATGGAAGAAACTTATCTTCATGCAATGGAAACTGTTCCCCTAAGGGACATCGTTAAGCACGAATACAGAACTTATCAAATCTATACTTTAATGGACCGGGCGATTCCTTACCTTCAAGATGGACTCAAGCCTGTTCAAAGAAGAATTCTCTATACACTTTGGAAAAATCAATCGAAAGGTCTTATCAAAGTTTCCGCAGCAACTGGACTGGTTCTGACTCTTCACCCCCACGGCCCCGCTTCTATTGAAACTGCTGTTGTGAACATGGCCCAAGACTATACTTTTTCTAATAACTATCCTCTCGTTGATAAAAAAGGTTACTTCGGGGAGAGAATGGAAACCGCTCCAGCCGCTTCAAGGTATATTGAATGCCGACTTGGAAAGATCGCTAAGGTTCTCTTATTTGATGATATGAACCAGGTTCAAATGGTTCCAAACTTTGATGAAACAACTGTTGAGCCAGATTGTCTTTATCCAAAACTTCCTATCATGCTTTTAAATGGTGCCGAAGGTATCGGAACAGGTTTTTCTTCTGTTATTCCAAGCTTTCACCACCGGGATCTTATTGCCTCAATTGTGAGCTATCTTCAAACAGGAAAAGCAAAAAAACTTAAGCCTCATGTGGAAGGGTATAACCATAAGATTGTGAGCGATAATGGACGTTATCTCTTTTCTTTAAAGTTAGAACAAAAAGGTGAAAAGTTTCATATTACTGAACTTCCAAAAGGCTATGATGCCAAAAAAACCTATAGATTTCTTAATGCTTTGATGGATAAAGATATTATTAAAGATTATATCGATTCTACAGTAAACAATGATGTGAACATAGAACTTGTCTTTAAAAGAGGTCAAACCCCAAGCTTTGAAGAGGTTCAAAAAAGCATAGCAGCGCAAGCCTCTCTCGTTCCGAATTACACTTTGATCAGTGAAAGAGGGGTGAGGATTTTTGAAAAGCCTGAAGAGATCATTGAGATTTTTGCTGAGGAAAGATTAAAAGTTGTTCGAAGAAGGTATGAACTTCTTTGTGAAGATTATGAAAAAAGAATCAGACAGAACAACGAAATCATAAAATTCATCCGTCAAAAAGAATATGAAGTGGCGACGAAGACGAAAAACAGAAAGACTTTTGTTGAACACTTAACAAAAAAGAAATTTACTTTCAGTGATTACCTCGCTGACATGCCAATCTATAGAATGACCAAAGAAGAAGTAAATAAACGAAAGCTTATGGTCCAGGATGATTCCAAGGCCCTTAAACAATTTCAAAAGATCGCAAAGTCACCAACTCTTGTTCGAAAAAAGCTTATTGAGGAACTTGCTGAAGTGAATAAGCAGATGGATGACTGGCTAAAAGATCGTGAAAAAGACCGAAAAGACCTTCTTAAGAAGCTCAATAAGTCGCGATCAAAAACGGTGACTCGTAAAAAGAAAACTACACGAAGATAATCTTTAAAGATCGATCGCCACACCAATCTGTAGTGAAACTTCCCAAGTTTCCATTTTGTCATAGGTTCCATTGGGAAGTTCTGTTTTGGTTCCCGAGAGGGTGAATTCATCATAGGTGATATTACGGACCATAAAGTGAGTGCTAAAAATCGCAGCTTCAAAGCCAAGGCCTGCTCCAAAGCCTGAACCATTGAGCTTATCACCATCGGCGAAAATATTTTCTGATCTTCCTTCGGCGTAGGTCACTTTACCTTCTACCGTTGGGTAGTACTCGGCAAAGACAGTGAGGGGAAGTGCCGGTAAAGAAACTCCTACAAACGCGCCATAAAGATTTCGGGTGATCACATTGTCATAGTCTTCATCACCATCAAATGCTGAAACACGATCCACATCTTCTCGCTCACCTTCAAGTTGAACTTTTGCATATTCTCCAACAACACCAGCTCGTAAGATGAGAAAAGAAAGACCCACTCGACCACCAACTCCAGCTCCTATCAGCCAGCCATCGTGAGTCAGAGTGTTGCCACCAGTTTTTTCAGCGAAGCCTTCAATGGATCCGGCATTAATTCCGCCATAGCTATTAAGGTAGAGAAGGGCCTGGGCTTGAGTCGTAGTCATAAGAAGAGAGAAAAGAAATATTATTTTTACTGCTTTCATAAATTTAAGCTTAGCTTGAGTGGGAATTGATAAACAAGTCAGAAAAAAAGTGAGAATAGAGCTAAGTCTTTGTATTTGCCTTATGTAGTCGTAATGGTTTAAATTTCAAGTAAGGAGAACTTCGAAACACCGGGCGCTAACGCTTCCTGGCCGTCTGCGACGCCTGAAAACTCAAACGTTTTCAGTACAAAAATGCTCCATGGAGTATTTTGTTAATTGTTAGAATTTCTTTAGGCTCTTGGTTTAAGGGACTAAGCTATTGACAGTGGTCTATGAGAAGCGTATTTTCCTCTCCATGATTTCCGACAAAAATGTAGCTAATCAAGACCAAAATCAATCTCAACTTATTGAAAATATTAAGCTTGAAATAAGTCCCTCTAATAGCCTTTTAGGGCTTTCAAGTAAATTGATCGATGAGCTTGCGATTGAACATGGTTATCACTTTAAAGATCTTGACGATGCTTTTGGGCCAGCACTTTCAAGGGCCAAAGCCGAAATTGATCTTTCCTATATTGGGCTTTTTAATAATGTTGAATCAATTGGGATCACTGAGAGAGTTGAAAAGGGTCCCAAGCTGACGCAGGAGTACATCTCTTTAATTGAAAAGCAGATCAAAAAAGAAAAGCTTAGTTTTGAGATTGCCGATACAAAGTTTTGGGCGATTAGAAGAAGCGTAAAGACTCTTGGTTATGTGGCCTATTCTTTGCTTAATTCAGAAAAGATTGGGCAAGATTTAGATCTTTTCTTTAAGAATCTCTCTGTTTTACTCTCTCATCCAATGCATCTTTATAAAAAATCAAGAGATGCTGTAGACCATCCTGCTTTTAATTCAAAAGAATGTTTCAAACCTAAAGAAGTTATTGGTAACTCAAAGTCCATGGCCGCAGTTTTAAACATGGCTTACAAAGTTTTAAACTCTTCAGCGACAGTTCTTATTTTAGGTGAAAGTGGGGTTGGAAAAGAGCGAGTGGCCCAGGCCATTCATGCCTATGGTAATCGAAAGGATAAGCCTCTTGTGAGTTTAAACTGTGCGGCCTTTCCCCATGATCTTATTGAATCAGAGCTTTTCGGGCATACAAAAGGTGCCTTTACAGGAGCAACAGAAGACCGAAAGGGAAGGGTTGAGCTCGCAGGTGGAGGAACTCTTTTTCTCGATGAAATTGCAGAGCTTTCTCTTGAAGCCCAGGCGAAACTCTTAAGGTTCCTTCAAGATAAAGTGGTCTTACCCGTCGGTGGCCATAAACCAAAGCAAGTAGATGTTCGTATTGTTGCAGCAACAAACCATGATTTAGAGAAATTAGTTGAAGATAAAAAATTTCGCCTTGATCTTTTTTATAGACTCAATGTTTTTCCAATGCGCATTCCTGCTTTAAGAGAAAGAAAAGAAGATATTCTTCCTCTTACAGATCATTTCGTAAAAATTTATGCAAAAGAAATGGATAAAGAAATTAATAGGCTTTCAACATCGGCTATTGATGCTCTTATGAATTATCACTGGCCAGGAAATGTTCGAGAACTTGCCAATGTGATTGAAAGAGCTGTGATTCTTAGTGACGATGGAGTTCTTCAAGGATCAGACCTTCCACCCTCTCTTCGAATGCCTGAAACCGATGAAGATGTTAAAGCTGACTTTCATCTTGAATCTCATATCAATCAAATCGAAAAAGATCTTATCATTGATGGGCTTAAAAGTTTCAAAGGCAACATGGCCAAAGCGGCAAGGCACTTTGGCATGACGGAAAGAAAGTTTTCTTTTCGTGTGAAGAAGTATGGGATTTCTTTAAAGCTTTTTAAATAGAGCTACTCAACAATTGCTTTGATACTTTTCATTTCATCAATAAAACCTTGAAGAGTTTCTTGATCATAATTAAAGTGAGAAAATTAGTACTCAAAAATCTCTGTTCATGAGAGTATTTTTTCTGAAAGAACATGCATACCACAAACAAATCACTCAAATAAAGAATTGGCAACAAAGCTTGATTATCTTCTTGATTCGTATCTCTTATCGTTGAACATGAGCTAAGAAAAATAGCAATCGTGAAAAAATAGAGTCTCTTTAAGGAGCATCATTACTAAAATCTCCAGCGGAAAATCCGCTTAATGGGTAAGTGGTATCTGAATAAACGTCAGTTAAAGTTGTTTCGTCATCACCAGCAAGATCACCAAATCTCCACCAGTGGGTGATGGATCGATAGCGAGAATGCTGAGCAAGATCAAAGCTTGATCCATTGTTGTAGATGGCCTCGACATCTCTTCTATTTAAAGCCTTTTTCCAGATTGAAATTTCATCAAGACTTGCATCTATATGAAGCTGGTTTGAATCATAGGTTCCGATATAAGCAGTTTGATCGCCAAAGCCTCTGAAGGTGTCTCGGGCTTCAGAGGCTTTAACGCCGTCAAAATAAAGAACAAATTTCTTTTTATTATAAGTACCAACCACGTGGTGCCAACGATCATCGCTATAAACAACGTTATGTGAAAGCTTGTGAAAGGCATCTTGTTCATCTCGATAACCAAGGGTCAAGGTGTCATTTTCAAACATGAGGTTAAAGCCTGTTCCACTGGATTGACCTCGATGAAATGTGATGATTCTTTTATTGCTTTGATTTTTAGCCGTTTTAAACCATAGAGAAACAGAGAATGATTTGCTTTTAATCATCTCATTACTTTTTCCAAGTTGGATCCAATTGTTGCCTGCAAAGTTTAAAGAAACATTGTTGTTAAATTCAGGCCATTCAGGAGTGAGAAAAGAAATCTTTTTTTGATTTTTATCTATCTTCCCAAGATGATCGAGGGCCTTAACAAAAACTTGGTAGTTGGTGTTGGCCTTAAGGTTTCGAATTGAAAGATTGTCTCTTTTTGTTTGGCCTATAAACTTTGTTTGTTCAGGAGTTTTGAGAAACACTGAATAAACCGCCATGTCATTAGCTTTATCCCAACGGATTTTGGCTTCTCTTTGGGTGATGTCCGTAACATCTTGCACGCCTAAAAATTGATGGTCACTGATCAGCCCACTATAATCAGTTCTGATAGGGTCTGTGACCTCTCCTGGTTCATCAGGATTAGTTGGAACTTCTGTCACAATTTCTTGGACGACGACTTCTTCTTCGTTACAACCAGAAATGATGAAACTTAAAAGCAATAAGATTAATGTCGTGAACTTTTGTTTTTTCATAAATCGCCTCATGTTAAAGAGTGAAGTGACATCAATCTTATCGACGCGCTGGGTTGTAAATGATAGCTTTTTATGGGAAAGGGTTTTAGTCGGAAAATGCTTCTTGTGCTCTACAGAAGTTCTCCAACATTTTTGTCGACTCATTTAAATAACCAACAAATATGTTTGTTTTATATCAGCTAAATACTTGAAAGTTAGTTTCGTTTCAATGGCACATTAATTGCCTATAAGAAACGAGCATACACACACGGATAAAACCAAACGTGTTTGTCAGATAAACCTGAACAAGCAAGATAAATTACAAGGAGAGTTCGATGACACACCTAAGACTTTCAAAGCTATCGCCTTTGGTATTAGCTTTATTAGCAAGTCCAAGTTTTGCTGAAACTGAAGCCGCTAAGACGGCTTTAGCAATTGATACTTTATGGGTGGTTCTCGCCGCTGTTCTTGTGTTTTTTATGCAAGCTGGTTTTGCTCTGCTTGAAACAGGTATTCATTCAGAAAAAAATATTACCAATGTTTTTATGAAAAACATTATGGACTTTGTGATTGCAACCTTGGCCTTCTTTGCCATTGGTTTTGCTTTTATGTTTGGTAACGGGAGCTCTTTAATCGGAACTGAAGGTTGGTTTCTTTCTGGAGGCCTTGAAAGTTTTAGCTCACTAGATTGGGCGAATATTCCTCTTACCGTAAAATTTCTTTTTCAACTTGTCTTTGCCGGGACCGCTGCAACGATCATCTCTGGAGCGATCGGAGGACGAGTTCGCTTTACAACTTATCTTTGGTTAAGCCTTGTTGTTACCGCTTTTATTTACCCAATTCTTGGAAAATGGGTTTGGGGTGCTGGATGGGCTGCAGATCTAGGCTTTTTTGATTTTGCTGGTTCTACTGTTGTTCACGCAGTAGGAGGCTTTGCTGCTCTCGCCGCAACGATGGTTGTTGGGCCTAGACGTGGACGATTTGATTCATCAAAAACTTTAACTTCCTACAATATCACTTATGCCGGTTTAGGGACACTCATTCTATGGTTAGGGTGGTTCGGATTTAATGCAGGCAGTACGATGGGTATCGTTTCAGATCCTCATCTCGTCGGCCATATCCTCCTCACCACCAACCTCGCCGCCGCTGCAGGCGCTTTCACGGCCATGCTTATTGGTTTTGGACGTGAAAAGAAGTTCGATCTGCCTACGACCTTGAATGGTGCCCTAGCTGGCCTTGTGGGAATTACCGCAGGCTGTGCATTTGTGACATGGTTTGGATCATTGATTATTGGAACTGTTGCAGGGGCTTTAATGGTTTTTGGAACAGCTTGGCTTGAAAGTCGAAAGATTGATGATGTTGTTGGAGCTTTTCCAGTGCACGGTCTTTGTGGTGTTTGGGGGACAGCAGCCCTTGGACTCTTTGCCGCAGCTCCATTCTCTGGTGGAGAAGGACTTCCTGCTCTTGGACTTCTCTATGGTGGAACGGCGACAACTTTTTTCACGCAATTTGGAATTAGCTTACTTATTAGTATTCTGGCTTTCCTTTCGACTTAT
The DNA here is from genome assembly GCA_049599895.1 of Bacteriovoracaceae bacterium. GTDB lineage: Bacteria > Bdellovibrionota > Bacteriovoracia > Bacteriovoracales > Bacteriovoracaceae > JBMYPC01. Next base: position 2,655 of record JBMYPC010000097.1, on the reverse strand, counting down.
ATTGTTTGTTTAGTGCTAGAGAAAACAGTGGGACTAAGGGCCTCAACTGAGCATGAAGAGCTTGGGTTGGATCTTGCAGAGCATCCACATGAGAGCTTTCACTATAGGCAGAGCATCAGTGAAACTCCTGAATTGACTGGTTCTGATTAGAGTCCTATTAATTAAAGAGAATTTAAGAATCATGATAATTCTTAAGCCGAAAGAGATTCATAAGTCTCTTTCGGCATTTTCATTTTAAGGGAGCGTCGGTGCTTAAAACTCATTCTGAATCATCACATTGTGGCGTTGGTTTTCTTGTCGATTTAGAAGGAGAGAGGTGTTTTGATCTTTTATCTTCAGGGCTTGAATGTCTTGAAAAACTTGAGCATCGAGGAGGAACAGGGAATCATCCTTTAAGTGGCGATGGTGCTGGAATTCTCACTTCAATCCCTTATGAACTTTTTGCGAGAGATCCCGAGACATTTGCTCTTGGTCAAATCTTTTGTCATCCTGATGAAAAGCTATGGGAACAAGGTTTAAAAAAAGTTACAGAAGTTTTTAATAGCTATGGGCTTTTCATTGATGAAGTTCGAGAAGTGGAGACTGATCGTTCTGCGCTGGCGCCTGAAGCACAAGACTGTGCACCGAAGGTAAGACAACTATTTATTAAACGTCCCATTCACTGTCGAACTCATTCCTCATTTGAAAGACTGCTTTATACTGCCAAACAGATGGTGAAATGTGTTCTTAATCAAGAAGGGCTCTCTGAGTCTCTTGAGTTTGTCTCACTTTCCTCACGAACTGTTGTCTATAAAGTTTTAGGGCAGTCAAAGCAGGTCAGACAATTTTATAAAGACCTGCAAAATCCTCAGTTTAAAACAAGCTATGTTTTATTTCATCGAAGATTTACAACGAACTCTCTCTCGAGCTGGGATAAGGTTCAACCCTTTAGTCTTATTGCTCATAATGGTGAGATCAATGCTTTTCAAGGAAATCGATCTTGGGCAATTACTCGAGAGAAGGCCTTAGGGTTAAGAAAAGATGAGCTTATCACCCATGAAGGAGTGAGTGATACTTCTAACCTCAATGAAATGGTTGAGGCCCTACGTTATCGATCTTCAATACCTAGTGAAGCTGAAATTCTGTCTATTCTCATTCCTCCTGCGGTCAAAAATAATGATTTTTATAAGTTTTGGGCAAGAGCGGTTGAGCCTTGGGATGGGCCAGCTTTAGTGGCCTATTGCTCAGGTAAAATGATCGGAGCAAGACTTGATCGAAATGGCTTTCGGCCATGTCGATGGATGCGAACGAAGAAGTACTTCTATCTAGGCTCTGAGTCTGGAACATTTCTCCCTCCAGATGAGGTTTTAGAATCAGGCGCACTTAAAGCTGGAGAGTCACTTAAAATCAATCTTTTTAACGGCAAGATGTACTTTGAAGACCCAAGTCTTTCTCAATTTAACACCGGGGCAGAGTTTGATCCAAGATGTAATCCTCTTGATTACGTATCCATCGAGAAGTTAAATAAAAACGTCCCAAGAAGCTTTGGTTTCGAAGCGACTCCAAGAGAGAACTGGCCTCTTTATGGTGTTCATAAAGAACTTCTTACAAAATTAGTTTTTCCAATGATCGAACAAGGCAGTGAACCTGTTGGCTCTATGGGAGATACAGCAAAGCCAGCTTTTCTTTCTGATCTAAATCGAAATTTCTATGATTATTTTTATCAGCGCTTTGCTCAGGTCACGAATCCACCACTTGATTACTTAAGAGAAAAGCGTGTGACTGATCTCACTGTATTTATTGGTCGAAAACCAAATATCTTTGAACCAAAAGAGCTCATTCCTTTAAAAGAAACGATTGAGCTTTCAGGGCCTGTCCTAAGTTTAGGACAAATGGAAAAAATAAAAACAGATGAAATGTACCAAGACTATCGTCCTGCGGTGATTTCAACTCTTATTAATCCCTGTGAAACAAAAGAAGAGCTTTTAAAACAAATTGATCAGCTCTTTGACATTGCTCTAGAGAAAGTAAGAAGAGGCTGCCAAATCTTAATCCTGAGTGACCGTGGGGCGAGTCCTTCAAAATGGATTATTCCTGGTCTCATTGCGATGAAGGCGGTTCACCAAAAGCTCAATCAGTCAGGACTCAGGCTAAGGACAAGTGTTGTTCTCGATTCAGGTGAAATCTTTACCCCTCATCAGCTCAGCGTTTTAATAGGCTTTGGTGCAACAGCTGTTTGTCCTTATCTCTATCTTGAAATGGCAAGACTTGAGAATCTTAAAAAGACCGATGGTATGTTTCCCGATGAAAAAGAAAAAAGAGCAATCAGAGCGATGGAAAAAGGACTCCTTCGGGTCATGGCAAAGATGGGGATCTCTGTTCTTAGAAGTTATCAAGGAGCAGAACTCTTTGACGTTGTTGGACTAGGCTCAGATATTCTTGATGAGTTTTTTCCCAATCGAGAATCAATCGTCGGAGGGCTCACTTTCACAGGACTGATTCAAAATCTAAAAAATCAGAACCAAATAGGTGACCTTAAAAACTATTTTTACTTTAAAGAGTCTCCTAAAGGAACTGGAGAAGGTCATTCCATTACAACTAAGAAAACGAAAGAAATTCATAAATGGCTCAAAGAAAATGATGAAGACGGGCTTCCTTGGAAAGAATGGGAAAACT
>JBMYPC010000096.1:0-11833 GCA_049599895.1 Bacteriovoracaceae bacterium | reverse complement strand
ATGCACGATAATGGCCACAGCTAAAATCCCGCATTCAAACAGGATTGCCATAGGAACCCATAGACCCATCATAGTCAAAACGTCCGGAGGGGTGAGCATTGCTGAAAAAACCGCAAGTCCCACATAGACATAGCGTCTCATGCCTCTTAAAGACTGCTTCGTAACTAGTCCCATAAACCCAAGAATCAAAAGAAGGTTGGGTAATTGAAATGCAAAGCCTAAAAAGACCAAAACTTTTGAAGCCAAAAGAACATAATCTTTAAGCCCAATTGTTGCTTTAATATCTTGAACACCAAAGTTTAAAAGTGTTTCAAATGTGAGAGGGAAAACAATATAATAGCCAAACGCCACACCAAGAAGAAAAAGAAGAAAGCCCACTAAAATAAAAGGTCTTACCGCCTTCACTTCATGCTCATACAGCCCTGGCTTTATAAATCTCCAAAGAAAAACAAACCAAACAGGTGATGCGAAAATAACTGAAGCAAAAAAGGCCAGTTGAAATTGAGTTAAGACTTTATCGAGTAAGCCAAGATAAACAATCTGTCCTTCAACTGCTGCCCCAAGAGAATCTCTTAAAGGAACTAATAAGAAATTAATAAGGTGTTCGCCTAAGGAATAGCAAAGCATAAAAGAGACGGCCAAAGTGATGACCACTCGAACCACCATGGTTCTTAGCTCTGTTAGATGCTCAATTAATGACATTTCCTTCAATTGACTTTCCCTTAGGATTTCTCAAAATTCATGTTAGAATTAATTTACCTAATTGTTTCATTACTAGGCAAAAAATAAGTGCAAATAGCGTTAATTCTTAACAAATTGATAAAAAACACGGAGCATTATAAACTCCTTTTCTTGAGTTTTTTCATCATCAATTTTGTCTGCTTTTCCCCTGTAGTTGAAGCTAAAAGAAATGAGCTTCTAAGATGCCTCGCTAGAGAAGAGACTCGCTATCACAAAACCAAGGCGAGACATCCCCTCTACCACCTAAATCAAAAGTTTATTAATGCTCTAAGTTCAAATAGTGATCTTGAAGTAAAATCAGAGTACTTAAAGGAAATTTGCTCTCATCCAAAGTTTCCGCCATCAATGAGTTTTTTAAGATCAATGATGCTTAAAGGAAAGTCTCTCTTTGTGATTCCAAGACCAAAAAATGCTCTGGATACAATGGTGGAATTTAAAAAGGCGCAACTCAGCGAATTTATCAACCGCGCATCACTAAGATTCTTTGATTTTCTCTCAAATATCCAGGCTTCTGCTCCAGATGCCCATTGTCTTGAGAGAAACTTAAAAGGCTATTCTGAGCTCAAGAAACGTTATTATTACCTGCAAACAGAATTTAAGGCACAAGAAGTTTTAAAGAACCAAGAAATCATCGCTAATATTTTTGATTCTCTTACTAATATTGAAAGTCTCTACCGAGTTTGTGAACGTCAGGCCAAACAACTAAAAAAAGCAAAAGACTCACGAAAGAAAAAATAGTCTGAGGTCATGATGATCAAGAAAATATTTTTCTAACTGAATCAAAGTATCGCGACTGAAATCACCATCTAATTGAACTTCATATCCTTTGATCTTTCTCAACTGACAAAGACTATTATGCTTTTGATTAAACTTTTGAAGCTCTTTATCCATAAAAAGATAAAAGTCCCACGGCAGCATTCCCTTCGGGCTTATCCATTTTCCAAGCTCATCAAACTTTTCTTTTTTAAACGAGTTGATCCCCTGCTCTTTAAGTGATGAACGATCAAGGTTTTTTTGCCAGAATGCCTCTAAGTCTTTAGAACAGCTCCCACATCCATAACTTGCTCTGGTTAAAGACTTCCAATCATCAAGTTTATTGGCCTTCCCCGAATCTGTAAGCTTTTGAAGATATTCTTCCGAGATATTAAAGCAACGACAAAGACCCTTGTCCTGACTTTCAATGCTTTTAAACTCCTCTTGATCAATGGACTGTAAAAAGTAATAGAGAAAGAGCTTAAATTCACTTTGCTCACGATCACCACTTTCTAAGTAATACTCTTTGAGGATCTCAACGTAATGATCTTTCATTCGAGAGTTCAAATAAGCTTCAAAATGATCTCTTAAAGGCCAGTTCTGCTCCTCTGTTTTAATAGTAAAAGAGAGCATCCTCTCTTTTGAATCAAGATCAAGACCAAGCCTTAAAGTTCTAGAATCTTTAAAAGTAAAAACGGGAGAGAAAAACATATTCATTGAAAGTCAGATGCAGACTCTGATTCCCTAAGGGTGAGAACCTCTCGACCCGAGTCTGTTACTAAAATAGTATGCTCAAATTGAGCTGAAAACTTTCCATCTTTAGTAATGACAGTCCAGTTATCACTTAAAAGTTGACAGTGTCGAGTTCCCAGATTGATCATCGGCTCAATGGTAAAAGTCATACCGGGCTTTACTTCTTCACCAGTTCCTTTTTTTCCCACATGAACCACTTGTGGGGCCTCGTGGAATTCTCTTCCAATTCCATGGCCACAATATTCTTCCACAACAGAATAGCCATGATCATAAGCGATCTCTTGAATAACGGCACCAATATCACCAATATGCGATCCTGGCTTCACAGTACGGATCCCTTCTTTCATACATTCATAAGTGACTTCGACAAGTTTTTTAACTTCAGGAGCAACTTCACCAACAAAATAAGTTTTATTGGTATCTCCATGAAATCCCCCTAAAAATGTCGTGACGTCGATATTGAGAATATCACCGTCTTTGAGAACATCTTTTTCGGATGGGATGCCATGACAGATCACATCGTTAAGCGAAGTACAAACAGACTTTGGAAACCCGTGGTAATTCAGACACGATGGATAAGCATCATGCTTAAGAATGTACTCGTGGCAGATGTCATTAAGCTCAAGAGTTGAAACTCCAGGCTTAATAAATTGTTCAATATATTCAAGCGTGCTCGCAGCCAGTCGCGCTGTTTTACGCATAAGTTCAATTTCTCTTTTTGATTTAATAGAAATCATGATATTTCGCCTTTTTTAGGTCATCATATTTAGCATGATGTCATCATTTACTCAAGATTATCGGGCTATCGACATCGACATCGACAAGATATCTCAAGAAACATTAAACTATCTCCATGCTTGTCCAAAGACTTCATCTTTCATCATACTACCCTAATTCTCTCATCGAGAAAGAAAAGCGCATTGCGCAGTCAGTCAGTCTAAAATATCTCTACGATCAAGAGTTTCATCTTGATGCTCAGGTCGTTCTCTCTTCGAGCCAGACAAAGTGGACAGAAGCCCCCGAAAGTTATCTCAAAAACCTAAAACTCATCATTCATCCCAATTCTGGCCATGACAACTTCCCTCCTGAAATTTTTTATAAAGGTTTTAAGGGCCATTTTATTAAAGGAAACAGTATCCGTGCCCAAGCCGTAGCCGAATACAATCTCGGAGCTTTTATCCAACATTTTATCAATATTCCTTTTTTAAGTTCATGGGACCGTCAAAGAAGTTGGCCTCATCGAAAATGCTTAAATACGCTTAAAGCGCATATCTATGGAATGGGTCTTATTGGAAGCAAAACTTATCACTTTTTAAAATCTCTTGGAGTTGAAGTCAGCGCTACTGATCCCTACAGAGAGAGTGAAATTCCCTCAGTAGAACTTAAGGGTCATGTGGATGCCGTCATTCTTTGTACCGACTTAAATCCTACCACCTCTGAATTTATTTCAAATGAAATCCTTTCAAAAATTAACCCTCAAGGCTGCCTCATCAATGCTTCACGGGGCAAGGTCATCAATCAAGAAAAGCTTCTTAACTTTTTGAAAAAGAATCCCCAAGTCTTTGCCTACCTCGACGTTTTAAAAGAAGAGCCCCCTTCAGAAGATCTTCAAAAGACTGTACAAGAACTTAATAATCTTTCTGTTTCTTCCCACGTTGCTGGAGTTTATAATCATCTTTCAAGAGAAGTTCTTAATTTTGAAGCAAAAGTCCTTAAAGACTTTGTAACTCTTACACCTCATGAGTTTCAGACTCAATACGATGAGCTTCTTTTAAAGGCCTAAACTATGAATAAAATATCAGAACTCAAAAAGCTCCTCACTGCTCCAGGCAATGGCGTTTTTACTGTCCATACAGCAAAAGAAAATAAAGCGGCTCTTCACGAAAAATACTATAACGAAACAGACCTTGAAAAAGTTCAATTGGCCTGGGAAACAAGTCTCGATTCAATAATGGAAAATGAAACCCTCTTTCTTGGCGTCTGCAGTGACTCAGGAGGTGGAATTCTAAGAGGAGCAAATTGGGGACCTCTTTATTTAAGAGAAGAGTTTTTAAAGGACAATCACTCAAAAGAGATTTTCGATATTGGTGATATTCGAGTGATTCCTCACCTTCTTCATGACAAATACTTAAATGAGCCGACCCTTAAAGAATGCCGTTTAGCTCTTTATAATGATCCAGGATCAAAACTTCCGGTTTCACCACTTTCAATCACTGAATATGTCTGTGATCTGATCTATGAACTAGACCCTAATAAGAAAATTGTGGCCTTAGGTGGAGATCATTCTGTCAGCTATCCTCTTGTCAAAAGTTTTTTGAAAAAACAAAGCAGATTAAATCGAAAGACTGGACTTATCCACTTCGATGCCCATACAGACCTTCTTGATAAGAGGCTTGGGATTGATCTTTGTTTTGGCTCTTGGACTTATCACGTACTCCCCTATCTTGAATCCTCTCAAAACCTTGTTCAAATAGGGATTCGCTCAAGTGGCCAAGATCGAGATCATTGGGAAAATAAATTTAAATTCCCACAAATCTGGTCTCATGAAATTAAAGAAAAACCAATCGATGAATGGTGTGAATTTATCGTCTCGCACTTAAAAAAACAAAGTATTGAAGATCTCTATATTAGTTTTGATATTGATGCTATCGACTCTAGTTATGCCGCCGCTACAGGAACACCAGAGACGGGAGGACTTTCCCCTCATGAGAGTATCTGTATTATTAAGGCCCTTCAAAATGAATTCAATGTCCTGAGTACAGACCTTGTTGAAGTTGCGCCACTGGTTAATAATTGGCCTCATCTTAAAGAAACGGGACCGACTCTTTTTCCAGAACCCCAAAATACTCTACAGACGGCTTCTAGTATTCTTGAGCATCTTGTTTAATTCTTTATCAAAAAGACCATTGTTGGTTATACTATTATCATGGTAGTGGATCGATTTCCTCCCGTTCAACGAGCAGATGAACATGGCCTTTTGGCCATAGGTGGAGATCTCGACATTGAAACTCTTCTTCTTGCCTACCAGTCAGGAATTTTTCCATGGCCAATTTCCGATGAATATCCCCTTGCTTGGTTTTCTCCAAATCCAAGAGGAATTCTTAATGTTAGTGATCTGCATATCCCAAAATCTCTTCTTAAAAGCTTAAAAAAATCAAAATTAAAAATTACTTTTAATCAAAACTTTGATTTTATTATTGAAGCTTGTAAAAAGGCCAAAAATAGAAAAGGCCAAAGTGGAACTTGGATTACAGAGGACCTTCTTGAGGCTTACCGTAACTTTCATGGAGCGGGTTTCACTTATTCTGTTGAAGTCCGAAATCAAAATAAAGAAATTGTTGGTGGTCTTTATGGCGTCTCCATCGATCGGTTTATTGGTGGTGAATCCATGTACCACTCAGAAACAGATGCCTCAAAAATCGCCCTTGTGGGACTTATGCTTTATCTCAAGACCCAAGGAATCCACTGGATGGACACTCAAATGGTCACTCCTGTTGTAAGTGCGTTGGGGGGAAAAGAAATAAAAAGAAGTAATTACATCAATCTTCTCAAATCGTCACTCGGAGAGAAGAGCGAAATCATTAAAGGTTTTAGTGACGTTTTTAAGATTTCAACTCTTGAAAATGATGAGCTTATTGACCTCTTTCAAAATCATTCAGAATCAGTATAAAGCATTTTGAGCCTTAGAATATCAATTCGACTGAGTTCATCCGTTTGTTTTTCATAGGCTTCTCCCTCAACGGTTGTTATCGCGTAGTCATTCTCATATAGAGAAAATGCCGTTGGAGGATAAAGCATTATTGATTTAAAGTCGAACTTTGTTTCGTAGAGATGCTGCCAAGAATTAGGTATTTTTTTAAACTGAGGGTGATACATTTCATCGATGTTATACCAATGAACTTCGATATAATCATCTCGATCTTCTCTATTTTGCTCATGAAAAAAACCAAGGGCATGAGTAATTTCATGATTGATTTCACCATAACCACACCTCTCACTGAGGCTTACCTTTTGTTTCCCACCAATCATTCCCACATGGGAGTAACAATTGTTTTCGCCCTTTTCAAAAGAAATAAAGTTTTTATGCTCATCACGAGGAACAAACTTAACCACATCTAAAGAATTAAAATACTCAATACTTTCTCTAACGGCATCTGTATTTTTAAGACCATCTTGAATCACATAGGGAACAATTCCATTTGTCCAGGGAATAGGTTTGGGAAGAACGAGACCTGATCCTTTTTTGAGTTTTTCAAGGATCTTACTTGCTGATCCTACTAAAATATCTCCATGAGCAACCAGATCATCACCATCGACAACGATATTCTCAATAAAAAGATTTCCATCCGCATCAAGAACAGAATATTCTTTAGGATCTTTGACTTTTTCATAAGGTCTCGACTCTAAAACTTTTTTAGACTCTCTTTTAAGGGAAACGATATTCTCTTTTTTTGGCAAAGCTCTAGAAATAGAAACAGGTTTTTTCTCTTTTTTTACTTCCTTAGGAGGTTTAGGCCTTTGAGCTTTTTTTTGATTTGAATAATCAGGAATTTGGATTAGAGGTTCCGTTTTTTGAGGCCGAAAGATTTTTAACGCAAAAATTCCTAAAAAGACAAATGTTGAAAAAAGAGCAAGTTTTTTCAAATATACCTCAAAGATTTATTTCCTAGAGATTATCGTCTAGGTCTTATTAAGATACCCTTTTTCTCCCCACGATCAAAGGGCTCCCATTTGACATCATCTGGAAAAGCATTGAACTCTAATTTTCTTTTTTTAGACTTTATGCAACTCAGTTTCTTGCCTCTCGATTCAACCCAAGAAAAAAGCCTTTGATGGGTTCCCCCATCTCCAAAGTCATACTCTAAATACATCGGATGAGGCTTATTGTTGATTCTTAGACCTTCAATAAATTGATCGGCTTGCTCAAAAGCTTGGTCAAGCTCGTAGGTCGTACAATTTTTTTTTGCCTCATAGGGATCAAGTGAATAGCGTCCGTCTCGAGTTTTAGGGTTTTCTAGCCAAGCGCGTTTTGGGCATTGATAAACATAACCATATTCTTCAAGTTTTAAGAAAAGCCAGAGATATTCCATGGTCCAATGTCTTCTCGGAGCTACCCTATGATTGGCAGCAGGTAAAAACCTTCTACAGTAGGCATAAGCAGAACCAAAATTTTTGTACCAATAATCAAAAAACCGAGCAAAGTCTGTGGCAATTAAATTTTCTTTCTCTGCTGGAACAAATGGGGTTTCATCAATTACTCTTGATTCGAAAATCTTCTGAATCTGCTCAGCTGCCCTTTTGTTTTGTTCACGTTTAAACTCTGTTTTTGATCTTGGCCTTGAAGATCGAATTTTCTCTAAACTTTTCCAAGTGAAATCATATAAAGACCAACAGCTTTTTTTAAGAGTTCTAAGCCTTGGCATTTGAAAAAAGAGCCCTTTATCAAAAGCATGTCTAAATGACTTCGATGCGTCTGTATCGCCGATAATTCGATATGCGGGAGACTCACCTGATTGCTTAAAGGTTCTTCCTCTGTAGTTTTCAAGATAGGTCACCACTCGGTCCCATTTTTTCTTGCCCATTTTCTTTTTAAGTTCTTCAAGTTCTTTAACTTTTCCAAAGTCTGGATCTTTAGGTGGAACAGCAACTAGAATCATTGAACCAAGCCACTTTTTTGAATTTCCTCCACAAGGGAAAAAATCACAGTATTGAAAAATAAGACCTCCCACAACTCGAACTCTGTAGGAATGAATTTCTTTATAAGAGAAGTCCTTGAAGTTCTTATTTGAACCAAAAACGATTATCCTCTGAGGTTTACCGTTTTGGTTCAAAAGTCTTGGTATAAACCCTTCCGTAAAGGGGGGCCTATAAACGGGAAGTTTTGAGCGCTTCCAAACATCTCTTTGTTTACAAAGATCTTTTTCCCGATAAATCTGCCCTGAAGCTGTATCCAAATTGTAGAGAAACTTGTCCCCTTTTAAGGTCATGGGAACAAAATTGAGTTCAAAAGTGCTGGCATCACTAAAAGGAACTGGGTCAATAAAAGCATGAGGCTCGAGGGCAAGGTCCTCATCACTCTTTTTCACGAATTCTGGCCCATCGAGCCAGAAAGCGGAGACCTTTACAGGAGCGTAAGGGTCAACTTTCTTATTCTTCTCTTCCCCTGAGTTAGAGCAGCCCTCGAGTATTAGTAGTGAGAAGAGTAAGCAAATAACATTACGCTTCATTAAAAATCGCCATTGACAGAACTTGAGCAAATCGTACAAAATTAAACCCCTACGAATTCAATAATTCCAGAGAATTATTAGACCTTACCCAATTATAATGCCCGGGTGGTGGAATTGGTAGACACAAGGGATTTAAAATCCCTCGTCCTTTATCGGACGTGCCGGTTCAAGTCCGGCCTCGGGCACCATTTTTGTAGAAACTCGAAAAGTAGAAAAACTTTATTGGTAAAACTATGAAAACCTCGAGAAGAATCTTCATTAAAAATTCTATTGGTGGGCTCTCGGCGCTTACCATCTCGCCACTTGCTTTCAGTTCACCTAAAAGTCGACCTAGGAATTCTCTTGATATCGCAAAGATCGCAAAGAAAAAGTGGAATCGAACGCCTCTCACAATCCTTTATCCAAAAGGGTCTCTTGGTAATCTCAAACCGATCGCTTCAGAGTTTAGCAAAGCTTCTGGAATCAAAATTAATCTCAAAGAAGGTTCACTAGATAATATTGCAGCAGAGATGATGCTCGATAATAAAATTTATCATAAATCAAACTTTGATATCGCATTACCAGCGACCTTTAACCTTCCTAATCTCGTTGAGGCCAATGTCATTGAAGATTTAAGCTCATATGCAAAGGAGTTTGAACCTAAGAACTTTAAAGATGACATCCTCTACGATCGTGGAGATTTTTATAAAGGAAAGTTTTATGGCTATCAAGCTGATGGTGACACCTATATCATGTTTCTTAATAAGTCTTTTCTTGAAAACGAAAGTTTTAAAAGTTCTTACTTAAAGAAGACTGGCAATCAGCTTAAAGTTCCAAAGACATGGGAGGAACTTGATCGTCAGATTGAGTTTTTTCATGACCCTCAAAACAATCGTTATGGAGGGAATCTCTTTCGAAATAAAGATTACCAGATTTGGGAGTATTGGGTCCGTCTTCATGGAAAAGGTCTTCTGCCATTTAAAGACGACATGACTCCAAATATCGAGCATCCTCAATCGATTCAAGCTCTTAAAGAAATGCTAAAGATCAATAAGTTCCTTGATGAAAGAAGTTTTAAAGATAGTCTCTTTGATAATTTCAAAAATTTTTCAGAGGGTAAGAGCTATGTGAATTTTGGTTGGGGTGGAACACAAAAATATCTCAACGGACCGAATTCAAAAATAAAAAACAATATGACTTTTGCTCCACTTCCTGGTGGAGTGAAAAACGGTAAAACATTTACTGTTCCCTATTTTAACTGGGGATGGAACTATACTGTTTCTCAAAATTCTAACCAAAAAGAGGTTGCGTATCTTTTTTGTTTATTTGCTTCGACTTCGGAAATTTCAAAAAAATCGGTTCGAGAAGTCGGAGGATATTTTGATCCTCATAGACAAGGCCATTATAATTGTCCAGAAATTACAAAAACCTACAGTAAAGATTTTCTAAAAATTCATGAGACTTGTCTCAAAAATAGTATTCCTGATCTTTACCTTAGCGGACAGGGCCAGTACCTTGGCGCTTTAAAACAGATCATTCATAATTGCTCACTTGGAAATCTCACACCAGAGCTTGCCTTCAAAGAACTTCATAAAAAGTGGGAATCCATTACAGAGAAGCTTGGCCGTAAACAGCAAATTCTGCAGTGGAGTTTTCTCAAAAAGAGTTATCCTCAAAACCTCTTAAAAGTGCTGCAGTCCTAAATGAAGATGAGAGTAAGCCTTGCATTTGTCGTTTTTTTTACTTTTGTAGGAATTTTTCTTTCGATCTATCTTTATTTTCATCAAGTTGAAATTCAAAGAGAGAGATTTAAGCATAGCTTTGATTACCAAACCCAAAAAGGCTTTGCTGGTGTGAAGAATCAATTTTCCAAGTTTTATTATCACCTAGATAACTTAGCAAACTTTTTTAAAGCCTCCTCTTACGTTGATCAATCAGAATTCACTCTGTTTACGAGAAACCTCATTCAGAAAAATAAAGTTTCAGCTTTGTGTTGGCGCAATAACGATCAAAAAGAAAAATATTCTCTCTATTCAAACCTGATTGCAAAAGAGAATTCTCTTTGTCAGGAAGGTAGTATACTCGAACCCATTAAAACAATTTCAACTAATGAATCTTTATATATTATTCTCACAAAAGGGGTGACTTCTCTAGGAGGACAATCAGGTCTTCTTATCATGATCATTGAATCTCAACTGATCACTTCCCTTTCTGATATTAGAGATCATAATGAATTTCTCATTATCAACGATTCTAATTATCAAAATGTGATCACAATTGATCTTAGCACTGGAAAGAAATCTCCAAAAGAAGTCTATTCAATTCAAAATGATGAGATTCACAATTTGTACGATACCCTTGAATCAAATGGAATTTTTATTACCTACCTGGCAAAAACAAAAAAGTCCACCCATCTCGATGATGATGTTAAGATTTATCTCATCATTTCAGTTTTAGGGATTTTTCTCACTCTCTCTTTATCATTTATTATGTTCAAACTGATTAAGGAAGAAGAACAGATTAAAGCCAAGGTCTATAGGCAAACAAAAGAAATCGAAAGATCCCATCAAGAACTTCAAAAACAAAAGACTATCGCTTTTCACAAAACCAAACTTGCCTCTCTTGGGGAAATGGCCGCGGGAGTTGCTCATGAAATCAATAACCCTCTGGCCATTATAAGCGGAGGTGCCACGATCATCTCACGCCTAAACTCTGGATGTGAAAAAACGAAAGAACATCTCAACAGAATTCAAAAGTCTACGGATCGAATTTCTAAAATCGTAAAAGGTTTAAAACGATTCTCAAGATCTCAGAATGAAATTTCTCTTGCGAAAAAATCATTGATTGAGCTTATTGAAGAATGTATTGAAATGTCATCTATCAAAGCCTCCAAGTCTTCCATAAAGATCACCTCACTCATTAAAAATGATGTGACTCTCTTAATTGACCAGTCTCAAATTGAACAAATTATTATTAATCTGATCGCTAATGCTATCGATGCAAACTCAGAAGAAAATACACCCTGGGTTGAAATCTCTTATGCAGAGACGGAAAAGTTTGATGAGATCATAATAAAAGACAGTGGCTTAGGGATTGACCAGGAATTAATTGAAAAAATCTTTGATCCTTTTTTTACAACAAAAGATGTTGGTAAGGGTACAGGATTAGGCCTTTCTATTTCAAAAGGTATCGCTCAGGATCATGGAGGAGATCTTATCTATAAGACCATCGATGGTCACACTGCTTTTGTTTTATGCATACCAAAGAAAAAAGCAAAAGATTCCAACGTCGCTTAGTTTTTTAACCAGCTAATGTAAGAAGTCCCTCTAATGAAAAGGAATTAACGTAAAGAACTCGAATTGTAAATTCACAGCCTCGAT
>JBMYPC010000095.1:0-11864 GCA_049599895.1 Bacteriovoracaceae bacterium | reverse complement strand
GATGATGCCTCATTTACATAATGCTTTGTGGAAAAGAGCTAATCAAAAAATTTCAAAGTTTCTAGAGAATGAAGGTTTAGGCCCTAAGCGGCTCTGTGGTTTTGAGCATAAGATTTTAAATGGAAAACGGTTAAGTTCTTCCTTAGGTGAGGTGGGTGAAGTGGAGTCTCTTAATCTTAAGAACTTTCAGGCTTCATCTTCATCTCTTTGTATTCTTTGTCCTGTTGGAACCTCAGATGATGGACTCCCTCTTAACATTAATGCCGATTATGCAGCCATGGGAGTTTCTCGAGAGCTAGGAGCAAAAAATCTTATTTTTCTCAGTGATCAAATAGGTGTTCTTGATCATCGAAAAGAGCTTATTAAGGATTTAACTGAAGAGAGCTTTAAAGAGCTTTCAAAGAAAGAAGTGATCGTTGGTGGTATGTTCGTTAAATGTCTTTCGATTTTTAAGGCGCTTAAAAATGGTGTTGATAATATTTCTCTTCTTGATGGTCGGCGTGAAAATACTTTGACTGAGTTTATTCAAGGTCGTGTGAGGGGAACTCGGTTTACTATCTAAAGATCTGCTCAATATCAGAAAAAAACTGATTCCCTTTATTCAAGCAATGACTTCTCCAGCTTCTCTCTGGACTTAATTCCTTTGAAGCCGTTACGCAGGCGTTGATATAATTGACCTTCGAAAAATTAATCGCTGTTTTTAATGAGACGGGGTTTGAGATTTGAAAAAGAAAAACAATCAGTGCGGCATTAATAGCAATTGAGATTGCAAACGTTGATTTAAGGATTTTTGACTTCTTCGTTCTCATGACTATGTATGTCATAGCATAAGATACTTATCCCGTTGGAAAATTGTAATCTTTTTAGAATACTATGAAATCAATTGGTTATGACTATTTTGACATCTTTTCAAGCTTTGGTACCAACGACACTAAAGCCGGAAGTGCAAATATTGATAATCCTGTTGCCACAAATAGTCCCCAACCAAGAACAAGGGCCAGTGGTTGAACGAAGGTATCAACCCCACCGATTCCATAGATCGTCGGAATAAGTCCAATCAATGTGGTAATCGTTGTAATGACAATTGGTCTTAGCCTTCTGAGCCCAGCTTGAATAATGGCCTCTTCTTTACTAAGACCTGAGCGAATTTTCTCTCGAATAAAACTTAAAAGAATAATCGAGACGTTTACGACAACTCCAGAGAGTCCAACAACACCGATAATTCCCATAAGTGAGAGAGGCTGTCCATGTAATGAAAGTGACCAAACAACACCGCAAAGTCCGAGAGGAATTGCGAGTAAAACTAAAAATGGGTAGACCACTGATTGAAAAGAAAGACTGATCACCATAAAGATTAAAAAGATCGCAAGAATATAAAGTCTCATCGTATCTTTAAGGGCCTTCATTCTATCTTTTTCACCACCGCCAGTAGAGATTTTTATTGTAGGATATTCTTTTTTGAGTTTTTCAATAAAAGGGCGAACTTGAGCATTGGCCTCTTTTCCGGTAATTTCCTTTTCTCTTACTTCACCAAATAAGGTAATCGTTCGAATGCCGTTGAGTCTTTGAATTGAGCTTGGACTTGTTTCTTCTACAAGCTCGACAAAAGAAGCAAGGGGAACAGCCTGTGAGAACTTATTTCGAATTCTTAGATTGAGAATATCTTTTGCTTTCATTTCTGATTCTGAATCGACTCCGACGAGAATTTCAACTCGTTCATTGCTTTTCAGAATCTCATTCGTAATTACTCCTGTGGAAGCCGAAAAGATCGTTCTTGAGATATTAACAGGGTCGACACCTTCAGAGACTGCTCGAGCATTATCAATTTGGAATCGGTACATGATTGTTTCACCATCAAGATCTGTCTCGAGGCTTTCAACTCCATTGATCTTTTCAAACTCTTTTATGATTTTAGAGACAACTTCTTTACCTATGTCGAAGTTTCGAGAAGTAATCTCATATTGAATTGGCTTACCAACAGGGGGGCCAGGTCTATCGATTGTGATACTGGTTTTGACGTTATACTTCTTCGCAAATTCTTTTGAGACTTTTCTTATCTGACCAACAATCCTTTTTTCTTTATGAATAAAGTCTGGATCAGAGGTGAAGCGAATATCCACAGAGCCTAAGTGAGAGGCATTTTGTCGACTTCCGGAGCTTCCTCCTGTGAGGACTTGTCCGGCAGTTGAGAAAATACTGTCAAATGTTCCTTCCGATATCTCTTCGAGTTCTTTACCAAGCATCTTAAGGGTATCTGAGGTTTTTTCGATAGGAGAGTTTTTCTTGAGTTCGACTCTAATTGAAAGTCCATCAAGTCCTGTTGCAGGGAAAAGGCGAAACTTTTGAAAAAGTTGTTTTCCTTGATAACCAGAAATCCCTAGGAAAATGAGAAGAATACCTGAAACAATCCAGCGATGTTTTAAACTCCATTCTAAGTATTTGCGATAGACTCCTTCGATTCTTTTAAAGGGGCCTATCTTTTTCTTCTTCTTGAGTTTTGGTCGCATGATTTCTTCAGCGTGAATCGGAAGAATGACAAGAGCCTCAAATAAGGAAACGGCAAGCATCACAATGACTGTTGCAGGGATCACTCTTAAAAATTGGCCAATAATTTCTTTCATAAAGAGAATCGGAAAGAAAGCAAAGATCGTTGTCAAGACAGTGGCCACAACTGGAACAGAGATTTGCGAGACACCTTTTATTGCTGCTTCAGATGGAGAGAGTCCCTCTTCAAGATAGGCATATATGTTTTCACAGACAACAATGGCATCATCGACCAACATTCCCAGAACAATGATCATCCCAATAATCACAAGGGAGTTGAGAGTGTTGCCAAGAAGGTAGACCATCACAATACCACCAAGCACGGCAACGGGAAGACCTAGAGAAACAACCGCAGCTGATCTCCAATCGAGAAAGAGGACAAGAATGATAATGACTAGGAGAAGTCCCGAAAGGGCATTTGAAGTTACAGTCTTAAGGCGGGAACGAACTCTTTTTGATTCATCTGTGTAAAGCTTAAAGTCGAGTCCATTTTTTAAGTTCTTACGATAGTCTTCTAGTCCAGCACGAACTTCATCTACTGTTTTAACAACATCTGCATTGGTTTTTTTGACGATGGTGACAAGAACTGCACTTTTGTCTCCAAAGATTGATCTTTTCTGAGTTGTTTGAGTGTCATAATCAACAGCGGCGATATCTTTGAGTTGAACATTTTTTCCAGAGTCATTACTTCTCACTGTAAAGTTGAGGAGCTCATCAATATCGTTATAGTCTTTTCCTACGGTAAGGTTATGAGTACTCGTAGAATTCTCAAGAAGACCACCTGGCCTTTGTTTTGCCCATTCTCTGAGTCTTGAAATGATTTCAATGAGAGTGACATCATAAGTATTAAGTTTATCGGGATTGGTTAAAACTTTGAGTTGAAGGTCCTCAAGGCCTGCGTAACTAACACTTTGAACTCCATCAAAAGTTTTGACGTAGTCTCTGAGTTTCTCAACTTCAATCTTCAGATCAAATGGTTTGGCATCACCATAAAGAGCAAGTCTAAGGACAGGAATATTCTCGGCTTTAATTTCTGACACAAAAGGATCATTCACCTCATCAGGAAGATCATTGACCTCGGCAACTTTTCTTCTAATATCGTCCACAACCTGATCAAGGTCTGGGTGTTCTTCATCAATGACAATTGAAATAATCCCTGCTCCTGAATAGGAAACAGAACGATATTCTTCGATACCATCAACTTCATTGATTTTTTCTTCGATAGGGTCAATCACGAGTTCTTCAATATCTGAAGGAGCCGCCCCTGGATAACCGACACTAATGACAACACGGTTAAAATTGACGTTTGGTCTTGCCTCTCGTTGGATCACATTGAGAGTCATAAAACCTAATATCACAATCACAATGGTAATGTAGTGGACAAAAAGTTTTTGGTTCAGAAAGAATCTAAAGAGTCTCATAAAGATTGGCCTTAGCTGAGTCTAGTAAAATTTTGAAAAGAAATTAAAATAATCAAAAAATTCAACTGTGTTGATAATAATCTGTGTTCGTAGCTCTCCAAGTCTTTGTCGACTTTGAATAAGACCTTTTTGAAACTCCATATAGGCAAAGAAATCAATTCGTCCATTGTTGAAGTCTCTTCTGGCTTCTTTAAGAATACTTTCAGAGAGTGCAACATTTCTTTCGTAGTCTTTATAGATCTCATAATCTTTCATAAGACTTTCTTTGAGGGTTTGAAAACTAGACACCTTTTGTGCCCAAGCAAGGTCTTTTCTTTTTCTAAGTGATTCGAGATCAAGGAGCTTAGAGGTGTGATTGACTCTTTCTGTTCGGTTCGTGCTTGGAAGGTTCAGAGTTAGACCTGCATAGATAAAAGGATTTTCTCCTTTGAAGGCCTGTTCATTAGCCTTTCCAAAGTTATCTTCAACTCCGCTTGAGCCAACCTTTAAGGTGAGGTCAATATCGAGTTTTGTCTGAGTTCTGAGTTCTTGAACATTATTTTCCATTGCTGAAATTCTTTGAGAAATTTCTTTAATATCGGGGTTGTCATCGAAGCTGACTTCTTTTGCTTGCCCAGTGTATTTGGTGTAGATCGAAGAGATCTCCATGAAAGCATCTTTAATGTTGACGAGAAGATAGGGAGCAACTTTGACGTTGAATTTTGCTTCAAAAGCATTAATTTTCTCAAGTCGCTTTTTTTCTTCCGCTTTTACAGTTGCCTGACAAGTATTTTGTTCTTTTAAACTGAGGAGATATTCTCGTTTGGGAATCGAACCTCTTTTATTTTTTTCTTTAAGTTGTGTGGTTTGATTTTCAACTTGAGTACAAAGTCTTTTTTGAAGTTTTAAGTCATCTTGAATCTCTAAAACTTCTGCAAGTCTTAAAAGAGCAGTCGCAAGTAATGAGCGGAGTTGATTGTTCGAATTTTGTTCGATGACCTTTTCATTCTGAGAAATCTTTTGAGCTTGATATTTATATCGCCTTCCAAAAAGATCCTGAAAAACATTTGTTGTGACACTAATACTTGTCGTTGGATAAAGATAACTAAGGTCTGTAAATGTCGGGTATTCAAAATACTGATCTTTTACTTCGTAATTAAATTGGGTTTTAAATCCTGATCGCCATAACTTGGAGACGGATGTTCCAAAGGTGTAGGTATCGTTTCGAGAAGCAGAGTTGATATTAAATGCAGCAGAGTCATCTCTTTCAAAGCTCGCATTAATATCAGTATCGATATCAAAGCTTGCAAGTTCAAGAGTGTTTTTAAGAAGAGAAGAGTTTTTATCAATTTCAATGATCTTAGCCTCGAGAGCACTTAGGCGAACATTGTTGAGAAAAGGATCGATGAGAGTGGATGCTTTTACTGTGGTTGAAAGAATAAAAGTCGAAACAACAATTATTGACAAGGAAAACTTCATTTAGACCCCAATGGCAACGAATTGAGAGGAAATCATCTCATTAATATCATGGTCTTAATAGGGGATTAGTGCAAAGAATTGATCAAAATTTGGTTAGGTTTTCTAAGTTTGTCTAAGGTACCATTTTTGTTGTCTTGAGAAACTGACTACAATTCTTCGATCTTGTAGTAAAAACATCAAAAAAAAGGGGCCCTAAAAAGAGCCCCTAATATCAAATCAATTTTTTATTTGATTAAAGTAGTGGTGCTATAACAAGTGCCACAATACTCATAAGCTTAACGAGAATGTTCATCGCAGGTCCTGAAGTATCTTTGAACGGGTCACCTACAGTATCACCTGTAACGGCTGCTTTGTGAGCTTCGCCACCTTTAGATTCACCTTCAACGTGTCCTTGTTCAATCGCTTTTTTAGCGTTATCCCAAGCACCACCAGCGTTTGCCATGAAAAGTGCAAGAAGAACACCTGTCACAGTAGCACCAGCAAGCATTCCACCAAGAGCTTCTTTACCAAGGATAAATCCTACAAGAAGTGGTGAAAGAATTGCGACAACACCTGGCAGAATCATTTCTTTAAGTGAAGCAGCGGTTGCAATCTCAACACATCTTTCAGTGTCAGGCTTTCCTGTTCCTTCCATGATTCCTGGAATTTCTCTAAATTGACGTCTTACTTCCTCAACCATTTTTTGAGCAGCAGATCCAACTGAGTCCATTGTGTTCGCACCAACATAGAATGGCAGCATTCCACCAATGAAAAGCCCGATAACAACTTCAGGAGTCATGATGTTAATTGTTTGAAGTCCAACAGCTGAAGCGTATGCAGAGAACATTGCAAGTGCTGTAAGTGCCGCTGAACCAATCGCAAAACCTTTTCCAACAGCAGCAGTTGTGTTTCCGATTGAATCAAGTCCGTCAGTAATCGCTCTAACTTCTGGTCCTAGTTCACTCATTTCAGCGATACCACCAGCGTTATCAGAGATTGGCCCGTAAGCATCAACAGTCATTGTTACACCAGTTGTTGCTAGCATACCAACAGCAGCAATACCGATTCCGTAAAGACCTGCGTACATATTTGAGAAGTAGATACCAAGAGCAATTAAAAAGATTGGTGGAATACATGAATACATACCAACAGCAAGACCAGCAATAATGTTTGTCGCTGGACCTGTTTTACCAGCTTTTGCAACTTTCTTTACTGGGCTGAATTCTCCAGCTGTAAAGTACTCAGTTGCAAAACCAGTTGAAAGACCAACAAGTGATCCAATCACCATAGCAATGAATGGTCCCATTCTATGTGGGAAAACAGTAAAATTAAGAGCATCAACAACAAAATAAGCACCAAGGAATAGTCCAAGAAGGCCAATCACAGGAGTGATTCTTAAAGCGTTTGCTGGGTTTGAGTTCTTTAAAAGGTTCATTGTAAGAACCGCTAATAAAGAAGCGATAAGTCCAATGGCAATGACGATAATTGGAAGTGTGATAGCTCCCGTTGTATTTTCAGCAAGCTTTGATCCAATAAACATTGTTGCGATAACCGATCCACAATAAGACTCGAAAATATCGGCACCCATACCAGCAGTATCACCAACATTGTCACCAACATTATCAGCAATTGTTGCTGGGTTTCTTGGATCGTCTTCAGGAATTCCTGCTTCAACTTTACCAACAAGGTCAGCACCAACGTCAGCAGCTTTAGTATAGATACCACCACCAACACGAGCAAAAAGAGCAATTGAAGAAGCACCCATTGCAAAACCGTTAAGGGCTTCAATAGATGTTCCTGTTAAAAATTTATAAACAAGAGCAACACCAACAAGACCAAGAGAGGCAACAACCATCCCCATAACTGATCCACCAAAGAAAGCAACAGTGAGAGCTTTTCCCTGTCCGCTTTGAGCTGCAGCTTCTGCTGTTCTTACGTTCGCTTTAGTTGCAGCTTTCATTCCCATGTATCCGCAGAACATAGAAGTAAAGGCACCGATTACATAAGCAACCGCTGTATTCGTTCCAAGTTTTACACCTAGAAGAATTGTAACGATGGCCAAAAATCCGATGAGGATAGTGTATTCCTTTTTAAGGAACGTCATTGAACCAGATTCAATGAGTGTTGCGATTCCTGTCATCTTCGCATTACCCGCTGGCTGATTTTTAACCCAATAATAAGTTGCTACCGCAAACCCAAATCCTAGACAGCCTATAATCCAACTATAGCCTGCAAATCCCATAACTGATTCCATGAACCACTTCTCCTTTTCGTTGTCATAAGACAACATTCCAATAAAAGACTACTCAAGAGTTTAAATTTTTGAGATTCTTTGAATTATCACAATGTATAGTGAGCGTAAATTGAAAAGCTTTATTTGAAAAGTCGGTTTTTTGTTTTAGACCGTAGGCGTTAAGAAAAGGGGAGTCTCTGAAATCAAATAAAATTTTATTTTCATCTTTTAAAATGGGTGTCGCTACAATGCTGTCACGCGTTCTTGGATTGATACGAGAGCTTGCTATGGCGGCAACCTTTGGTGCCAGTGGGGTGACGGACGCCTTTCAAATTGCTTATCGAATACCAAACATGTTGAGGGATCTCTTTGCAGAGGGCTCTTTTTCTGCAGCCTTTGTTCCGATCCTCTCCAAAGTTAAAGAAGAGGGGGATGATTCGGTGCAAAGAGAAGCCCGCAAGCTTATCTGGTCTAGCTTTTGTCTGTTAACAGGTATTACTTTTTTCATCGTTCTTGGAATTGAATACTTTGCTTCAGATTTAGTGGCGCTTATGACAGACGCTGAGTATGCAAAGGATCGCGAGAAGTTTGAACTCACTGTTGTTTTGGTTCGAATTATGGCGCCGTTTTTAATGCTGATTAGTTTAGCGGCATTAGTGATGGGAGCATTGAATACTTTTAAGGCCTTTTTTATTCCTTCATTTGCACCAGCAACTTTTAATGTCGCTATGATTGGTGCGATTCTCTTTGGTTCAAAATATTTTGCTTCAAAAGGTATGGAGCCTATTCTCGCTCTTGCTTGGGGAGTTCTTTTGGGGGGAGCTTTTCAGTTTTTATTTCAAGTTCCTCTTATGCTTAAAAAAAGGCTTGGGCCTGTTAAGGGTTTAAAGCTTTGGGATGAGAATCAAAAAAGTATTCTAGGCAGAATGGGGATTGGAACTATTGGAGTTGCGACCAATCAACTCAATATTATTGTGAACACTTATCTTGCAACTGGAACTGTGGTTGGTGCGGTTTCGTGGTTAACCTATGCTTTTAGGCTCTATCAATTTCCCGTGGGGATTATTGGGGTTTCTCTTGCAAACTCAAACCTTGTGCATTTTTCTGCTGCTTGGAAAGGACAGAGAAAAGAGGAGGCCATGGGTTATTTTAAGTCTTCTATTTCTTATTCCTTATTTCTTCTTCTTTTTTGCACAGGCCTTCTTATTGGCCTTTCTGAGCCCATGGTTCATTTAGTTTTTGAGAGGGGAGCTTTTACAGCAGAAGATACTCAGCAAACCCAATGGGTTTTGAAGTTCTTTGCTCTAGGGCTTCCTTCCTATGGGCTCTTTAAAATTTTCTCTCCAACTTTTTACACATTAGACAATCCCAAGTTTCCGGTCATGACTTCAGTTGGCTGTGTGATTTTTAATATTCTATTCTGTTGGGTTTTAACTCCTCTCTACGGTTTTTGGATTTTACCTTTAGGAACATCTTTGTCGGTTTTAATTAATGCAGGGATCCAGTTTTTCAAGCTTAAAAAAGATTTAGGATTTGACCTTCTCTCAGTTATTGGGGGGCGTCAGTTAAAGATGATGATTTCCTCCTCAATTTCAGGTATCGCTGCATGGTGGCTTAGTGAGCTATATATTGATTATTCAAGTATATTTTTAATGAAATCCGCAATTTTTGTTATGATTTTACTCCTTTCTGGATTAAGCTATTTGGGTATTCTATTTCTCCTTGGTGAGGGGAATTTTTTAAAAAAGGTTTTGGCTAAGTAGCGGATAACCTGTTATTCTCTTAGTAATAAGTACTGTAAAGGCATATATTAATGAAGACTGATTTCGAAACGTTGAAAGATCTAGCGAGTTTTACGATAAATTACTTGAAAGAAAGTAATACGATTGATTTTCACGTAACAAATCGTGATGCACTTATCGAAGCAATGGCCACTGAGTTTGGTGTTTGCTTTGCTACAGACGAAGATATTAAAGAACAAGCAATTGAAGAAGTTGAAGAGAAGATGGGTGCGGACAATCTTCCTGAAGATGTCACAGAATCTGAAATGTACAACCACGCAAGAAAAGAAATCATCAAAGGTTTTAGTGGAGAAAACATTGGTGGACTTTATCTTGTTGAATCACTTCATCAGATTTCATTAAGAATGACTCAGTTTCTTTTAGAAAATGATCTTGTTGATGATGTTTTTGGAACGGATGATGAGATCGCTTCATTTCTTGTTCAAAAGATCAGAACTTTTTCACCTCGAAAAAACTAATCAAGCAAAGTTTCTAGAACTCTCTCAAAATAAGGTCCCTCTACGAGTCCATTAAGGATTGAGCTCCAGCTATAGCCAATGAGAACTTCATTATTCTTTTCATCTTCGATGATAAAGCAATCAACATAGCAGCGTTTAATCTTGGCCTGAGTTGCTGTTCCTTCGATTCGAAACACTTTGTAATGTTCTTTAGATTTTGAATGAAGCTCATCAATAATGGCTTCACTTTCATCAAGTTCGAGTTTCTCATTTAAAATAAAATTTCTAAAAAACTCTTCGCTTGAGTTTTCAATGTCTTTTTTGGGGTACCAGTAATAAGTCGCAAGCCATTCGTAGGCTGTGTCGGATCGATAAAAGGAGAGGCTTTGTTTATTTGGACCTTCCTTTTGGGTCCACCAGAGAGGAACTTTGATTTGAAAGTTTCCGATTTCAAAAACTTCGTGCTCGTAGTCTATTTTTTGCCCCTCTTTTTTTATGATGAGGGTCATCGCAATTAGTATTAGAATAAGACCTAGGAGTATTAGCCAACTTATGGGATGGTCAGTAAAAGTTTGAGCTGAAAAAAAATTGATGTGCGAATTATTCATAACCTATTGTAAATAATAGGTTATGGTAAAAGTCAACCTGATGGTCTTCATCAATTATTGGGAATTTAGTTAAAGAATGTACTCCAATACTCCGTAAAGTCGAAAGAATAGAAAGAAAATTGGGATCTGGAGTCACCAATGCAGAATTTTAAACTAATCTTTTTCTCTTTATTACTACTTCATGTACCACTGAGTGCATGGGGGCAGTTAGGATTAGCAGACGATCCAAGTTATCTGGATAGTTATGATGAAGATCCTTGTCGTTACGTAAAGAGTTGGGAAAAAGACTATAGATCATGTCACCGAATTCATATGTCATCACACGCTGGTGTTGATTGTATCGATTGTCTTTTTCATGAAGAAGATAAGCCAAACCCTTGGGTTGAAGCTTTAGGAGTTGTGGCCGGGCCATTAGCTTTATTTGGTTCTGTTTATGTTTCTTCAAGATATCAACATAAAACTCAACAAGAGTGGGCTGATGCTTATCGCTACGGACACACGGCTTGTACAAATCGATTTGATTCTTATTTAAATTATTCTCTTGAAAGAGGAGCTGCTCCAATTCTTCCGGAACAAGCAGATGATCTCATGGGCAACTGTAATGGTTACGGCTATGGGAACTATGCCGGTTACGGTGGGCTCTATGGCGGAGGCTATGGAGGCGGAGTTGGTAATCCTTATGTAGGTGCCGGATACAGTCCTGGATTCCTTGGTGGAATGATGGGGCCATATGCTGGTGGTGGATATGGATACGGACCAGGTGGAGGCTACGGCGGCGTACCTGGAATGGGCGGAATTATCGGTGCTCCAGGTGCAGGCGGAATTTATGGGCCTCACGGTGGTGGAGTTGGTGGTCCTTATGGTGGCTACGGACTTGGAGGAATTCCAGGTGTTGGAGTTGGCGGTGGAATTTACGGCCCTGGAATTCATGGACCAGGAGTACACGGCGGAGTTTATGGACCAAATGCTGGAATCTATGGACCTGGAGTCCATGGAGGAGTTCATGGTGGTATCCACGGTGGAATTCATGGGCCAGGAGTTAATGGTGGTATCTATGGACCGGGAATCCATGGCGGAATTCACGGACCGGGAATCCATGGCGGAATTCACGGACCGGGAATCCATGGCGGAATTCATGGACCGGGAATCCATGGCGGAATTCATGGACCTGTAATCCATGGCGGAATTCATGGACCGAACGCTGGAATTTATGGACCGGGAGTCAATGCTGGAATTTATGGACCGGGAGTCAATGCTGGAATTTATGGACCGAACGCTGGAGTTTACGGACCAGGAATCAATGCTGGAGTTTACGGACCAGGAATCAATGCTGGAGTTTACGGACCAGGAATCAATGCTGGAGTTTACGGACCAGGAATCAA
>JBMYPC010000094.1:0-11921 GCA_049599895.1 Bacteriovoracaceae bacterium | reverse complement strand
CGACCGATATTTAAACTTTAGCTGGTCGATGTCCGGTCAAACGCCCGCACTCCAAGTTCTTATTACATACTAGGCAGCAAACTCTTTATTGCTTACTTCTTTCTCTTTGCTGCGAACTTCTCACAAACTAAATATGGTGGTGACCGTAACATCGGGCTTAAAATACCTTCTTTAGCAAAAGAAGCAGAGGTAAACTTATTAGAATACCGCATTGACCCATTTACCTCGCTTGACCTAGGTTTAGACGTTTTCTTTCAACTACTCAGTCCTGTGATTTTCAAAAAGCCTTGTAAAGACTTTCTTATTGAGCATGATCAAAAAATTTTGAAACAAGAGGTTCACAATTGGTTATCTAATGACACTCATAAATTTGCGATGGGTGCATTAGTTTGTGCAGTCTTAAGGAACTAACGTGAGAAATTTTGCAATACTATCAACATTTTTCATACTTGTTCTTGCACTACAGTCATGTAACAAAAAACAAGATCAAGAGAATATAAAAAAGGATATCGGTATTTTAGTCGCGAGTATTCCAAAGAGGCTGGATACTTCAAAAGCAATATCTTATAATACTGTTTTCTTTACTGATAATTTATTTAGAAGATTGTTCAGAATATCAGGAAATTTTCAATACAGCGGTGATTTGGCTGAATCATGGACTTTAAATGAAAAACAAAAAATTATTACTATAAAATTAAAACAAGGACAAAAGTTTTCAAACGGTTTAGAGATAAAAGCCGATCAAGTTGTTAACTCCTTTAATCGTATTCTTGATAAGAAATCAATACCTGCGTTCTTTTTCCAAAATATATCGGGGTTAAGAAAAATTAATAATCACATGTTAGAAGTTAGATACAAAGGGTGGCATTATACTGCATTTCAAGTATTAACGAGTCCATTCTGGGCTGTATATTTCAATGGCATCACACCTAAGCAAGAAACTCCAGAGACATGGATTACATCAACCAATTACAAAATTACGAAATGGAACGATAGAGAATTTATAGCACAAAATGACAAGAAAACTGTGAAGCTTATTCCTGTTACAAATAGTGATCTCGGAGGTGTTGACATTATTGCTCCACGTGCCAATTGGGTTTCAGAGAAAGTTGCGACCCAATTAACCTCAATAAACAAAAAGCAATGGAACAAATACCTTTTTGACTCTTTTAATTCGACAATAATCTTATTAAACAATAATATTCCTCTTGCACATAAAAAATGTCTTTCTAAAGTCTTTCATAGCAAAATAAACAAGTCACAATTATTAGGAGAAAGTGCCAACAATTCCTTAATCCCAAAGGACATGATGGGAAGTCTTGACAACAAACTCAATCAAAGCTTTGTGGGAGTAGAAACCAACCTCAAGCCTCTAAAAATTTCATTCACAATCAAGAGGGACGAGGTATTCAAAGAGTTAATATCTAAGTTTATTAGCCACACAAAAGTCTGCAATGTGTTTATCGACCAAAAAGAAATGACAAGAAAAGATTATTTAGGATCGATCGTAAGAAAAGATTTTGATTTAACGATCATGACGATCTCGGCTTTATATAACGATCCATTCTTTATCCTCTCATTTTTCCACAGCAAATCTAACTTCAATTTTTCAGGAGTCAAAAACAAAATAATTGATAAAAAGATTGAACAACTTATCAATTCTGAGACACAAAAAGAATTAATCGACAAAGTGAATGAAATTCTTGGAGAGATATCTAATAATGGGTACGCACTACCAGTTGCAACAGTAGATTTGAAACTTTTTATAAACAAGCGCCTAAGCATTGACAACGCTGAGCTGTTTGACCTTGTTAAATGGGACCACATAAATGTTAATTAGTTTCAAAAGAATCATATTAATTTTTCTTTCGACATTGATCCTTTTGTCAGTCCTGATTGCGACTTTAAACAACTACACTGTACAAACTGATGCTGAGATCTCTGGAAATAAAAACTTAGTAACAACTGTTGGTTACCTTACCAAGGAAGAAGTCCTACTCGGCGACTTAATCAAATTAAAAACACGTCTTAATGATATTAAATCCAGCTATTCAAAAATAGATTTCATCTGTTACTTTGGAAGTAAAAGCTCGTTCATCTATGTTGGAAATAATGATTTTGAAACGAGAATACAGAATCGAAGAAAATGCCTAAGTGAATCGAGCTATGGTTATGCCTATATGAATAGCTCAAATCAACAAATAGGTACTATCAAAATCTTTTACAATAGCTCTTCAATCAACTTCAAACAATATTTAAATTCATCCTTCGTTTTTTCCATTCTGATATTACTTCTCTTTACACTGTTCATAGGATTTATTTTTGCGAGACTCACAATGAATGAAGTTCATAGCTTATTATTCGACAAACAAAGTAGCCGAATTAGAATTAGTGAATTTCTCAAACTTTCAATAAAATATAAGAGGATGAAAGAATCTATTATAAGTAAAGAAAAAGCCTTGGCCACCTCTGTTGCAAAAGAGACAATTGCCAAGCAAGTTGCTCACGATATTAGATCACCTCTAGCGGCTTTGGACATGATTGTTAATGAAGTTGATCAACTACCAGAAGAGCAAAGATCTATTATTCGAAATGCTACCCGTCGTATACATGATATTGCTGACAATCATTTGAATAGAAACTCTAAAAATGACAAAAACCTGAAAGACGATATTGATCAGCATATGTTGTCTGCCTTAATTGAGCCACTTATGGCAGAAAAAAGAACACAATATCGTAATAAAATTGGCCTTGAAATTGAGGCAGAGTTTAACAAAGAGAACTATGGGCTATTTGTAAATGTTAATGCAGTAGAATTCAAAAGAGTCCTCTCTAATTTAGTCAACAACTCAGTGGAAGCCCTTGAAGGCCCAGGCAGAGTACATGTATTAACAACATACACAGAAAGCTTGGCAAAAATTCAAATAACAGACAATGGCCCAGGCATTCCAAAGTCAATACTTCCTCATATTACGGAAAAAGGCGCCACATTTGGAAAAACGGGTGGCACAGGGCTAGGCCTTTATCATGCAAAAAAATCTGTTGAATCTTGGGGAGGACACTTTGAGGTTCTCTCAAGAATTAATCAGGGAACTACAATTGCAATAACTCTCCCACTTGTACAGACACCAAAGTGGTTTCTTTCTCAATTAAACCTTAAGCCGAATCAGAATCTCATCATTTTAGATGATGACATTACGATGCACCAAGTATGGAAAGAAATCCTTCGCAAGTTCGAATTAAATGAGTGCGGTATTAATATAAAGAGTTTTGCAACAGCTGAACAACTTAGGAGCTGGTACTTAGAAAGTGATCAAAATGAAAATAATCGCTACCTTTTTGATTATGAAATCTTAGGTACAAATACAACCGGTCTTGATCTAATTGAAGAATTAGACCTTAAAGGCGGCAGAGCAATACTTGTTACTTCTCACTACGAAAGCGGAGAAATTCGAAAACGATGTGAGAAGATCAAGGTCCCTTTACTTCCTAAAAACTTAGCACCATTTGTCCCTATCTCAATCAACAAAGAAGCTTCAACCGATGCGGTGTTTATAGATGACGATGACCTGGTAAGAAACTTATGGAAAATCAAAGCCTCGTTAAAAGACGTAAAATTAAAAACTTTTTCCAACAAAGATGACCTAATTAAATTTCTCCCAGAAATTCAAAAATTCACCCCCATATATATTGACTCTAACCTCGGAGAAGATATTAAAGGTGAAGATTTAGCTCTAGAGCTACATGACCAAGGGTTTTCAGAGATTTTTCTAGCAACAGGTTACGACCCTAGTAATTATGAAGGTTGCCATTACTTAAAAGGGGTAATAGGTAAAACCCCACCTTTTTAAACTGTTTTATGAGAAACGCGATCTCTTCTGGTGTTGATTTTATTAGCGTAAAAATAAAAAACATCACCGATCATCATAAGCACTGAAATTTAGTAGTTTTCCTCTCTCTAGCCTTGGATCGTGAAGATTTAGATTCTTCGTAATACCTTTAATGTTTATACCAGCCTTACGAATATACTTCCTCATTGTCTTTAAATCTTCCCAATAAGTAAAAAGGCTTTCATAACGATCCTAAAAATGATGTCGAGAGTGTTCAAGATCTGTAAGATAAGGATTTGCATTTTCATTGGTCTGAGCATCTTCGATGGACTGAAGTTCTTCATCTCGTGGAGGAAACTCATGAAGGAGGCCCATTTTATAGTTGCAACTCGTGTGGACAATTGCCGTGGCCAATAACTTCCCACCTTTATCTTGTTTTGAATAAAAATAAACTCTTTCACCGACAAAGCTTCTCCCACTTTGTTTGGTTGAAAGTTTAATCACAACATTACCATTAGACTTAAAAATAAGATGGCAAGGAAGTTTGTCATTTCGTCCGTGAATTTTTAAAAAGGCCGTAGTTATTTTGGTGATATCTTCAACACCATTACTAAAATACTTCCGGCAGACAAGATGATCGTAATCCATATCATCAACAGGCGCTAAGATAACTCGTTTATACGCAGGCTGTATTTTCACAACAGCTAAACTGCTGTCGATTACAGGAGTTGTACGGCTTGAAAGTTTTCTCTTTCCTGGATAATAATAATGAATGCCATCATGATCACCTAGTATGATGTCATTGAAGTAATGATAAATCTCCCCCTCATTTCGAAGTGATAAAGGAGACTCTCTCTGCACTAAGGAAGTAATTCTTGGATCATCTCGATACACTTCATCAGCGTGACGATAAACTTGCTCACGACTCACCCCGATAATTGAAGCAATCTTTTCAGTTTCTATACTTCTCATTTCAGAGAGTGGAAGCATGAGCTTTTCTAGTTCAGATTGCTTAACAAGAGAAAGTTCATGACTTTGATCAAACTCAAGATCATTTGATGTATAGACTGAAACTCTTTTTTTCTCACCAGATTTTTGAATTTTAGCAAAGTGTCCTGTGGCAATGAAGTCCGCATCCAATTTTTTTGCTTTTTCGATAAGAATCTCTACAATCGTCTTCACAGCAAAGGCCGAGGGACTAAAAACTTCCCCCATAAGCCTAGACGCCACGAATGGATCTAAAATTTTCTCTTTAAAGATATCCTGTGCATTAACCGCGTAGAAAGGGATCTCCAAGTTGTCACAAACTTTCTTTACCTTCTCTAAATTCTCAATGTGATAATGACCTCGAATTGGCCCATAGTACTTATTTTTCTCAAATTGTTGCTTTTGAATACCTGGAAATAGTGACGTATCGTACTCAAATTCTTTTTCTTCACCATAAAAACAAACAGATATTCCAATGGGCCTTAGACCTTGCTTTTTGAGCAAATAAGCTGCCACAGACGATGAAACCCTGCCTGTCATTGCAACAAGGACAGTTTTCTGCTTACCCGAATCTTTTGATCCACTTAAAGTATTCTTTTCCACAATATTATTTTAACTCATTTTAGATATTTAGCTAAATACTAGAAAAGTTTTTACCGAAAAAACTTATATGGATAAACCTATAGGTTATTTAAATACTCAACAGCTCTCAGAAATTATTTTGTTTCAAAATGAATCTAAACCGTGTAACTCTAGTCAACTTAAAGACGTTTTAAATTTTCTCAAATGGCGAACCTATAAACAAAATATTGATTTTGCTCATCTCTGTGAAAATGACTCACTAATTTCAAATTTAAGCCTTGAAGAGAACTTGCAACTTGAGGGAAAAGAATTTTCTCGATTTCCTAAACTTCCTAAAAATACAACTGAGCTTTTAATGGAAAAGATCCCTGGTCCTGTTGATAAGCTCCTTTCATTGATACCGAGATGGAATATTCTCCCTCAAGATGTCACCCCGGAGATCCGTAAACTGGTTTCTCTTCTTAAAGTCCTTTCAAGGAACACAGATTATCTTATTCTCGAAAACCCTGATAAACATCTCGACGAGACAAGTCTTTGTCATTTAAAAGAAATTCTCATGGTCTTAACGAAGGCGAAAAATACCTCAATTTTCATGACTCAAATAAATACTGAGGGCCACTGGAAAGAATTGATCACAAGTCATGTTCGCTTTAATAAAAACCATCTCTACATCATCGAAGAACTAGACGAAGAAACTGCTAGCGAAGCTGTATAAACTTCATCGTTATTACCTACACATCTATTCCAGTTATTAATAAGTTCGTCTTCCATCTCATGAATATTATCAAAAGGCCGTTTGCAGTATTCGATAATATTATGATGCCCAAAATGGTGATCCGAGGTAAGCCAAATCTTATTTTCACCTAGGACGCATGGCAAATGCTTCATATGTGAATAACATCCATTATTCACATATAATTTCGCCGCCAGAAAAACACAAGTTTATCCGCCATTAAAAAAAGTTGACAGAGATAGTAATGGATACAGATAATTAGGTGTGTAATTTAAACATCTTAACTATTATTTGAATTTATATGCTAAATTTTATCGATCTTTTTTCTGGCGCTGGCGGTATCTCTTGTGGACTTGAACGCGCTGGGCATAAATGCCTTCTTGGCGTTGACTATGACAAATACGCCATTGAAACCTTTAACCATAACCATCGTGATGCAGAAGGTATCTGCATTGATTTAAGAGAACTTAGCAATCGACGCTTCAAGTCATTAATCTCTAAGCAAAAAGTGAACCTTATTGCTGGTGGCCCTCCTTGTCAGGGCTTCTCTACAGTTGGGACAGGAAACCCCAACGACAAAAGAAATCATTTGTTCTCTCAGTTTTTAAGAGCTGTAGAGCTGTTTAAACCAGAGTACATTCTCATTGAAAATGTGACAGGGCTTTTGGCCAAGAAAAACCAAAAAACTCTCAATGCAATTTTAAAATGCTTCTCCGATTTAGGTTATGTCCTAAACTTCAATGTGCTCTCCTCAGAAGAATACGGAGTGCCAGAGAGAAGAAGAAGAACAATTATCATTGGTTCAAGGATTAATGATATCGTTTGGATGCCGACAAAATTAAGATCGAAGCCCAAAACTGTGGGTGATGTGATTGAGAAAATCTACTGCAGAGGTGGAGTTGCTCTCAATCATAATATTGAAACAGCGATCCCCAAAAACTCTCTCGATCTTAAAAGACTAAAGCATATTCCAGAAGGGAGAGGAATTCGTTATCAAGCAGATGAAAAAGAGCTGCTACCAAAACGCCTTCGTTTTGATGTAGAATGGGAAAATTTACCAGAGAAGCGTTTCAGACAAGCGAAATATCAAAGGCTTGATAGAAGTAAACCTTCTCCTACAATAATGACCCAGAGAGGAAACTACTACCACCCAACAGAGGACCGTTATCTAACGGCAAGAGAAGCTGCCAAGCTACAGTCATTTCCTAATCACTATGAGTTTAAAGGCACATTGTCGGCACAGTGGAAACAAATTGGTAATGCTGTTCCCCCAACACTTGCTTATTACCTTGGAAAACATTTTACAGAGCTTTCAAGTGTGGCAACCTATAAAAGAAATAGAAAGAAGATCGTTAAAGAATGGGAAACCACCATTCATAAAGAACGAGAAAATGCTTTTGTCTATCGAAATCAAGCCTAACTCCATTTTACTGAATTTCTTGAAGACCTTCTGAATTTTTCTGTAAATTAAAAAAGAGACCTTTTTGACTCATCAGTTCTTCTTCGGAACCTTTTTCTACAATCTCTCCTTCTTGAAAAACTAAAATTCTGTCACAGTTTTTTAAAGTTTTAAGTCTATGAGCAATAGTTAGAGATGTTCTATTCGACATGAGCTTTTGTACAGCTTTTTGGATAATCTCTTCGTGGTGTTCATCAATATTCGCTGTGGCCTCATCCATTATAAGAATTTTAGGATCATTAATAAAAATACGGGTTAAGGCCAAAAGCTGTCTCTGTCCAACAGAGAGATTCTCCCCACCTTCAACAATATGAGAATCAAGAGTCAGTTTTGAACTCTCCATTACTTTTAAAAGTCCCGTTTCACCACAAGCAGATAAAAGCTGCTCATCTTTGAGTCCATGGCCAAAAGCAAGATTCTCTCTTAGACTTCCTTTTATAATCACAACGTCTTGAGAGATAAAGCCTATATTGGATCGCAAAGAGTCTCTATCAAAATCTCTAATGGAAACTCCATCAATGGAAATATCCCCTTCTTGAAATTCATAGAGCCTTGAAAGAAGAGATACTGTGGTACTTTTCCCACAACCAGTTCTTCCCACAAGTCCGACCTTCTCCCCAGCTTTGATATTAAAAGAAACATCTTTTAGGACTTTTTTACTTTCATCATAGCTCATTTGAACGTTTTTAAATTGGACTTCTCCCTTAAAGTTTTCATCAATGAGCTTTTGTCCATTCTCACCTAAAACAACATTCTCTTCATCGTGGGCCAAAAAACTGGCAACCCGCTCAGCTCCAGTCATTGCTTGCTGAATGACATTGAATTCTCTTGCGAGCATCATGATAGGGCCTACAAATCTTTCACAATAGCGGATAAAGGCCACAAACAGACCAACTGACATTGTTCCAGCGATGACCTCTTTTCCACCAAAATAAACTAAACCAACCAATGGCAACTGACAGAGAAAAGAAAGAAGTGGTCTTGTCCAAGCATAATAAGAATTGGCCTCAAGGTGCGCCTCACGATTTTCATCGACAACATTAGAGTATTGATCCCTTGACCAGTTCTCTAGGCCAAAAACTCGAATGACTTCAATTCCATTGATGAATTCGGCAAGTTTAGAATTTGTTGCTGATGACATTTTTTGCATCTTACGATTCACATCTCGAACTCTATTTCTGGTGAGGTAAATAAAGAATCCCGCTGGAATAATAGAGGAAGTAAGAATGAGCCCAAGCTTCAAATCGGATAAGCACATTGCAATTATCGCTGAGGTTGCCATAAAGCCACCAGAGAGAAGCCTTCCTAGGGTGGAAATAAAAAACTGATCCATTCCTTCCATGTCATGAGTCACTCTTGTGACAATTCGCCCCTGAGGTTGTCTGTCATAAAACTTCATGGGTAAATTTTGAAGATACGCAAAGAGGATTTCTCGAATTCGAAGAACAGTTTTTGAAGCAGAGATTGAAAGAGATCTTCTGCCGGCCCATTGAAACAAAACCGAAATTAATTCGCAGCCAATAATCATTGAGGCCAAACGAATCGCGAGGTCTTTGTCTTTTGCCATAAGACCAAACTCGACAAATTCACCTATCAGCCTTGCCGATGTAAAAATGAAGAAAATAGCAATACCAATGAGAGCAAATGAAAAGGCGTACCCTTTCCAAAAGAAGCGGGCTTCTTTAATAATCTTGATAAATGACTTAAAGTCACTTTCTTTTCGAAGCTTGCTATCGCTTTCTTGTTCATCTTCAAGTATGTAATTCTTGCTCATAACCTAAACCAGAATCCTCTATCTCGAGGCTTTCAAATTCTATAATTTGCTCGCAATATCTTAGGGTACTTTCTCTATGGGCAACCCAAACAATGGTTTTGTC
Organism: Bacteriovoracaceae bacterium; assembly: GCA_049599895.1. Classification (GTDB taxonomy): domain Bacteria; phylum Bdellovibrionota; class Bacteriovoracia; order Bacteriovoracales; family Bacteriovoracaceae; genus JBMYPC01. Next base: position 2,453 of record JBMYPC010000094.1, on the reverse strand, counting down.
TTTAAGTTCAAGATTGAGATTTTTTAATATCTTTTCTTCAGTCACGGTATCAACAGCAGACAAACAATCGTCTAAAAAAAGAACATCGACATCTCTTGATAATGCTCGAGCGATAGTAAGTCTTTGCTTTTGTCCTCCGCTAAGATTAATCCCCCACTCACCTAGCTCAGTTTCAATTCCATGCTCAAAACCTTTCACATCTTCTTCAAGTTCTACCAGTCGCAAAAGATCCCAGATTCTTTCATCATCAAGGCCTCTATCCATATTGATATTGTCCTTAATTGTTGAAGCAAACAAAAAGGGCTTCTGAGGAACGATGGCCATAGATGAACGAAGCTCTTGCTGCCGATACTGATCAAAGTTTTTACCGTAATAAAGAACTTCACCTTTATGTGATCTTTCAAGACCTGCTAAGATTTGAACAAGAGTCGACTTGCCTGAGCCTATGGGCCCCATAAAACCAACCCTCGATCCCTTTTTGATTTTAAGATCGAAATTATTAAATATTTTGATGTCATTTTGAGGGTAGTTAAAAGTAAGTCCAGTCACTTCAAACACAGGTATTTCGTCTACAGCTTGATCCTCTATTGAAAGCTCAATAGGTTCATTGAGAAGAGAAGCGTCTTTTGGATGATCAATGATATCAAAGATTCTTTTAAGAGATGTCCCCGCTCTTTTCCAGTCCGAAATAATATAACCAAGTTCAAGAAGAGGGTCTTGAACAAGAAGGATTAAACCTTGCATGGCCACAAAATCACCAACGGTGATGGCACCAGAAAAAACCGAATCTAACCCGACAAAAAATAAAACCACGTAACTTGCAACAGAAACACCACCCATAACAGGAAAGTACTTAAGAGATGTAAAGACAGACAAAAGTCTTGTAAAACGATAATGTTCCGCTACTTTTCCAAGTCGTCTCGTCCAAAACTCACCCGTTTGGGTCACTCTCTGTAGACGAATACTGGATACACATTGTGTCACCTGATCGTTAAAAACAGAGAGCTCTTGTTGAGACTTCTCATAGCGAACCATCTCCTGAGCTGACAATTTACGAACAAGGAAAGGAATTAAAACCAAAACACTTAAGGAAAGAAGAGTCAGTTTGATATCAATAGTGAGCATCACAATAATTGTTGTCATACCAAGAATAATAACATCCAAAAAGGCCACGAGAGAAAAGCCAAAGATAAACTTTGCTGAGTTTACGTCTGACGTTGAGGCATTCATCAGAACGCCTTTTGAAAACTGCGTTTGAAAGTCACGTTTATTGAAAAACCGTACATGGTCCCAAATATTAAATTTAAGCTCCATACCGGCAATGTGAGAAAGCCTTGCAAGGAACCTTCTCCAACCAAAACGTCCAACTGTTAACAAAATTCTTGAAGCGAGTAATGATCCCACTAGAAAAAGAAATTGAGTCTCATAATTTTCACTAAATTTTAAAAAGCCAGGAAGATTGGTCTTTTGGAAAAAATCAATAATCCAACCAGTAATTCGTGTAGAAAAGACCTGAGTAAAACCCGTCAATAAAATTGAGAGCACTCCTACAAAATAAGTGCCTTTATGACGTAAAAGAAATTGATACCAAAACCGAAGGGGGGCTGCTTCCATCAAAGAATCATAGCGACTATTTCTCGAGAAACCTAGCTCTAAAATGTGAATCTGGCACTAATTCTTAAACTTTTAACTGCTGCCTAACGAACACTAATTACGCAACACGTAATAACTCAAAAAACCCTGAACGAGATTAAGCTCAGCGCTAGCATTAGAGCTTTCTTTCAGATCATGAAAAAATTTTTGAAAATCATTCTGAATAAGCTTTAAACCTAAAAGCCCTGATGACCAGCTATAGTTTCGGCCTAATGAGCTTTTGATAGCTACTAGCTCAACCCCTTTGAAGGAATAGATCACTTCATCATCCTTAAAACTATGCTTGATGGAAAATTTTGGATTTCGATCATAGACCCAGTCTTTACTTTTATACGTAGCATAGGCTTGGATAATAGCCTCTTCATATTGCTTAATAATGGGCCTAATATTAATTTCCTCCAACTTCCAGCTGGATTTTTCAAAAAAATAGCTCGAAAAGCTTTGAGTCTCAGCAAACAAATCGAGAGAATTTAAATTTAAAACTATAGACTTGAGACTTCGAATTGCTTTTGAGGAAATCTCTTCAGGGTCTTTGAAATGACAAAGCCTATCAAGAACCTCTAAATCAGCATCCCAAAGAAGAGTTCCGTGATGAAGAACGCGATTTTTTGTTTGTTTAAACGCTTGTCCGCTGAATTTATAAAACTCTTCGTTCTTTTTAAGTTTTAAGTCATGACGATCTGAAGTTTGCACAACAAGTGAAGCATCAGCAAATATCCGTATAACTTCAGAGTTAAAGTCCGCTACCTTTTTTAACTCAAGAGACTTACCTTGCTTCTGATAAATATGAGAAAAGCAGA
>JBMYPC010000093.1:0-12070 GCA_049599895.1 Bacteriovoracaceae bacterium | reverse complement strand
GAAGTCGCCGCTGGTGCCTCTCTTGTAGGACCTCTCAATCAAAGCGGATTATTCCCCTCAATGATGACCCATATGATCAAACTCGGCGAATCTAGTGGTGAGCTTGAACCCATGCTCGAAATTGTCGCGGAAAATTATCAAGAACAGGTAGATAATAAACTTTCTGGCCTCACTTCACTCCTAGAACCAGTTATGATTGTTTTTATGGGTGTCGCTGTGGCGCTTATTGTTTTTTCGGTCGTCATGCCTATGATGGAACTGAATAAAATTAGTTAATACTGTTAAGTAAAAGGTAACGATTTATGAATCTCGAAACAAAAACTCAAACTAACAAAAAGCAGAACCGACACTACGAAGCTGGTTTCTCACTTCTTGAAATTCTTGTCGCACTGACCCTCTTAGGTGGGATCGTCGCATTTGTTGGTGGTCGAGTTTTAGACTCTCTTCATGAAGGGAATGTTAAGGCAGCAAAAATCCAAATGGGAAATTTGGCAACCCAACTTAAGGAGTTCAAAAGAAAGTGTAACTTCTACCCAACTCAAGACCAAGGCCTTGAAGCTCTTATCAGTAAGCCATCAGGTAAAGAATGTAAGAAGTACCCACCAAATGGTTTTCTTGATGGCGAGCTAGGTGTTCCACTCGATCCTTGGGACAATGACTATGTTTATGAAAGTGATGGACGAAGATTTAATATCAAATCTCTTGGACCTGATAATGAAGAAGGTGGCGAAGGCCAAGATGCCGACATTTTATTATACGAATCCAATAAATAAAACCTTTCCAAGGAGGCCAAGATCCTAAAGCAGCAAAAAGGTTTTAGCCTCCTTGAAATTCTCGTTGCCCTAGTTCTTGTTTCTCTTGTCCTAGGTATGGCCCTTTCTTTTGCTGGCCCTGATCGAGACCGCGCCCTTGATAGCACTGATCTCATTGAACGAGCTGTTCGCTTTGGAGTTGACGAAGCAGCAATGAGAAATGCCATCGTCAGACTCCATTTCTATTTGGATGATGAACCTCAAAAATTCACCCTCGAATACGGGCCAGATGATTCTTACGTTATTCCTCTTTCTTCACTCAATCAAAAAAATCGTGATGATCTTACTGAAAGAGAACAAGAAGAATTCGAAAAAACTCAAAAAGAAGAAAATAAAAAATTTAACCGCCTTCCAGAATTTAAAGAAAAGGCAAAAGAATTTAATCAAGACTCTGTGATTATAGGGGTTGGAAGCCTTCTCCATGAAGATCTCTTAACAGACTTTGAAGCTTCTGTTTATATTTATCCAAGTGGTGAAAGGGATGAATCGATTCTCTTTATCGCCAATTACGATGAAGTCGTTTCTCTTACGATTCCTGCCTTCACTTATGATTTTGAAATCAATCGCTACCCTTTTGATCCTCCACTTGATGACATTGAAGATGTCTATGATCAAGGAATTTCAAAAGCTCAAGAGCTTTTTAATGATTGGAAAAAAGTAAAATGAGCTTTTTAAAGAAACAACAGGGCTTTAGTCTTCTTGAGGTTGTTATTGCTCTAGCAATGTTTGCAACTTTTGCCACAGTTTTTGTGCAAGTCCAAGGAACTCAAGTTGGAATCTCTGGAACTTTCCCAGAAAACCTTAAACTGAGATCCCTTGCCCAAAAAGTGGTCAATGAACTCATTGTCAATCCTCCAACATTTAATGAATCGTTGACAGCAACCTCTACCCAAAAATCTTTTGATGATGAGGAAGACTATCTTTACACTCTCACATGGAAAAAGTTTACCTTGCCTGACTTTAGCAAATTAAAAACTCAGGCGGACGACCCTGAAGGCAAATCTGCCTCTGCAATAGAAAAGAAAATCTCTGAAACCGTCACCAAAAATATGGAAAAGCTTATTTGGCAGGTTGATGTGGAAATTGAATCAAAACTCTCTGGTGAAAAATATAATGTCACTCATTGGCTTTATAATGTTGAAGCTCAAGTTGAAATAGGAGGGTTTTAAACTGGTTCAAAATAATAAAGGCTTTACATTACTTGAAATCCTCATTGCCCTGACTCTTCTCGGGCTTATGATGACAATGGTTTATACAATGATTTCTGATAGCACAGAGACAAGAGAAATTGTTGTCTCTGAAGACCGTGATCGCCTCTCATTAGAGTTTGCTTTTTATCGCCTTGAACTTGATATCGATAGTATCTACTCTCCGCTCTTCCATTCAGGCCTGAAGCGAATTGACTCTTCTTTATATGAACAAGAAAATAACTCCCTCGATGAGTTCGAACAAAATACAAGCTTTACTCCTAGTGAAAAGTTTCCAGTGATGACCGGAAGAGGACATCTTGTCCCAAGTATGGATTCTTTATCAAAGGACTCCATTGTGTTTCTCAGTTCTGCCAACAAACGAAAAATTCAGGATACGAAACAATCAAATTATGCTTGGATTCGTTACTCTTTAAGAGACACCGAAGAAAAAGAAGATGAATCTGACGATGATGAGATTCCCCGTGGAGAATACGAGCTCGTCAGACAAGTTGTCGCTGAAAATATTTACACCAAAGAGCACAGTTGGGATAAAGTTCGGGCCCAAGTTCTATTAAAAAGTATTAAGTCTCTTGAGTTTGAATTTTGGTCTACTGAACTAAAAAAGTTTGTCAGTTCACCAAGAGAACTCAACGAAAAGAAAAACTCTCTTCGTCTACTCAGGGTCAATCTTGTCTGGATATCCCAAGATGGCAATGAGATCGAATTTCAGAGAAGTTTTCGAGTCAATTGGCCGTATTTTGATCCACAAAAAGATATCGATGCGATAAAGAGCACAAAGACAGGATCAAATAATAATAATTCAAAGGAGTCTGATGAAGAATAAAGACTTCCTTAAAAAACTTTTATTAGCACCTCAAAAAGGCATCGCTCTTCTCATGGTGATATCCTCAATTGCCATAATGTCTTTTCTTATGAGTGATCTTATGTTCGAAACAGAGCTCAATAAGTTTAAAGTCTATAACCTTCAAGACAAACTTCAGGCAAAACTTAATGCTGAAAGTGGTCTTAATTTCGCGATGGCCAAGCTTAGACTCTACAAAGATGCTTTTAATCTCTTAGAAAAGAATAAGGATATGAAAAGTGTCCTCAAGCCCTCAATGCTCGAAGGAATCATTACTCAACCTTTTGCTTACCCTATTCCTCTTCCCGAAAAGGCCTCTGCCAATCAAAAAAGCCTTCTTCAAGAGTTTGAAAAAAGTGTTATTTTCAAAGGAAAACTTTTTGTCACGATTACCCCAGTCTCAGGCTTTCTCAATCCCAACAATATGAGGATTCCAAAGAAAAGTCCTAGTCAGGGTCAAGATGAAGACGAAGACAGTGAGTCTCGTTCTCAAGGAGAAGAGGGAGAGGGAGGAGAAAAGAAGCTTCCTCATCAACTCGTGGAAGAAGAGCTAATAGAAGCTTTAAAACAATCCATGGATGAAAAACGTGAAGAAGACGAAGAGTTTGATAATCTTTATGGGAATCTTCGTCCAGAGCTTCTGGTAAAAGAGATTAAATTTTATGTCAATAGACCTGAAGATTTTAATGACTCAGAAAGAGCTGAAATTGAGGCCCAATATCTTTCTCAAAATATCGAGCCAAAACATGCCCCAATGACAAGTGTCGATGAAATGCACCTTCTTTTAGGTTGGCCAGATGCTATGATCGAACTGATTAAAGACAGACTGACAGTCCACGAAGTCAGCATCATTCCTTTAAACGACCTGACTAAAAAACAACTGAAACAACTTTTTCCCTCACTTAGTAAAGAACAACTCGAAGACTTTTTTAAAATTCGAGACGGAGACAAAGAAAAGCAAATCGAACCTCGAGAATTTGAGACCCAAGAAGATTTTAAAAAGGTCCTCGTCGAGGAGATGGGAGCTGTTCCACTGAAAGACTTTGAAGACCGAATGAAAGAGCTAGAACTCGCGGGCCTTAGAGTTGGAACAGCCGGAAAGCTTTTTAAAGTTGAATCAGTTGGTGAATACGAAAGAGGCTATTATAAAATTGTGGCCTTTGTTGATCTGCCTATCAAGCCCGAGCCTCCAAAGAAGAAAAAGAAGGGAGATGACAAAGACGGAGATAAAGACTCAGGTTCTGAAAATGATAGTGACAAAGACGGTAGCAATGGAGAAGACGACAAAGATAAAGAGAAAAAGAAAACTCCGATGGAACTCCTTGAACCTCGAGTCATTGAAATGCGAACAGACTAGTACTTGACGGCACGACTTGGTCAAATAATCGGCTGCATTAATTCAAAGAATAAGTTAAAATAAATAAGTGTTTTTAAGTATGACTTTTCTTGTAAAGGCTTGAAATGAAATGTTTATGTATTGATTTAGGGACATATTCGATTAAATCGGTTTTGGGCGAACTAGAACGAAAAAACTTTTCCATAATCGATGCCCATACCACTGTTCTTAATCATGAATGGAAAGCTGATTTTAAAGAACCTGAACTCCCCTCTATTCCCGATAATGAAGAAGAGGCTGAGCAAGCTCTTTCTCTGGAAGAAAAAAAGGCGATCAAAATACAAGAATTCATCAAGCTTTTTGATGAAATTTTTAGAACAGCTCACGATGTTATTGAGTATTATCGAAACACTTATCAATTCGATGGAAAAGTCCTCATAAACTTATCAGATGCAATGTTGACCACAAGGTTTCTTGAACTTCCTGTGACTCAGAAGAAAAAACTTGAACAGATGATTCCTTTTCAACTTGAGTCGAGTCTTCCCTTTTCACTTAACGACTCTCATTTTGCTCTTGATGTAACAAAACTCAAGCAATCGTCAAAGGCCATTATTTATATCGCTAAACTCAATCAATTCGATAGATTCTATGGTCAAATGCAGCTTCATGAAATCGGCGCCGCAACTTTAGCTCCCATGATGAGCTTTTATCAGTCAGCCCTTCAAAACGCACCTCTTGATGAAGGACATTCACTCTTTGTGGATTTTGGTTATCGCTCAACTAAAGCCTATCATGTGATTGATAACACTATTGTTTCCAATCACCAATCTTTAAGTGCTGGAGAGGGATTAGAAGAGTTCCTTATTTCTGTTCTTAACCAAGACGCATCATACGTCAGGGAAATTATTGAAACACAGCTGACCCTTAGAATGTCTGATGGTGAAGAACCTAATCAACTGCAAAAGCTCTTACTTCAGTATTTCTTTCCTTTAATTAAAGAAATTAGACGTTGGGTAACCTCTCATAAAGTCAAACATGCATCAGGTCTCGATCGAATTATTATAACCGGCGGACTCTCAAAAATTGATGGTATTCAGAAATTTCTTCAGCAACAATTAAATGTTCCCGTTGTTTTTGCAGAAACAAAGTCTTTTAATTTTCACGGTCAAATTGAACTTGATCATGATTTTTATAATTGTGCCCTCATGATCGATTCGCTTGTTAATAAAGCTCATGTGGCCAATTTCCTCCACGGACAGTACCAAAGTAACTTTCAACAGAACATTCCTGTCACTTCATCGGCTTTTGTTCTCACAAGAGTCGCCATGCTATCGGTTCTCATATGTCTTTTTCTTGTCATTGAAAATTTTGTGCTCCTTTCTCCAAAGCTTAAAAAAGTGACAAAACAAGCGAGGAATATGGGTAAGGCCTCAACTATAGGCTTAACAAAAACAGATCTCTCGCGAATGAGACGGAAACCAGAAAATGTGAACCGACTTATCAAAAAGAAAGTCACATTGCTTAAAAAGGATTATGAACAACTTCAAAAGGCTTCGAGTAAATCAGATATTGAAGGTCTTTTTCAATTTAATAGTTTGATTGGGAAAAATGATAAAGTCTCTATTGTGGAATTTATCACAACTGATTCTAAATCAAGAGTTCTTCTTCGTGCTGAAGAAGAAAAAGAAATTGTTCGTATGCAAAACTATTTAAACTATTCAGGCCTTAAAGAGTTATCGGTAAACCGAACAGATAAAAACCTTAGAGTTGAATTTAAACTCTAAAGACGAGGATAAAGAAATGGGACCATTTCAAAAGATTGATGAACAGATCGAAACTCAAGTAAAAAAACTTGAAGCCGAAGATAAAATCCCTCGTCTTAGTGACCTTCTTCCCGATCTCGATGATGAAGTCATTAAATATTTAAACTATGGACTAAACTTCTTAGCGGTTTTGGTCCCTCTTGGCATAACTCTGTTTGTTTTTTCTTTTAATAGCGCAAAAAGAGATCAAATCAAACAATATCAAGAGATCATGTCAGGTCTTCAAGATTATAATCGTTTCAAAACCTCTTTAGGACAGCTTGAATCAAAAATTGTCTCACCCTTTAGTATCAGTGATGCCAACAATCTTAAAAGCAGCTATTCAACATCTCTTGCCACAGGGACAAAAACTCGTGGAGAGATTAGTATTGAAAACTTTGAAAAAAACTCAAAGAGTCCTACCCTTTTTAAAAGTTTAGGAACATTAAAGTTCTCAAATTTCAGCCAACGCGAGCTCTCTAATGTTTTAAGAAAAATGATTTTTGATCAGAAAATGAAGATCAACGACTTCCAAATATCAAAGGATCCAAGCAATAGCCAGCTTAGAGGAAAGTTTGATTTCGAACACTTTGGAAAAAACTAGGATTATTCTTGGAATCAAAGAAAGACTCGATATACGAACAAAACTTTTCTAAAAATAAATTCTTTATATTTATCGTAGGGGCTTTTGTTTTGAGCCTTGTGAGTAACCTTCCCATCCGAAGCAGCATTAAAACAGTTATTAGTAACCAAATCTATGCTTTAAAACAATGTCCTATGAACTTTAGAGACATTGAAGTGAGCTTTCTCCTTCCTGGGGTAAAAATTAATAAACTTAACTTTTCGGGGTTTTGTTTTGGAAAAAATCTCTCAAAAGTAACCATTAACTCAATTGACCTCGATTTTATTGGTCCTAGCTTTACAAGTCTTGGGGCCAAATTCCGTCTTATTGTCGATGATCCAAACCTCAACCTGAAAGCCTACGTTGCAGCGGGACCCAGTACTCAGCAAATCAAGTTTGATGATTCCTCAATCATCTCAACAGAGCTTCTGAGAAATGTTTTAGGGCCAAACTTTAACCTCAAGGGAAATATTGAATTAGAGGGTCTTATTGAACTGCAAAAGCAAAAACTAGATGATTTCGCCCTGGTTGTAAAATCTCCTCATCTTTTTATGCCGCAATCAAAGGTCATGAACGGAGCACTTGATCTTCCTCAGCTTAACTTAGGACCATTTTCAGTCATTGCCAAAAAAGCAAGCTCACCTAATAAGAAAGTAATGAAACTTAATCTTTCAAAACTTGAAGTTGGAAATGAACAAAGTGACATCAATATCAACACGTCAGGTCAGATTGAAATTAATCAGTTTAATCCAAGGTTTAGCAAGGCAAAACTAGAGGGAAAGATCAAATTTAGCCAAGCTGTAAAAGAGGCAATACCTTTACTAAAGATCTATCTCTCTGGTAAAAAGCCAGTTGATGGGTTTTATAGCTTTACCTTTGATGGGCCATTTAATGGTAAAACAAAGCCAAAATTTAAATAAAATCCTTACTCTCTTCCATTTAAAAACTTTATGAACATAGAACAAAACGTTGATATTCTTATAAGCCGCTTTGAAAACTCTCTTTCAAAACATCTCATAAACAACCCAAAGCTCTCAAGATTTTCTGAAGGCTTGAAGTATTCTCTACTCCCCCCAGGAAAATTCTTTAGACCTAATCTCGCATTCTTTTCTTTTTGCGATAAAACAGGTTTATCTCCAGAAGAACTTTTTAATAACGAAACAGAAGCCCTTAAAAACATCGAGAATTTTTGCTATTTTCTCGAAGTTCATCACGTTTACACCCTTTTACATGATGATATGCCTTGTATGGATGATGATGACTTGAGAAGGTCGAAAGCCTCTCATCATAAACAGTTCTCTGAATGGGAGGCCTTACTTACAGGTGATGCCTATCAAGTCCTTTCTTGGCGCTATCTTTCCTATATCGACCATCCAAACTTCCAAAGGCTTTATCGCTTAGCAACTTGGTCTTTGGGTGCTAAGGGTCTCATTCTAGGCCAATATCTTGATCTCTCAAAAATGATGAAATCTTCATTTGAGTATGTTCTTAAAACCCATGAGCTAAAAACAGCAAGACTTATCCAGCTTTCCATTGCTGGAGCAGCACTTCTTGCAAACAAAGACTTCCGGCCAATAAAACAATCCTGGAGATTGGGCTATTCATTGGGACTAAGTTTTCAGTTTCTTGATGACCTTTTTGATCTTGAAGAAACACAAAGCAGTAGTGAAACCAATCACGAACAAGACATTCAACCATGGATTAATTTCAAACCACAGAGCCTTGAAGTTCTTGAGTCTGTTCTAGAAAAGACGGATGATCTTTTAAAAGATCATCCTTACACGTCTTGTTATGTAAAAAAATACTTCAAGAAGAATTTAAATGAACTTCAAAAACAAAAAACAAGTCTTAGAGTCCATTTAAGTGATAATGAGCTAGATCGTATTGAGTCGTTGCTTAAACTCGTATGTCTGAACGATTAGATTTTTAATCTTGGCCTTTGCAAGAATAATTTTTTGTAAGCTCTTACTATTATTTTTTTGCATTAGTTCGAGTTCTTGTAAGCGTTTTTGACTCTTTTGAAATTGAGAGTTGAGATTATCGTAATCAAAATCTCTTTGAACTTCGACTTGTTCTAGGACTTCACCTTCTTCAGGAGCTAGAACATGCTCCTCGAGATCAGACTCATCCTCTCCTAACTGATCAAAAGAAGCTTCAAGCCTTTCTTTTGCTTTTTCAACACTTAACTTCTCCTCAAAAAGAAACTTTTTAATGAGAGCAACTGCTTGAATATCAGAATGCTCATAAACTTTCTTTCCTGTAGCAGAAGTTAAAGGATTGATTTCATCAAATTGTGACTCCCAAAACTTTAAGACGTATGGCTTTACACCTGTCAGACGGCAGACCTCGTCTTCTTTGAAGGAGCTTTTTTCAGGGATATTAAGAGTCTCTAGCATAATCGTTTGTACCTTCTCTCAAAAAATGATGAGTAAAATTTAAAAATCTAAATCAGAACCACTGTCTTCGACATTATTCATAAATGAACTTAATGCTCGAGAAGTTCCATCTTTTGAAGGAAGTGACATGTCTTCATTACCCTTATCATCAAGTCGATGTGAGTAACGAGATGTAATATCTTCTTTTAAAACTTGACTTGGTTTAAAAGTAAGAACACGTCGAGCAGAAATATCCATGGCCTGTCCGGTCTGTGGATTTCTCCCTACCCTTGTGGCCTTGTCGCGAATAGAAAAATTTCCAAAACCAGAAATCTTCACTTTCTCACCCCGTGCGAGTGTGTCTTTGATTACCTTAAAAACAAGATCAACAAGATCTGCAGCCTCTTTTTTAGAGAACCCTGCCTCTTTATAGACTCTTTCTATAATGTCAGCCTTGGTGAGACTCATAATTTTTCCTCCGATGAAAAATTTTGTCAGTTTAATGCCCTATTATTAATAGGTTAGCAGAAGAATAAATTAACTGCTAGTAAAAATTAATTTAGCTGTCTTTACCCGAGCAAGAAGCTCAACTGAATGCTCATTATTAGCAGATTTAGTTTTAATTCAAACAAAAAATCCTTATAATAAATCCCACGATGTCCACAGATTCAACGAACTCACAACTTCATGGCAAAGAAGAAGTCTTTTTCAAGATTTGCAACAGCGTTCTTAAAAAAGAAGTCGAAAAAGGCCATTTAAAGTGGACAGTGAGTGACGTGGCAAGAGATGCCGACGTGACTCGATCGTTGGTCTATTATTATTTTGGAAAAGAAAAGAAAGTCATCTTCAATGAAGCTTGGAAATACATGGTAGGTCTTTTCTTTAATTTCGGTGAAGGCTCAAGAGACAAAACAATCGCTGACCGAATGAGTGGAATACTGACAAGTATCCAAAAAATGCCTTATCTTTTTGTTATTTTCTATCTTGAAAAAGTAAGAAAATCCCCTATTGCTGAAGAAATTGCTATCGCTGAGAGTAAACTCGTCGATATCCTTCAGGAAGAATATCCTCATTACACAAGAAACCAATGCTTGAGGCTTTATCTTTTAGAGCTTGGAGCAATTGCTTACAACCTCTCCCCAGAGAACACTGTGGAAGTGTTCGACTTTCCCAAAAAATAAACTATTTCGGAACAACTTTTACAAACTCCGGAATCAACTTTTCAATTCCTAAATTGATATCAAAATAACGTTCATAAAGACTGAGTTTTGAAAGAAGATATTCATAGTCTTTATTATTGAGGGCCTTAACACACACTGAACCATCGTGAATTTTAAGACCTTCTCTTCTTTGAATAAAGATTTCTCCACCAGACATTCCAGCTCCAAGGTTTGCAACAACTGTGTCTAAAACAATAACCTTCCCACCTGTCATGTACTCGCAACCATGATGTCCGATTCCACCAATAATGGTCTCGGCACCACTGTTTCTTACCGCAAACCTATCCCCTGCCTGACCAAGAACAAAAAGATTCCCGCCGGTAGCTCCGTAAAGAGCACAGTTTCCAATGGCCACAGAACGTAAACGAAATAAATCTCTCCCTTTTAATGACGGGTTAATGACGATCTCACCATCATTCATCGACTTTCCTACAAAATCGTTAGCAAAACCCTTGAGATTTAATTTTGTATTTCCACTAAGGAATACTCCAAAGCCCTGGCCGGCATGACCAATGAAATTCATTTTAATTTCTGGTAAAGTTACATTCTCGTCAGTTCTTTTTTTAGTTTGGAGCTTTCCAATCTCTCCCATCAATGTCCCAGGTACGGCGCGATCAAGAGAGTTTATAGGATAGAATGAGTCAAACTCCTCACCTTCCTTGAATTGATCCACTATTTTTTGATTGAGATGATTGGGAAGAAATTGATCTTTTCGATGTTGCCAAAAAATCTCAGCTTTAAGGCCAGGAGGAGGTTCTTTAAGTGAACTTTCACTGAAAAAATTGAGATCGAGATTCTTGAGATGAGCAGGAAGCTCTGCTTTTTGAAGAAAAGAAATGTTTCCGATTGCTTGATTAAGATCTTGAACATTAAGGTTCATGAGAATATTAGCAGTTTCTTTCGCTAATCTTCTTAACCATTTCTCAACATCTGAAACATTGCCTTTGTATCTTGCCTTAAATTTTTCATCCTGAGTGGCAATCCCAGCAGGGCAAGTATTTTTATGACAAACTCTCGCCATAATACAGCCCTGGGCGATAAGAGCTGATTTTCCAAAATCCACTTCATCTGCTCCAAATAAGAAGGCCTTGGCCACGTCTTCTCCTACTTGAAGTCCACCGTCAGTTCTTAGTTTTACTACCTCTCTTAGGTTTGATTCTTTTAAGGCAAGGTGAGAAATCCAAAGCCCAAATTCCCAAGGAAGTCCAGCATGTTTCATAGAAAGCTGTGAAGCGGCTCCTGTCCCGCCATCTCCACCAGAAATTTGAATAACATCAGCCCCGGCCTTAGCAACACCAACGGCAATGGGCCCAATCGTCAGAGCTGAAACCAGCTTCACACTGACTTTGGCCTTAGGATGAAATTGCTTGAGCTCATAAATAAGTTGCTTTAAATCCTCAATGGAATAAATATCATGCATGGGAGGAGGTGAAATAAGACCAATGCCCTCTTTTGAGAATCTGGCCTTGGCAATTTGAGTGTTCACTTTATGACCAGGAAGTTGTCCGCCTTCACCTGGCTTTGCTCCTTGAGCAATTTTAATTTGGACTTCATCGGAATTGATAAGGTATTCAGCAGTTACCCCAAATCTTCCTGATGCAATTTGTTTGACGTTAGCAGAAATTCCTTCTTTGAAGTAGTAGGGATTCTCCCCACCTTCTCCACTATTGGCCCTTCCTCCAACATTTTTAAATGCGAGAATAAGATCTCTTTGCGATTCAGCACTCAATGCACCAAATGACATGGCCCCGGAACCAAACCTTTTAAGAATTTCTTTCTCTAATAAAGCACTATCAGCAGAAGAGGGATTTTTCGAAAATTTAAACTTAAAGAGACTTCTCAAGTTCTGAC
>JBMYPC010000092.1:0-12509 GCA_049599895.1 Bacteriovoracaceae bacterium | reverse complement strand
AGGTCAGGGAGAAGGCAATCAAGGCGACCCTGTCGATGGGCAACCTGGCCAGCCCGGTGAGCCGGGGCAAGGCGAAGCTGGAGAAGGTGAGGGAAATAAAGAGCTTGAGGTCGATCTTTCTTTAGATGAGCTTGCATCGATTCTTGGGGAAGAGCTTGAGCTTCCAAAGATCGAACCTAAAGGATCAAAGAGTCTCGAGGTTCAATCAAGTAAGTATTCAACTATAGGAACCACTGGTCCTGATTCACTAAAACATTACAAAAGATCATATAAAGAAGCTTTGAAAAGACAGGTTGCAACTGGGACATATGATGAAAAAAATCCTGTCATTATCCCCATTCGCTCAGATATGCGGTTTCGTTCATCTAATGTGACCATTGAGCATGAGAACTCAGCTGTGGTCATCTATATGATGGATGTTTCTGGATCAATGGGTGATGAGCAAAAAGAAATTGTTCGAACCGAAAGCTTTTGGATTAATCTTTGGCTTAAAAGTCAGTATAAAGATATTGATATCCGCTACATTATTCACGATGCCACGGCTAAAGAAGTTGATGAGCAAACATTTTTTAGAACGAGGGAATCTGGTGGTACTTTAATCTCATCCGCTTTCAAACTCTGTAAAGACATTATTGAATCTGATTACAACTCATCTGAATGGAATATATATCCTTTTCATTTCTCAGATGGTGATAACTGGTCAAGTGATGATACTAAGCTTTGCTTAGACTTGTTAGATGATTTTATAATCCCTAATAGTAATGTTTTTTGTTACGGGCAAGTTGAAAGTCGCTACGGCTCAGGTCAGTTTTATAAAGACCTCCACGCAAAGTATGGTGAAAAACACGAAGATATCATTCTTTCAAAAATCAAAAATAAAGACGCCATTCTTGATTCCATCAAAGACTTTTTAGGAAAAGGGAAATAGTTTTGTTTACATATCGAAGCCGACCCATTGAAGGTGAACTTTTAAGGTTGAAAGAAAGGATCGAGAAATACGCCATTGATTATGGACTCGATTTCTATCCCGTTATTTTTGAAGTTTGTGATTACGATACAATCAATATTCTTGCGGCTCAAGAGGGATTTCCTAATCGTTATCCCCATTGGCGTTTTGGTATGCAATATGACCAAATGGCCAAAGGTTATGCCTACGGAATGCAAAAAATTTATGAGATGGTGATCAATACCGATCCTTGTTATGCCTACCTTCTCAATGCCAATCATTTGGTCGATCAAAAAACAGTGATGGCCCATGTTTATGGACATGCTGATTTCTTTAAACACAATTATTGGTTTAGTAGTACTGATCGTTCGATGATGGATGTTATGGCCAATCATGGCGCTAAAATTCGGCGCTATATGTCCAAGTATGGCCAAGACAAGGTTGAAGCCTTCATCGATAAAGTGAATTCAATTGATAACCTTATTGATCCCCAACTTTTGTTTGAAACTCCTGATCTTGAAAGAAACCGAAAAGAAATGGAAGTGCAAGCAACAGCAGAGGGAACAGAAACTGACATTTCTTCAGGTTCGAATGCTCTACAATCCTTTTTAAGAAGTCAGAAAAGATTGAGGGATCAACAAAGTGACTCCGATATTCCCCTTGAAGAAGACTTCAAGCTGCCAAAAGAAGTTATCTCTCCAATGCATAGAAGAGATATCATGAAGTTTCTTATGGACTTTGCTCCCTTAAAAGAATGGGAAGCGGATATCATCGGAATTCTTCGTGAAGAGGCTTATTATTTTCTCCCTCAAAGAATGACTAAAATTATGAATGAGGGCTGGGCGAGTTATTGGCACTCAACAATCATGACCCAAAAGGCCCTGAAGGCCAATGAGATCATTGATTTTGCCGATCACCATGCTGGTGTTATGGCCATGAGTCGTAAACAAATCAATCCTTATAAGATCGGAATTGAGCTTATGCGGGATATTGAATATCGCTGGAATACAGGTCGTTTCGGTAAAGACTATGTTGAATGTCAGGATATGAATCAAAAAGAGAATTGGGACCTAGGTTCTGGCCTTGGTCGTGAGAAAATTTTTGAAGTGAGAAGAACCCATAATGACATTACCTTTATTGATGAGTTTTTCACTGAAGAGTTCTGTAATCGAATGCAAATCTTTACCTATAAATACAATCCTCGAACCGGTCGTAATGAAGTAGAGACTCGAGACTTTCAAAGTATTAAGCAAAAGCTTCTGACTCAGCTGACAAATTTCGGAACACCTTTGATTGAAGTTGAAGATGCCAATCATAAAAATAGAGGTGAGCTCCTCCTCAATCATGTTCACTACGGCACTGATCTCGATTTAAATACAGCCCATGATACCTTAGTGAATATATACTCTATTTGGCGCAGACCTGTGAGTATCGCCACTACAGTTGAGGGGAATAGCACTGTCTATTGTTTTGATGGAAAAGATTTTAAGCCAGTGAAGTAGACAACAATTGTTGACTGGCTAGCTTGTTGAAAGGATAATAGACTGAAATTTATGTATTTTTTTAGATTCGCTTTACTTTTATTAGCATTCTTAATGTCTGGGCAAGGACAAGCAGTCGGGCCAATCGCTAGCGTTGTAAAAGTTTTTGGTCAGGTCACTCAACTCGCTCCAGGTGATCTTATCGCCCGAAAAGCTGAAGTGGGAGACAATCTCGTTCGAGAAACTTCAATTGTCACTGGAAAAAAATCATTTGTTCAAATTGTCTATAAGTCTGGGGCCAGTTTAAACCTTGGTTCAAACACAAAAATTGTAATCCGAGAGACTCTCAAAAATAAAAAAGGTCTCATTGTTCTTCTTAAAGGAAAATTGCGATCAAGCTATACGAATCCCTCTATACGAAAGAAAAAGACTGACCCTCATAAATTCTACGTTCGAACGCGAACTGCAGCTATGGGTGTTCGTGGAACAGAATTTTTAACTGTTTATAACCCAGAAACAACACTGACAAATACCCTGACTTTTTCAGGTGAAGTGGAGATGAAAAAAACTGACATTAATTCTTCGTCAAAAAAGAGTCGAAAGAAGAAAGTGAGAAAAAGAATTTCTCAAAAGTCTGTAGATGACCTCGAGGTTGACATCGAGGTTGAGGACTACCCAGAAGAAAGTGTTCAAGATGTTGAGTCTTTGTTTTCCGAGGGGGTTCAAAAAAATGGTGAGGTTGTTAATGTTCAGTCTGGACAGTTTGCTGCGAGTTTAGCTGGTGTAAAAAAAGTCACAAGACCCGTTAGAATTTCGCCAATTCAATATGCTGCGCTTTCCAATAACAAGTCATTAGTCGCAAAAGATCAAGGCTCTAAAGACATCGCACGCTATTCTGAGCAAGCTGATTCTAAACTAAGGGCCTTACCTCAAACGGAACAAACTGTTCCAGCTGAAGGGGTGAGTGATCTTAATAATGGTATTTTTGCAGCGAAATCTGGTGGTTTTATCGATCTTGAAACCGGTGTCTACGTACCCCCATCAAAAAAGGCGAGCTTCAATGTCAAAACGAAGGTTTATGAAGACAAGTATGTCGGAAGCTTTGATGAACAAACGGGACAGTATCTCGCACCAAAAGGATTAAAGTTAGACGCTATAAAAGGTTTTGTTCCACTTAATAAAAAGAATAGGCGAGATTTACTTGCAAGTCGTATTCTTAATAAAGGGCTTAGAAAGGACCTTATTGTTTCGAAAAAGAAAAAAGTTGATGTTATGAACCTCTTCAGTAAAGAAGAACTCTTTTCAAAAAATATTGTTTCCTTAACCTGGCAAAATGCTCCTACAACCTTATCTGTGACAGGGGACACGACCTTTAGTGGGGATCAGGATTATGAATCTGATTCTTCATCCATTCTTGGTCTTACTTGGGAAATTGCTTCCAATTCGAAATGGAGACCTGTCATTAAGGTTAGCCGTTATGCTCAGACCTTTAATAATAATGGTCTCAGTATTGATGAGCAGAGTATTGATACTTCAATTAAAACGGAATTTAGTGTGAAGTTTAATTGGAAGCGAAGAGTGAATGCCGTTATTGGTTATGGAATTGACCAAAGGCTGGTTCTTGTTCATCCAACTGAAGACAGCGTCCTTCAGTCTCGTTTTGACCGTATTACTCGAAATGTTTTTCGCTTTGGTATCGAATGGGATGTGTTTAAGTCTTCGCGTTTTTCAACACCTCTTGAGATGGACCTTCTTTATTCGCCATCAGATGACAAAGAAAATCTGACCATTGGCCCAAGTGTTGGGTTTAATCTTGATTATGGTTTAAAGTATTGGCTTGAAAGAAAGACTTATCTAAAGTTGGGAGCTGAGTTTGAAAGCTTCTCTCAAACATTTACCTATCCAACTATTGAATACGATGTCTCCTCCAGTTCAACTGGCTTTTATCTCGCATCAGGGTACGTTTTTTAATTTGAAAATTTAAAAAGATTATTAGCGTCTTCTATAGACCCCACTCGATTATCCATTTCTCGAATATCTCTTTGAAAAATAAGTGGGATTTCATTTAGAGAATCAATTTTTATATCTTGAGTAAGGCCTTCAAGGTCAATATTGATGTCTGCTATTATCTTCTCTTTTCTTTTAACGCTATAGGTGAAGTTGGGATCCTGGATAAATTTATGAGAAAAATAACAGCTCATTCCATCATGAGATTTACAGCCTTCATGGGATCCTGATTCAAAACGGTCAAAGTTATCACTGATAATTCCTGAAAAGGCCCTCAGGAGTTCAACTTCAAATGGAACTTTATTGGGGTATTGTGACTCGAGAAGTGACGTTACAAGGTGGAGTTGTTTGTATTCACCTAGGAATGCATGAAAGGCACCCTTAAGGGCCAATTTATGCTCCCATTTGAAGTTTGAACCATGAACCTTATCCACAAGTTTCGTTCCAATATTCCATTGCTCTAATATCCAAGTAAGGGCCAGTGCATGTCTTAAGGCGTTGAGGCTATTTTTCTTTTTCTTTAAGGCCAATTGAAAATGTCCTAAAGCGAGTTCAAGTTTTTCTTCTTTGACTTTGATGAGCCCTAAGAGGTTTTGTGCATTAGGAGTGTTTAAGTCTTCAACATATTTAAAAGCATCTTCAAACTTTCCTAAACGAAAGTAAACAAGACCAATGAGCTCTCGAATATGAGCAGATTCATAAAAACTTGGGTTAACACTAGGGAGAAACTTAGCAAGTACCTCTTGTTTGTTCATGATAAGCCCAGCTTTTAACCAAATTCTCAAAAGGTCAATATCTTCAAGAACGTAACGATAGCTTTCAAGTATTTTCCCATTGAGAGCATCTTTGTAATGAGATCGAAACAATGTCAGAGTATTGGTCCAAAAGTGCTCAGTCGATGAGAACTCGATGGTTCGATTATGACAGCGATTATACTCTCTTCTTAGAATCGGGCCTGGAACTTTTTCGGGGATGGCCATCATCGTTGTGATTTTAAGAAGACAAACATTAGGGTAGGCAGAGCTTTCATAAAAACGATCGTAGTCGAGCTTTTGGTAAGCTGCTATGTAGTCATCATTTAAAAAATTTATCATCCCTTGATAGTAGCGCTTTATCAGTGCGACTTTAGAATTGGGTTTTTGAATCTTATCAAGAAAATACTGGGCCTTATTGAGATCGCCATTGATCATAAAGACTTTGCTTAACGAAAGCAGAACGTAATCCTGTTTGGCCTCTTCAACACTTGTGAGGTAACTACTAAGATGCTTTAAATCATCTTGAAATGAGTATTTTTCAAAGCTCCCAGCAAAAGCTTTTACTGAAAAACCCATCAAAACAAGTTTTGAGCAGATTATCAGTGTTAATAAGGTCTTTCTTACGCTTTTCATAAATTCCAATGAACGCTTTCTTTTTAAGATTATCGGCAATTTAGCCGACAGACCTTATAGAAGATATTTACTAAATGGAGTTAAAGACTCGGTTATGAGCACTTCTTTAAGAGCCCTTTTATTGATATTTCCATTGTTTTTGCTGTCAAATTCAGCAAATGCGATTATTCCCATCGAAAATATCACTCTCGAAGACTATTTAAGTGATGTGCAGTTGAGTTTTAGCGATCCCCTTGATCATCTTTTCAAAATCTCACGAGACTTTGATGTGAATACCCAGCTTAAGCACAAAAAGCACCTTGCTAATTACAGAGGCTTTTATGAGGAAGGAAAAAACCTTGAAAAGTTCTGTTCTGAGAACTTTACAAGACTTAAAGAAGAGGTTTGGCAAAAAGAACAAGTGAACCTTTCTGTCGCAGCAACTTTACAGAAAATAGGTCTTCTCAAAACGTCTAAGGCCATAAGTGAATACAGTAAGGCCCTTGGTTATTCCAAAGATCAATATGAAAATCTAGTGACCAATATTTGGGGAAATTATTGTTCATTGAACACCAGTGTGATCTCTCTTGAGAAATTAAAGAAGTTAATGTTTGGCTATTACGATGAAAGTTTTGACGTTCTTCCAAGCTTGGATGGGCATCCACTTTTTTCATCAAAACTTGACCAGTATAAACCTAAAATTGAAGTTTTGGAAAACGAGCTAAAAACCACAATTCTTCTTTTTCGTAGTTTTTGTAGTTGGGGAACAAACCTTGGGCAATACCGTCTCATGGTGCCACTTTTAAAAAATCCCGTGATTTTTTCTTATCTCATTCGAGAGCTCAGTGGTCAGGCCCTTGACTGGGACAAAGTGAGCAATCAAATCCTTTTGAAAAGAAATCAAAAAACCACAAAAGTCTTTTGTAATGGTCTAATCTGTCGTGAAATCACTGAACGTAGTGAATTTGAAAACGCTTTAAAGGGTGTTGGTTTTGTCTCTTATGAGAATGATCTTAAGAGAGTTTATTGTGGATCATTTCGCGATATTAGCTATGAAACTAAAGGAGAGCTCGAACAAATTCAAAAATGGATGAGAGAGCAAAGCTTTGATGTAGAGAATTTAATGGTTGGTCAAATGACGGCCTTACTAACTGGGGTTCCTGAATTTGCTTTCAGAGTCGAGAGTTTCTCTGATTATATTAAGCTAGCAAGACTTGGTCTTGATCATAGCTGGGGGAGATGGGCACGAGATATTAAAGAAAAAGGTGAAGAGAATATCCATTATGAAGAGGCCTTAAGAGTAGAGGTCGTTGATCGAAAGCTTTATTTTAAGCCACATCGTCGAAACTTTTCTGTAGAGATTGATGTTAATCTTGGAGAGTTTGATCGAGAACACCAGCGATTAGGAAAACTCTCAACAACGTTTAATATAAAGCTTTCAAAGGCAGTTATTAATCATGTTCAAAAGCTCTTAGAAAAACCCAATCCCTATCCTATGGGAAAAAATGAATCTTCTGTTAATCGAATCGAAAAAGCGATTGAAGATCAAGTTCTTAAGGCCCAAGACAAATTGGCCTTTACTCCATGGCGGGATCAAATCTCAAAGCTCATTGCTAAAGAGCTTGTGAACCAAATCTCTCTTTATCCCAAAAGTCCATATCGAAATGGTGACAATCAGTTTATTCAAGTCCCTATCACTTTCAACTACGCACCGTTTGCATTGAAGTACATGAATGATCGTTACCGAGCGGTGAGTTCAAGCATCGAGCAATAAAAAACAGTGAAAATTATTCTTTAAGAAGCTTACAAGGTCTCGCAAGACGACTTTTTTTCTTTTGAATCTTAGAATTTAGCTGAAAACTATTATCTGGTTTTTGAATAAGGGTTAACCATTGGTCTTCTTTGACTTTTTCAGAGGTTTGGTCAAGGCCCCCTTGGATCGTTCGAACCATTTCAACTTGGTTTCCTTTAGCAAAAGTAATTCGATAATAATCTGTTTCAGCACCTCCTGAGTGTACTTGAAAAAGATGATCGGAGAGTCTCTTTATAACAAAGCCATCAGGTTCATCGCTAAAAGCACAATGCACTTTTTGACCAATAGGTAAAATATTGGCCTGAATATTTGCTGAAATTAATAAAACAAGAAGCCCTAGGATGGTTTTCATAAATATCCCTATTTCGTATTTCTTTTGGTCTCATAGCTTTTTGTCGTAAGCTTGTCATGGAGTTTGTAATTACTATATAAAGCCTTCATGAGTGATCAAAACCATAAGGAAAAGGATCAGGTTAAGGTTGTTAACCCTGATGTCATTGAAGTTGAATCTTTAAAAAAAGATGAAGACAAAGTAACGGCCTCAGAGGACCTCAAACTCCCTATAAACCTTGACTCTCCTGGAAACCTCCCAAGTTCAGACCTTGGTAGGGCCCAAGATCCTCTTTCAGCTTATATGAAAGAAATAAGCCGCTATGAGCTTCTCTCTCAGGAGGAGGAAAAGGAGCTTGTTAAATCCCTTGAAGAATCCGGTGATATTGATGTTGCAAAAAAGTTAGTGGTTCACAATTTAAGATTAGTTGTAAAAATTGCTATGGAATATCGCAGGGCCTATCAAAATGTGATGGACCTTATTCAAGAGGGGAATATCGGTCTTATGAAGGCCGTGTCAAAATATGATAGCAGCAAAGGAGCAAAACTTAGTTATTACGCTAGCTGGTGGATTCGATCCTATATCTTAAAGTTTATCCTCGATAACTTTCGACTGGTGAAAATTGGCACGACCAATGAGCAAAAGAAACTCTTTTATAATCTTTTGAAAGAAAAAGAGCGTTTGGTACAGATGGGGATTGAGCCGACTCAAAAGGTTCTTTCTGAAAACCTGGGTGTCAGTGAAAAAGCCGTGGTGACCATGGAAAAGAGGCTTTCACCCACTAGTGGCGATGTCAGCATTGACACTCCGCTTCGTCCTCATGACTCAAATTCAACTCTTGGAGATATGCTCAAAGATTCATCTATCGGGCCAGAAGATGAAGTCGAGCATATGCAAAGTCTTGAAATTCTTGAGGATAACCTCAATGATTTTGTTAAAGAACTCCCTGATAGAGACAAGTTTATCTTTAAAGAAAGGCTTCTTAGTGAAGCCCCTCTGTCGCTTCAGGCCATTGCTGATAAATATGGTGTAAGCCGAGAACGAATACGACAAGTTGAGTTAAAGATTATGAAAAACTTAAAACTTTACATGTCTAAGTATCTAAGATAAAAGCATTTACTAATTTTTAAACGCCAACCTTCACTTAGGTTCAAAACGAGCTTGAGAGTTGGAATAAGGAGTCATCAAAATGATCACAAAAGAAGCAAAATCAACACTAATTAAAGAGTACGGAACAGAGTTTGGAAAAGGTGAAAAAGACAGTGGATGTGCTGCTGTTCAAATTGCTATTTTAACAACTCGAATCAATAATCTTAGACCTCACTTCGAGAAGAATATTCATGACTATAGCTCAAACAGAGGTCTTCTTAAGATGATTGGTCAAAGAAGACACCTTTCAAAGTATCTTCAAAGAACTGAGCCAGAAAAATATCAAAGCCTTATCAAAAAACTAGGTTTAAGAAAGTAATCAAAAAGCTTAGTTTTACTAGTCACATAGGTTGAGATTTAGTTAAGATTATAAAAAATTTAAGAGGGTCTACTAGGCCCTCTTTTTTTGTATATTGACCATTTGTGGAGGCTGTTGGAATTGAAGTGAATAGTGGGATTATTGAGGTTTAAAATCTAAAATTTTGAATCTGAATTGTCCTTATTATTCAAAACTTCTTCCCAACAATTTCTTCAAATTTAATTTGATCCAATACTGATTGAATCAGTTTGGGACAGGAGTATGTATGTTAAATAATAAACATGTTTACACCCTTAATTATGGGGGTAAAGAAGTAACAGTTGAAACCGGAAGGCTTGCTAAACAAGCTGATGGTTCAGTTCTTGTATCAAGTGAAGGAACTCAGGTTCTTGTCACTGTCTGTAGTGCTCGAGAAGTCAAAGACGGACAAGACTTTTTCCCACTTCTTGTTGAATACACTGAAAAGTTCTATTCAGCTGGGAAGTTCCTAGGTGGATTTTTAAAGCGTGAAGGTCGTCCAAGTGTTAAAGAAACTCTTAATGCTCGTTTAATTGATAGACCATTAAGGCCTCTATTTCCTGAAGGGTATATGTTTGACACTGTCGTTTCTTGTACAGTGATGTCTTACACAGGTAAAGGTGACCCTGAGATTCTTGCTGGACTTGGTGCTTCAGCAGCCCTTTGTCTTTCAGACATTCCTTTTGAAGGTCCAATTGGGACATGTAAAGTGGCAAGAATTGATGGAAAAATGGTGATCAACCCAGATCACGATCAATGGGAAAACTCTGATTTTGAAATTGCTGTTGCCGCAAGCCAGGATGCAATTCTTATGGTTGAGGGTGAAGCCAATATCGTTCCTGAAGCTGAAATTCTAGAAGCGATTAACTTTGCTCACGATAATATTCGTGAATACTGTAATTTCGTAAAAGATATCCAAGCAAAACACGGTAAAGCGAAAAGACCTTTTCAATCAGCTGAGGCCAATGAAGCTTGCATCAATAAAGTAAAAGAACTTTACAATGGTGATGTGAGAAAGTGTCTTGAAGTCACAGATAAAATGGAAAGAGGTGGAAGTATCCGCGAGCTTAAAAAGAAAATTATTGCCGCTGCTGAAGCTGCACCAGCTGACTTTGCTCTTCGTGAAGACGATGCGATCAAAAAAGAAATCGGAAAAGCTATAGAAGAAGTTCTTTATGAAGTGATGAGAAATGACATCCTTTTAGAAGAAAAAAGAATTGGTGGAAGAAAGCTTGATGAAGTTCGTGAAATCGAAGTTGAAACAAATATCTTAGAGACTCCACACGGTTCATCTCTTTTTACAAGAGGAGAAACTCAAGTTCTTTCTACTGTGACTCTTGGTGGAAACCAAGGTGAGCAGATGAGTGACCGTATTGTGGGGACAAACTTTGATAAGTTTTACCTTCATTATAATTTCCCTCCATACTCTGTTGGTGAGGCCAGAGGAGTCCGTGGTGTAGGAAGAAGAGAACAAGGGCACGGAAACTTAGCTGAAAGAGCCATTAAGCCAGTTGTTCCTGGTCCAGATGATGGTTATCCTTACACAACAAGAGTTGTTTGTGAGGTTCTTGAATCTAATGGTTCAAGTTCAATGGGATCAGTTTGTTCTGGTTCAATGGCCTTAATGGATGCTGGTGTTCCTATCAAAGAGCCTGTTGCTGGGATTGCAATGGGACTTATCTCTGAAGGTGATAAATTTACAATCTTAAGTGATATCCTTGGTGATGAAGATCATCTTGGTGATATGGACTTTAAAGTTGCAGGTACGAAAACAGGTATTACTGCAATTCAAATGGATATTAAAATCACTGGTATTACCAATGAAATTATGACCAAAGCGATTGAGCAGGCCCATGTTGGAAGACTCCATATTCTTTCAGAGATGGAAAAGGCGATTACAGCTCATAGAGATGATTACAAAGATCATGTTCCAAGAATGACTTCATTCAAGCTAGAGCAAGATCAAATTGGTGCCATTATTGGGCCAGGTGGAAAAATCATAAAAAAGATTCAAGAAGACTTTGGCGTGACTCTTGAAATTGAAGATGACGGAACAGTTAAAGTTCTTGGTGACAACAAAGAACAAGTTGATGCTTGTATTGCTTACAGCTTATTGACAGTCAATGGTCCAGAGATTGGAGCAGAATACGAAGCGACTGTTGTGACAATTAAAGAATACGGTGCTTTCGTTGACATTATCCCAGGAGTTTCAGGGCTCGTTCACATCAGTGAATTTGCTGATGAAAGAGTTTCTGATCCAAACGAATATGTCTCAGAAGGTGACAAAATTAAGATTCAAGTTCTTGAAGTTGATCGAATGGGAAGATTTAAGCTTTCAGCAAAAGCCGTTCAGTCGTTAACTAAAAAAGAAGCTTAATTTATTAAGTGTTAAGGAGAGGGAAATGAATCAAACGATTAAAATTAAAAAGCTTGATCACTTTGATGAAAGTTTTCCTCTTCCAGCTTATGAAACATCATTGGCTGCAGGGGCCGACCTAAGGGCCTCTCTTGAGAATAAAGACACGCTTGTCATAAAAAAAGGTGAGCGTGTGCTTGTTCCAACGGGATTGGCTTTTGAAATTCCTACTGGTTTTGAAGTTCAGATCAGACCAAGATCTGGGCTGTCATTAAAAACATCATTACTTGTGGTCAATAGTCCCGGAACCATCGATGCGGATTATAGAGGCGAAGTGAAGATTATTTTAGGAAACTTTGGCGAAGAAGATCTTGTAATCAACCACGGCGAAAGAATTGCTCAAATGGTTTTTGCTCCCATTACACAGGCCAGTTTTGAAGTGACAGAAGTTCTCTCAAGTACAGAAAGAGGTGCTGGAGGCTTTGGCTCAACAGGTGTTAAATAATATTTAAGGAGATAATCATGGCAGATAAAGTCGTTAACTATAGTCATACTGATAATTCAGAAGATGCGTACACAAAAGCAAAGGCTGAAGTGACTCCTGAGTATGTGGCAAAATATAACGTTAAAGCTGACGTAAACTTTGATGACTCAAAAAAAGAGATCAAAGCGATTGGTAAAGGTTTTGAAATGACTTTATCTTTCGGTGAAGCCTCTTGTGA
>JBMYPC010000091.1:0-12749 GCA_049599895.1 Bacteriovoracaceae bacterium | reverse complement strand
GTATGCCAGGTGTTGTGAGAGGGAAAGCCGGTGAGGGCTTACCTATCTCGATAAAGATTAGAAATCAATCACTTTGCCGCGCGCCAAAACCTTGTAGAAATCGACACCCCTAAGGGAAAGTGCTAAGTTAGAGGCTTTAGAAATCCTAAGGAAATGGTGTGCCATGTGTGGAATTGTTGGGCATTTAGGGCCAAAGAACTCGCTTGATATCGTACTCGAAGGTTTAAAAAGACTTGAGTACCGAGGCTATGATTCAGCAGGAGTGAGTTTTGTTGATGATAAGCAGTCGTTCAATGTTTATAAAAAATCGGGAAAGTTAAATAATCTAGTTGGAATTCTTGAGGACAAAAACCATGTGGCAAGAACTTGTATTGGCCACACTCGCTGGGCGACCCATGGTGAAGTCAATGATGTGAACTCTCATCCCCATGAAGATAAAGGCATTGCCATTGTTCATAACGGAATTATTGAAAATGCTGAGGAGTTAAGAGACTTTCTTATTCAGGAAGGTCATAAGTTTAACTCTCAAACTGATTCGGAAGTTTTTCTTCAACTCGTTCTTCATTACAAAGGCAAGTTTAAAGACTTTAAGGAAGTAATTGTTGAGGCCTTTAAAAAAGTGAAAGGAAATTCAGCGTTTGTGATTCTTAATTCTGAGACTTCAGATATCTTTGCTATCAAAAAAGGTGCTCCACTTGTTTGTGGTATTAATAAAGTGGGATCAGATGCACTTGTTTCCTCTGACCCTTACGCCCTTGCTGGAATTGCAGAAAGACTCTATTTCCCCGAAGATGGAGTTCTTTGTGAATTAAGTGCAGCCAATCAAAACTTAATTAATTTCTATGACCTTAAGCTTGAGAAAACAAAAAAATATGATTCTCGAAATCAAGATTTTGTTCACGAAGTTTCAGAGAAGGGATCCTTTGAGCACTTTATGCTGAAAGAGATTCATGAACAACCGGAACTCATGAGATCAATCACTCGCTATTATTTTGAAGGTGAGGGAAGAGTTGAGCTCGAGAATGTGATTAAAGAAACTCCAAAAAGAATTCTTATCTCTGCTTGTGGAACAGCTTTTTATGCAGGTCTTTTAATCCGTGATTATATTGAAGACATTTGCAGAATCCCTGTTCAGGTGGAATTGGCTTCTGAGTTTCGTTACCGTGGTCCGATTCTCCTCGAGGGAGATCTTGGGGTTTTTATCAGCCAGTCGGGCGAGACTGCCGATACGCTTGCGGCTCAAACTCTTTGTAAAGAGAGTGGTTTAAAAACACTTTCGATTATTAATGTTGAGGGGAGCAGCCTCTATCGAGGTTGTGATCATAACCTTGCGATTCGAGCTGGCGCCGAAATCGGTGTTGCTAGTACAAAGGCCTTCACGCAAATGGTTCTCACGGGAATTCTTTTTGCTGAATCATTAAAAGCAAAAGATTTAAAAACGGCTGAAGCGAAAATCGGTGAGAAGTTCAATCTTCTTGCCGGAAGAATTTCTGATCTCATTGCAAGTGAGCAAGAGATTAAAACAGTTGCTGAAGCAATTTATGATAAAAAAGGTTTTCTTTTCACTGGTCGAGGTCTTTATTATCCTGTTTCTTTAGAGGGAGCATTAAAACTTAAAGAGATTGCTTATGTTCATGCTGAAGGTTACGCAGCAGGGGAGCTTAAGCATGGACCGATCGCTCTCATTGATGAATCGATGGTGAACATTGCGGTTCTCGGACCTGATCATTACGATAAAAGCTATGCCAACCTTCGAGAAGTTCAGTCCCGAAAAGGTGTCATCGTTGCCATTGGTGATGTGAAAAACCAAAGATTAAAAGCAGAAGTTGATCATTATATTTCTTTAAATTTTGCTGGAGTTGAAGAGTATGCACCACTTTATATTAATGTGGTGAACCAACTTCTTTCTTATTACATGGCAAAGTTTAAAGGAACTGATATCGACAAGCCTCGAAACCTCGCAAAATCTGTAACCGTTGAATAAGGATCGAATTTGAATCTTTCAAGTCTTAATGAATCTCAAAGACATGCCGTTCAAACAACAGAAGGGCCTGTGATGATTTTAGCAGGAGCTGGATCTGGAAAGACCAGAACTCTTGTGAGCCGAATTATTCATATTCTTCAATCAAAAAAAATTAGTCCTTATAATCTTTTGGCCCTTACGTTTTCTAATAAAGCCGCTAAAGAAATGAGGGATCGAATTTCAAAAGAGCTTGATTATGATGCCGGAGCATTACAAGTCACAACTTTCCATGCTTTTTGCGCAAGACTTTTAAGGTCGGAAGCAAGGTTCTTAGGACTTAGTCAAAACTTTACGATCTATGACACTTCAGAATCAAAGAGTGTTGTAAAACAACTTCTTGCTAGAAGAGGGATTTCGACTCGTGAAGTGGCCCCTTCTGAAGTTCTTTATTTTATTGATGAGCTTAAAAATATTGGTTATTTTTCGACTCGTGAAGCAGAGATGGATTATGAAGTCGATAAAGAAGATCCTTTCTATGACATGTACCTTGAGTATGAACGAGAGATCCATTCATCCAATGCAGTTGATTTTGGTGGGTTGATCACTCATGTTCTTGAACTCTTTGAAAAATACCCCAAAGTTCTTGAGAGATATCAAAAGAAATTTCACTACCTCTTAATTGATGAGTATCAAGATACCAACCGAGCTCAGTTTGAGCTTATGACTTATCTTTGTGGTGAGAGAAAGAATGTTTGTGTGGTTGGTGACGAAGACCAATCAATTTATTCCTGGCGTGGGGCGGACATACGAAATATTCTTGATTTTGAAGACGTCTATCCTGAAACAGAAGTCATTAAGCTAGAGCAAAACTATAGATCTACTGGTGTGATTATTGAAGCAGCCTCTGCGGTCATCAAAAATAATTCCCTAAGAAAAGGGAAGAAAATGTGGACTGAACAAGAGGGTGGTGAGCTTGTTAATATTATCGAATGTCGAAATGATAAAAAAGAATCTGAGTTTATTCTTGATACGGTCTTAAACCTTCGTGATGAGAATGTCAGCTTTGATGATGTTGCCATTTTTTATCGAAACAATGCTCAATCTCGTATTATTGAAGATTATTTAAGAGGTGAGAATCTTCCTTACCGAATTGTTGGTGGGATTAAGTTCTACGAACGTAAAGAGATTAAAGATCTTTTGGCGTATATGCGATTAATCGTGAACCCAAAAGATTCCTTAGCATTTAGCCGAGTGATTAATGTTCCAACTCGAGGAGTTGGTCCAGGAAGTCTTAGAAAGTTTGAACAAGAGGCATTGGCCCAAGGTTGCAGCCTTCTTGAGATTGTTCAAAAAATTGATGAAAACTATGAAGACTTTAAGCATATGCGCTTAAGTTCCAGAGTTCGTTCATCATTAAAAGAGTTTTGTTCTTTAATTGTGGAATGCCAACTTGAAGCGGACAATAACACAGAAGCTCGTTTTATTTATCAAAAGCTTCTTCATGGATCTGGTTATTATCAAAATCTTGAATCGAAAAAAGATTATGAAAGCCAGGCCAGAATCGAAAACTTGGAAGAACTTGAATCAGCGATTATGCAATTTGAGAAAACCAGTTCGAATCCAAGTCTTGGGAACTTTCTAGAGACAGTGACTCTTGATGCTAATGAAAAGATTTCTGAAGAAAACCAAAATGGTGAAATCTCTCTTATGACAATTCATGGAGCAAAAGGCTTGGAGTTTCCTTACGTCTTTGTTGTAGGAGCTGAAGAAAATATCTTTCCAAGTTTTCAATCCTTAGAAGAAGGAGATGAAAGACTTGAGGAAGAAAGAAGGCTTTTCTATGTTGCAATGACCAGAGCAATGAAAACCCTCTATATCACTTTTGCTCAATCGAGACTTCTCTTTGGCCAGGTTCGCTATAATGGGCCAAGCAGATTTCTTGATGAAATTCCTTCAAAGTACGTAGAATGGCGAACTCCAAGTGGTGCTTATGTCGAAGGTGGGGCAGCCTACGATGAGGGTGGAAGTGAAGAAGAAGAAGAGATCACTCCAGAATATGATGATTTCTACCAAGAATCGTATGATGATTTTGATAAAGTGATTATTCAAAATGAAACAAAGCCTAAAAGAAGCTATGGAACATCTTCCAGTAAGTTCTCTATCGGTTCAAGAGTTGTTCATGAGCTTTATGGAGAGGGTGAGATTGTCTCAACGGATGGTCGTGGCAATGAAGAAAAAATTGTCATCAAGTTTTTCGATGGTGATAAAAAGAAATTTCTGGCTAAGTTCGCTCCTATTAGTCTCGTTTAAGGAAATCTCATGTCTGTCCACCCCATACGATTTGAAAACTCTATTCTTAAGGTGATTGATCAAAAACTTCTTCCTCATGCAGAAGTGGTCCATGAGGTTTCAAACTTAGAAGGGACTTATATTGCGATCAAAGAGATGCAAGTAAGAGGAGCTCCTTTAATTGGCTTTACAGCTCTTTATGGACTTGGTTTTTGGATTAAAAATCATAAAGATTTCAACTTGGACGAATTGACGAAAGCTTGTGATCATTTAAAAAAAGCAAGACCAACTGCTGTGAATTTGGCCTTTGAACTTGATGATGCTTTTCCTTATATTCAAGAGCTCCACCAATCAAATCTGGGTCATAATGAGATTGCTGAAAAAGTTTTTGAGTTAACTCAAAAGAAAATCGATCAACTCGACTCCAATAATCAAAAAATGGCAAACTTTGCTAATGATTGGCTTTTAGAAAAGTATGGTGATCGATCTCTGAATCTGATGACGATCTGTAATACCGGAAGATTGGCTTGTGGATCGATGGGAACAGCCCTTGGTGTAATTGAAGAATGCCATAAAAGAAATAAACTTAATAATGTCATAGTTCCTGAGACGAGACCTTATCTTCAAGGCTCAAGACTGACTTCTTATGAACTTTATAAAATGGGAATAAACCATCAAATTATAGTTGAAGGCGCTTTTTCTAATGTTCTTGGCAACAAAATGGTAGACGCTATTTTTGTTGGAGCCGATCGAATTGCTGCCAATGGAGATACGGCTAATAAAGTGGGAACTTCGACACTTTCGATCATTGCGTCTCATTACAATATCCCTATATTTACAGTCGCCCCTTTAACGTCATTTGATCTTGAATGTGAAAATGGAAGTTTTATTGAAATAGAGCTTCGATCAGATGATGAAATCAAAATGATTAAAAATGAAAAGATTTCCCATCGTGATGTGAATGCTTATAATCCAAGTTTTGACATTACTTCTTTTGAGCATCTCACTGGGATCATCTGTGAAAAAGGAATTTTTGATCCAAAGATCAAAAACTTAAAGGAACAACTCAATGTTTAAGGCTTCTATCGATATTGGTTCAAATAGCATTTTGCTATTGATTACAAATGTGACGAAAACAGGTTTTGAGGACATTGTTTCAATGTCTGAAATTGCAGGACTTGGAAAAAATGTGGATAAAGAAGGAAAATTATCCATGGATGCCCAAAAGACGGCCTTCAAGATTCTTAAAAAATACAAAAAAGAACTTAAAAAATATGATTTTAAGCCAAAAGATGTGATCGTTACCGCCACTGAGGCCATGCGAGCAACAAGTAACTCTCAAAGTTTTATTAAAGAAATTGAAAAGGACCTTGGTTTTAAAATTCAAATCGTCACTGCTGAAACTGAGGCGACTCTTACTGCTCAAGGAATTAGCTACGGAAGCTCAGAAGAAGAAGAACTTGTGATTCTTGATATTGGTGGAGCTTCAACCGAGCTTATTAAAGCCCAAACTTATCCGTTTAAAGTTGATGAAACCATTAGTCTTCCCATTGGTTCAGTGAGAGCAAAAGACTATATTGATGATGGTGTTTTTCAAGAGAATCTCGATAAAATTTTTAAAGACTTTGATCTTTCACCCTATAAAACCGCCAAGATCGTAGGCGTCGCCGGAACAATTACGGCCTTAGCGGCAATGACTCTTGGAACTTCAAACTTTGATGAAAAAAAAGTGAATGAAGTTGTTATTGATTTCAATAAATTAACGAAGTTTATTCAATGTCTTCAAGATCTTGATGATGATGATTTTAAAACTCAATACCCTTTTCTTGGTAAAAGACAAGAAACAATCGTTGCTGGAGCCCGAGTTTTAAGGGCCATTTGCCTTCAGCTTGAAATTGAAAAAATGAGCGTTTCTACTCGAGGTCTTCGCTATGGAAGCGTGCTTTATGACGAGCTTCCTCTAGAATATCTTGTTCAGTAAAACAGAGAGTTACTGTCTTTCAAGAATACATCGTATGAGTTAGTTCACCCCAATTCATTTCGAACGAACAAGCTGAGCAAAGCTAGAAAGAATCTTATTTTGCGCTTTGTCGTAATTTCTAAGCGACTGAAATTAAAGAGTTATTTGACTTTTTTGTAAATGTGAGTATAGTCATTACATATGCAAAAAATAGAGCGGTACATTACTCAAAAATTTTTAAAAAGATTAGAAAATAATCCGGCAGTGGCCTTGCTTGGAGCAAGGCAAGTTGGTAAGTCAACCTTGGCAAAAATGATTGTGGGCCAATTTGAAAAGTCCGTTTATCTTGATCTTGAACTTGATTCTGACCGAGAAAAAATTGAGCAAGATCGAGAGCTATTCTTGAGTGTTAATGCTGACAAGCTAATATGCTTAGATGAGATCCAACACCTTCCAGAGCTTTTTAAAGTACTGAGAGGAGTTATTGACAGTAAAGAGAGGAACACACAGTTTTTAATTCTAGGTTCAGCATCAAGAGACCTAATTAAGCAAAGTGGGGAGACATTAGCAGGGAGAATTGCTTATCTGGAAATAACTCCGTTTTTGAGATTGGAAGTACTAGACATAAACTTTTTTGAATATTGGTTGAGGGGAGGCTACCCAAGGTCACTACTTGCAAAAGATGATGAGACTTCTTTTAGTTGGAGGAACGATTACATAAAGTCATTTTTAGAAAGAGATCTTCCAAGTCTTGGCTTTCGAGTTCCTGCAAGTGTTTTAAAAAAATTCTGGACAATGCTTGCACATACGCAAGGACAATTGATGAACTATGCTAAGCTCGCTTCTTCTCTAGATGTCTCTATTCATGCCATAAAGAACTATATTCACATTTTAGAAGAAACCTTAGTAGTTAGAGTTTTACAGCCTTATTACACTAATGAAAAAAAACGTTTAGTTAAATCGCCCAAAGTCTATATTAGAGATACGGGGATACTTCATTCTTTGTTACGAATACATGAAATAAATGATTTACTTGGCCATCCCGTCGTAGGCGGATCTTTTGAGACACTTGTTATAGAGAATATAATTACAAGTTTTTCAAAATGGGACGCGTATTTTTACAGAGACTCTACTGGTAATGAAATTGACCTTGTCCTTAAGAAGGGGCTCAAAAAGATAGCGATTGAAATTAAATCCTCCACAGCTCCTAAAATAGGAAAGGGGTTTTGGAATTCAGTGAAGTTTTTGAAACCTGATGAAATGTGGTGTATTGCTCAAGTTGATTCAAAATATCCTGGCGGAGATGGGGCTTGGATTACAAACCTGGAGCTGTTTCTAGAGGAAAAGTTAGATGAAATGTAGACCTGGGTTTCACTATGTAAATAGGCATATTAGGATAAGCAAAAGAGGAATTAAGCACATTGTGGAGGCTCATTGTCGCAAAAACTCTAAATCTAAGAGGCATTTTCTTTATAAATCAAACTTGAATTATATCTATGAAGACCTAAAAGATAAGTACAAATACAAAACACTAAAAAAAATTAAAGGCTTTCCACAAGATAAAGGTCAATACGATCAACTAATACAGTTCTGGTTAAAATACTGGAAAAATCAGGGATTAATTAAAGAGGATATTGATCCGTTACTTGTAAAAGCAATCATTGCAATCGAGTCGAGTTTTAGAGAAAGAGTTATTACAAAAATGCCAGGAAGTTCAGCAACAGGACTTATGCAAATTCTAAAAAAGACAATGAGGATTTTAGCTCGAAAGCTTGGAAACGAAGTTCGTAAAGCAAATATAGATATAACCCAAGAAGAAGCTCGAGAGGTAAACACAAATATAGCAGCAGGAACTCGCTGGTTAATTTATAAAGTTACAACATCACCTTGGAAAAAGAAAAAATTAAAAAAAGACCGAATGTATGGAGGTGTCAGGTATTATCATTCTTGGGATAAAGAGGGAGAAAAATATGCAAACAAGGTTTTTGACCTATACGAAAAATCTAAAAATTAGTTTACTTTTAGTTTCTTATTTTTTGACTTTAGGCGGATGCTCTATCGCAAACAATAATCCAGGCTCCAGAGAAACGAATGTTTATGACTTCAATAAAAAGCTTAAGGTTCGCTGTACAGTTGATTCAAAATTTAAGGTTTATGAGATCGGCGATACACCTTGTTGGAAAATAGAATTAGAAGTAAATAATAATGAGAAAATCATAATTCATTTTAAGGTGATAAACGAAAACTCGGAAGATCTTTACGAAAGAGGGTATCAAGAACTTCTAAGAATTAAAGATGGCAAAGTTGTGGAAAGAATGAAGCTAAGAAGAGATGATGATGCTTATTGGAGTGAGGTTCCTTTCGTGAGAATTAGAAAGCAAAAGTATTTAGCTGATTTGGATAATGATGGGTTTTTAGAATTTGCTGTTTTTCCATTTAGTTCTGGAAGTGCAATTTGGGGAACTGTGCGAATATTTAGTTTGAAAAGTAAAATAGAGTTTTGGGGAGAGGGGAGATATCAGTTTGAGGGAGACTCTTATGTACAATTAGGTTGCATGAGTTGTTCTAAGTTTAACCCCAAAGAATGCAGAAAATGTTATTGAAAATGATGTCTCTTTCGAGATCAGAGTTCGGATGATTAATTCACCCCAATTCGTTTCGAACGAACAAGCTGAGCAAAGCTAGAAAGAATCTTATTCTGTGCTCTCGTCGCATCTCTTCTTTCATTAGCATAACGTTGGTTCATGATAGCGTAAGCTTCTTCAGCATAGTTTCTGTCTGCAAGAGAGAGAACTCGACGTTGAAAGCTCACGGGAGCTGTCTTAAGAGCAAGACCCATAATTTTTGGGTTTGTTCCATCCACAAGGGGAAGAAGGTCTCGATCGGAAAGACGATCAAGGTCTCTGAATGAAGTTGATTTTTCTAAAAGTTCACTGGCCAGTTGAGGGTTTCTCATTCTTACGTTTCGAATAAGAGTGTCTCTTTCATCAGGAGTCATATGTTCAAGCATCTCGATGATTTGCGCTTTACCATTAATAAAATAGCCTTGTTGTTGCGGAGGAGTTTTTTCAGACATAATAACAATCCTTGTTTTGGCCTAGAGATCAATTCCTTTGATCCCTTTTGCAGGGTTATAAGATTAAGTGGCGTTTTCCCACTTTACTTTTTCTTTTAAGAATCTGCGTCTTGCAAGATCAACAGATTTTTGATGAGACTCAATAAGATCTTGAATCTCGTTTTCATGACTCATCTTGATTTCAGTCACTTTATCGTCATGGGCTTTTTTCATGGCGGTGACTTCTTGTTCAAGTCGTCTTTTTTCTTCAGAGTAGGTTCTATCAGACTTTCCGCGAAGTTCAGTTAATTTGATTTCAAGGTCAGACTTTAGCTTTTCCATTTGGTCATCATGATCATCACGCATTCGTGTAAGCTCAACTTTTTGTGCCTTGAGTTCTTTTTGAACAACATTACTGTGATCAGACTTAATCTTTTTAATCTCGTTGAGATTATTTTTCGTCTGTTGTTCTTGATACTGTCTTAAACGTACTTGTGAAATATTAGCCGACATATTTCCTTCACTTCTAGGGTAAAAAACTACCCCTGATTAAAAGCATATGTTAACCTTTTAGGACCCAACAAGGAGGAAATTATGGCCCAGTGGAAAGGCTACGCAAGTGCCCGAAATATCTATATTGTTGACGGTAGAAGAACACCATTTGGACGCTTCGGTGGAAGCCTAAAAAGCCTCTCTCCTGTTGATCTTTCCGAGCATTCTTCTCGGGCTTTAATTCAGAGTTTAAATATTAGTCCCGAGCTTATTGATCATGTTGTCTTTGCCTCAGTTATTCCAACAACAACAGATACCTTATATGCAGGTAGACATCTTGCTTTAAGACTTGGCTGTAAATTAGAAACTCCAGCTTATAGTGTGAACCGTTTATGTGGTTCAGGATTTCAGGCAATCATTGATGCCTATAATATTATTTTAAGAGATGAAGCGAAGTGTGTACTCGCTGCCGGTGCTGAGGCCATGTCTGGTGCTCCTCATCTGACTTATGGTGGAAGATTTGGAACGAAGTATGGTGCACTTAAATCAGAAGATATTCTTCTCGATTCATTAACAGATAAGCACTGCGGAACTCCTATGGGAATTACAGCAGAGAACCTTGCTAAGAAGTTTCAAATTTCAAGAGAAGCTTGCGAGGAGTTTAGTTTGAACTCTCATAAGCTTGCCTGTTCTGCTTATGAACAAGGTCATTTTAGTGATGAAGTTTGTACTGTTGCTTTAAAAAGAGGAGAACTCTCTCAAGATGAACATGTCCGTGGGGATGGATCACTTGAAGAGATGGCGAAGTTGAGGGCCTCTTTTGAAAAGGGTGGTACCGTCACTCCTGCAACGGCGTCTGGAATTGTTGATGGTGCAGCTTCTGTCTTAGTCGCCGATGAAGAATTTGTGAAAGAACATAATTTAAAACCACTGGCCCGAATTGTTGATCACCATGTTGTTGGCGTCGAACCAAAAATTATGGGGATAGGACCAGCACCTGCTATCAGAGGCGTTCTTAAAAAAGTGGACAAGACTCTTGATGATATGAACATTGTTGAGATTAATGAAGCTTTTGCAGCTCAAGCGATTGCCTGCGCTCAAGAACTAGAGTTAGCTCAAGAAAGATTAAATCTCTGGGGAGGATCAATTGCAATCGGTCATCCTCTTGCTGCAACTGGAGCAAGAATCACTTTAACAGCTGCTCGGCAAATGCAAAAACTTGATAAAGAAAACGCTATGGTTTCAGCTTGTATCGGTGGTGGTCAGGGAATTGCCATTTATTTAGAAAGGGCAAGCTAGAGTTAATTTAAAATGAGTGAAAGTGTAGAGATTGAAAATATTCATGAAGTTTTAAAAGTCGTTGATTTTAACGACTTTAGGGAATGGCTTTGTCTTCAGCTAGAAGATATCACGTGGCAG
Organism: Bacteriovoracaceae bacterium; assembly: GCA_049599895.1. Classification (GTDB taxonomy): domain Bacteria; phylum Bdellovibrionota; class Bacteriovoracia; order Bacteriovoracales; family Bacteriovoracaceae; genus JBMYPC01. The sequence goes on along the minus strand of JBMYPC010000091.1, from coordinate 1,571 downwards.
GGAAGATACACTCAAGAGTTTGAAGATTTCTGGGAAGTCTTTTTTGTAGATGATATTCAAACGAGTGAGATGTTTGAACGATTTGATTTTGTGATTAATTCTTCAAAGACAGGACCTCTGTATTCATGGTTTGAATGGTTGAGAGAGAAGTTTATTTGTTATCTTTTTACTTACAAAGATGCTTCTGTTATTCGCTTGTCAGAACTTTCAAATCTTCGTTTAGGTCATGTGGCCTCTTTGCTTCGAAGCTTTTTTCTTGAGAGATACCCTTATCTTGAAGAGCATTTGAGTCATCGATTTCAAGTGACTTATGAACTTTCAAGCAATGCTTATCTTACTTATTCAGAGCTTTCAAAAGAGCTTCATATCGAAAAGCCTGATAGGGGAAGTCATGCCGATGAAATCATGCCTTGCCTTGAAATCACTCTTTATGAAGACTGGCGAACATTTCTCAAAAAAATAAAAAGACAATTCAAAAGAGTTCCTGGTGAAGAGAGCTTTGATGATCATTTCTCAATTTGGAAAGGTGTTTTTCGAACCGCTGGAGTCATTCTTGGTCTTCTTGTTCTTTGTTTTTTAATTTTTGCAGGCCTTAAATTTTTCAATGAACGCTATGAAAAAATCATTAAAGATAAAATCAGTATCTATGAACCTAAGCTTCAGTGGCTAGATAAAGATATCACTTATCGTGAACCTATATCGTTTACGAAGACAGAAGGTCTTGGTGTCGATCTTGAGAACCTTGATAAGCCTGATGAAAATATCGAAGAACGTGAGATCATCCAAAGAGACGGAACCGAGTCTGATGTGATTCTAACTTCATGGGAAGGGATTGAAGGGGACGTTGAGGATGTTGAAGCCCAGAGATCTGCTTATGAAGAAGGAAGTAAAAAAGGTCTAAGGGCCTATCGTTACGGTCGCTATAAAGTTTATCGAGTGATGTTAAAATCAACGGATCTCTTTGGATCTAAAGCATCTTTAAATGACATTTTGACACAGTTTTCTGTCGAACAAGCCGAGCAAGTGAAACCAGGAACGATTGTTCCAGGAGGCCTTTATTACAATCTTTTTGTTCCCAAAGGTAATACTGAGAACTTTCTTTCAAACGTTATGAAAAAGCGCCAAGGTGTTCTTTACGAAAGTCGGACGCGTACTGAAAACCCTCCGGGAAAAGATCGAGTCTTTATTTGGGTTAAGTCGATTTAGATAAAAATGGATTGTGTTGCTCTGAATTAGTAAGAAGTACGTGGTTACCTTTGGGAGCACATGCATCCAACGCGACAAGTCCCATAAGTAACCACGTACCTATTCATAATTCGAAACTTAATGATTTCTATTTTTTAGCGCTGCTCTTTTTAAAGTCAAAGTAGATTTAAGTCCGTCTTGATTTTTTTTCTTATAATTTTTTTGAAGTTAAAAAGCGCAAAGTACTGCTTTAAAAAATCAAAGTATGAATTTAAGTTAATTCTTTTTTTTGATTTCATTAATGACATCCCATTCTGAAAAAAGATCGGCGTATTTTTTAATTCTCTCCCAATCCATGTTTTCTTGAGTCTTTATGAGAAATTGAA
>JBMYPC010000090.1:0-12827 GCA_049599895.1 Bacteriovoracaceae bacterium | reverse complement strand
TTTCTCTTTATCGGAGACCGTATTTTTGAGGCTTTTCTTTTATTTGCAGTCTTTCGCTTTTTCGATATCGCTAAACCTTGGCCTATTTCCTATGTGGATAAACATATGAAAACGGGGCTAGGAGTAGTAATTGATGATTTGATTGCAGGGCTTCTCGCCGGATTAACTTTATTTTTAGTTTTAAAGTTCATTTAAAGTCTATAGCAAAAAGATTTTTACGAATTTCATATTAGAAATAATGGAATCATCTTGACCTCAATTTAAGGCATTCTCTAAATTTTCTGAAATAGACTGCTTTCTTAAAAAGGAAGTTAAATGCCGAGAATTTCAGAAGTCTTTGGAATCGCTATCTACATGTATTGGTTTGATAATAAACGTCACAAAAAACCTCATATTCATGCTATATTCTCTGGAAAGCAAGTCGTGGTCTCTCTCGACGGGAGAATATTGGCCGGCTCAATTGGAATACGTGGAAACAAGATTGTTCAAGAGTTCGTTCTTGAAAGGAGAAAAGAGCTTAATGAAGCTTGGAAATTAGCAATCAAAGGAAAGGATCTCCCATGGATCAAACCGATATCGTAGTTCATTCCGTAAAAGCTCTTAAGCTTCCTAGGCTCGAAATAGAAACTAACCAACCAAAAAAATATGAATGTGACCTCTCTTCTTTTAAAGATGTTGCTTGCTTTCCCAAAGATCAGGCAGAATGGGATAACATAAGCATTACGGCGCAGGGCTTCAATATCATCTGGGGTTGTCGGTTTGAAGTTCACGTTCTCCAAGCGATCGACTGCGCAGTCTCTGAAACAGACTTAAAACTTCATGCTTAATCTATAAGTAGCAATTTTTTAAAGATCGAAATTACAACTTCTTTGACTAATTCCAAGAAGTTCACATTCTTTCGTTCGTGATCGTGTAAAAGCTGATTGGTTATAAGTTCTAAACTTATAGTGAGCGCTTAAAAGAGCACAGCTGTTAATAATACTTTTGTTGAAACAATTATCCGTTTCAAGTTCAATATTAAAAATTTCTTTTGGAAGAGTTTGTGAGAACTGAAGTCTCTTTAATCTTTTAACGAGAAATGTCGCTGATTCTAAAAAGACGAGATAGTCACCAGCATTTAAACATTCTTCTTTTGAACATTTATAAGTCGCGCAGTTTGCTTGAAGACCTTCAGATAAAGGTTGGCCCAAAAGCTCTGAAAGTTTTCTTTCAGCATCTCTTCCAGAAATTCCTAAGTCGTTTTTTAAATAATCTTTGTCGCAAGCAACCCAGCTAGTATCGCTAGAAGCAATATTGAATGAGCGTAAGTTCAAAGTTGTGAACTCATCAAAGACCACTTGTTCTTCATTACTTTTTTTACTTGTTGCGCACGATGTAATAACTAAAGCACAAAGGATCATAAAACTTTTAAACATAAACTCTTCCAATTTTAATTTCAGCAACTTGTCTTCCTTTAATGATATCCATCTTCTGGAAAAATTTCAAAAGTTCTTTCTTGTACACTATGCGCAAAAAATTTTTTAAACTTATGCGTTGACTTGCGCATAACTTACGCACATAATGGATTTAGTTAACGGACTTCAAAAGAGAAAAACACTTGGACTAAAGCACGACTTCATTCCGCACAGTGTTCGATTCTTGTACAAGGATTGTGACAAGAATGATACTCAAGCGTAGTTCATAAAGGAGAGAGAGATGACGCAAACCACAAGCACAACTGCTAAGACTAATGATCCACAAAAAGCTAAAGCACTCGAACTAGCACTGGCCTCAATTGAAAAACAATTTGGTAAAGGCGCCATCATGAAACTTGATGGAGAGCAAAAAGAAAGTATTCCCGCAATCCCTACTGGATGCCTCGGAATTGACCTCGCTCTTGGCATTGGCGGAATTCCTCAAGGTCGAATTGTTGAAATTTATGGACCTGAATCATCAGGTAAAACAACTCTTACTCTTCATATTGCAGCTGAATGTCAAAAAGCTGGTGGAACAGTGGCCTTCGTCGATGCTGAACATGCACTTGATACAAGCTACGCATCAAAGCTTGGTGTCGATATTCCTAACACTCTTATCTCTCAGCCGGATAGTGGTGAGCAGGCTCTTGAAATTGCCGACATGCTCGTAAGATCTGGAGCAGTCAACCTTCTTATCATCGACTCAGTTGCGGCCCTTACTCCAAGAGCTGAACTTGAAGGTGAAATGGGTGACTCCCATATGGGTCTTCAAGCAAGGCTTATGTCTCAAGCTCTAAGAAAACTAACTGGTTCAATCTCAAGATCAAACTGTACAGTGATCTTTATTAACCAATTGAGAATGAAAATTGGTGTTATGTTTGGAAACCCTGAAACAACAACAGGTGGTAACGCTCTTAAGTTCTACTCTTCAGTAAGACTAGATATTAGAAGAATTGCTGCTATTAAAAATGGAGACCAAATTCTTGGTAACAGAACAAGAGTTAAAGTTGTGAAGAACAAAGTGGCTCCTCCATTCAAACAAGTTGAATTTGATATTATGTACGGCCAAGGGATCTCTAAAGAAGGAGACATTCTCGATATTGCCGTTGAACATGAAATCGTTAAGAAGTCTGGTGCCTGGTTTGCCTATAACGACGGAAAGATTGGTCAAGGACGTGAAAATGTTAAGACCTTCCTAAGAGATAATCCTGAAGTTCTGAGTGAGATTAAGCACAAAGTCATGCTGAAGCATGGCCTTGTCGAAGACACAAAGATAGTAAAAGCCGCTCCAGCAGAAGCAACTGAAGAAAAAACAAAAAAAGCCACTCCTAAGAAGAAACCTACTAAGAAGACATTGCAATAAAACCTAATGAATATTAGGCAAGCAATTCAAAAAACCCAAAGCATCTCGTCGGGTGAAACTCCCGACGAGATGACTTGCTCTCCTTCTGAAAATCATCAACAAACAAAAGACCAAGAAGAAAAAAGTCCCCTTTATTTCGAAATTAGAGACTTCACAAAAACTGAAGATCACAAAAAGTGCCTTGGTGATGCCTTGAAACTTCTTTCAATGAAAGACTACTCAAGCTTTAAAATGAATAAAAAGCTCTTAGATAAAGATCACAATAGAGAGATTGTTAAAGAAACTATTGATTTTCTTATTCTTAAAGATTGGCTTAAAGAAGATCTTTATACGGAAGCCCGAATCAAGGCCTTTATGAGAAAAGGTTGTTCTCCAAGCTTTATAAAACAAAAACTTTCTCAAGAAGAAATTTATGTGGAAACGGAAGAGGTTCTCCACATCTTTCACGAGTACCAAATAAGTTCTTTTGACCAAGTTCTTACATTGATTGATAAGAAACTTAGAACAAGTCTCCACAAGAAAGACCCCCAAAAAATTAAGACAAGTCTTTACCGTTATTTGCGTACCAAAGGCCATAACGACGGCGAGATTCATGAAGGGCTCAGAGAACGAGGAATCTAACGAACGCTCAGAGCGTCATTCTTTCATAGATGCCCCCGTTATGCTAGAAAAGAGGATAGACTCATTTCAAGGATAAACGGTGAAAGCGACAGAAATTAGAGAAAAATTTGTAGAGTTTTTTAATTCAAAAGGGCATCAAAAAATATCATCTTCAAGTCTTGTTCCCCACAACGACGACACTCTCCTTTTTGCCAACGCCGGAATGAACCAATTCAAAGACATTTTCACAGGAAAGCAAACTCCTGAATCAAAGCGAACTGTTACGATTCAAAAATGTGTAAGAGCTGGAGGTAAACATAACGACCTTGAGAATGTTGGTTTCACAGCAAGACATCATACTTTCTTTGAGATGCTTGGAAACTTTTCTTTTGGTGACTATTTTAAAAAAGAGGCCATCGAATACGCATGGGAGTTTTTAACTGAAGTTCTAAAGATTGATAAAGAAAAACTCTACGTCACAGTTCATTATACAGACAAAGAAGCCAGAGAAATCTGGAATAAGCACATTGGCCTTGATCAAGAAAGAATTCGAGATAAGGGCGATAAAGATAATTTCTGGGAAATGGGCGAAGTTGGTCCCTGCGGTCCTTGTAGTGAAATCTTTTATGACCACGGCGATAAATTCACGACTCCAAACTTTAAACCAGGAAAAGACCAAGACTTTCTCGATGACGAACAAAGATACATCGAAATCTGGAATCTTGTTTTCATGCAATATGAAAAAAAGAAAGTTGATGGAAAAATTGAAAAAGTTGAACTTCCTAAGCCTTCTATCGATACAGGAGCAGGCCTTGAAAGAATTGCAGCAGCGATGCAAGGAAGCTATTGGAACTATGATACGGATCTTTTTTCACCAATAATCAATAAAATCACTGAGCTGAGTAAAGTTGAAGGTTCAATTGAAAGTAAAAGAGTTATTGCCGATCATGTACGCTCAACAACAATGCTTATTACTGACGGTGTCCTTCCTTCAAATGAAGGGCGAGGTTATGTTTTAAGAAGAATCATTCGAAGAGCAGTCAGGCACTTAAGAGAACTCAATGTTGAGTTTCCTTTTATGGATAAACTCATCCCTTCCGTCTTTGAAATTCTTGGGCAGGAATATCCTCAAAACCTGGCAAACATCGACCTTGCGATAAAAATCATTAAAGGCGAAGAAGAAAAGTTTCTTGAGACGATTGATAATGGCTTAAAGTTTTTTAACCAGTCTCTTAAAAACGATCTTCAAAATGAAACTCTCCCAGGAGCTTCGATCTTTAAACTTTACGACACTTATGGATTCCCAGTTGATCTTACGGAAGTCCTTCTGAGAGAGAAGAACCTTAAAGCTGACATTACTGGCTTTGAAGAGTTAATGGAAAAAAGAAAAGAAGAGTCCAAGAAATCTTGGAAAGCCGGGGCCAGTGTCGACAATCAAGTTTATTATCAATCAAAAGAAAAGTCTGGAAATACGACCTTCACTGGTTACGATCATATTAAAACTCAAAGTAAGCTTCTCGATGTCATTGAACTCAATGAAAACTATGATGGACTTATCTTTGATCAAACACCGTTTTATGCTGAATCTGGTGGGCAGATGGGCGACACTGGATCGATTTTATTAGATGGAAACACTGTTGAAATCACGGACACCCAAAAACCAATTGATGACTTTTTTGTTCATTTTGTAAAAAAGAACCATGGTCTTAAAGTTGGTGAAAGTTATAACCTTGAAGTTGATTCAAAAGATCGCCAACTCACAATGAGAAATCACTCAGCGACTCACCTTCTTCAAGCTGCTCTTATTGAAGTACTTGGTAATCATATTAAACAAGCGGGATCGAATGTTGGCCCCGATAAACTCCGTTTTGATTTTACTCATCCTAAAGGACTCTCAAAAGATGAACTTAAAAAAGTTCAAGACCTCGTCAATGAAAAGATTGCAAGCTCTCTTGAAGTCACAGCAAGCAAGATGACGATGAACCAAGCTCTTGAAAAGGGAGCGATGGCCCTCTTTGGTGAGAAATATGGTGATGAAGTTCGAGTTCTTGAAATGGGAGATTTCTCACTTGAGCTCTGTGGAGGAACTCACGTAACAAACACTGCTCATATTGGAAGCTTTATTATAACGAGTGAATCATCTTTAAGTTCAGGAGTCAGAAGAATTGAGGCCCTTACAAGTTCAACGGCTAATCAATTTCTTGAAGAACGTTCAACAACTCTCTATAAAATTGAACAGAGCTTTAATGCTAAAAGTGACGAACTGGTTGAGAAACTTGAAAAACTCAACTCCGATCTTAAAAAAGCCAAAAAAGAAATCACTCAACTGAAACAACAAGTGGCGACAGGTGGAACAGCCAAAGAAAGATTCACTGAGTCTGTTGATCATGGAGATTTTAAAGTCTTCTTTGAAGAAGTCTCATCGGAAGTTGATTTAAGACAGTATTCAGATGAGTTTGTTTCTAAGTACCCAAAAGACCTTCTTCTTCTTGCTTCAGAAAAAGGTGGGAAAAGAGCTGTTCTTTTAAGAACTCAAAAAGCCAATAAAAATATCAATTGCAAAGAACTCATTGGATCAGTTCTTACAAAGTTCAATGGTCGTGGTGGGGGGAAACCAGACATGGCCCAAGGTTCTTGCGATCTTGTAGATCTTAAAGAACTTATAGGTGCCTTAACGAATTCATAGCATAGGATTATTATGAAATCATTTTTTAGACTTCTCACTGTTCTCTCTCTTTTGTCTCTGGCCTATTCGTGCACAAAAAAGACGAGTTCTAAAAACAGTGAGCTAAAGCTTTCGCTTACGGCCAAGGTCTCAACCCTTGATCCAGCCAATGGCTATGATACGGTTTCAGCCTCAGTAATCTATCAATCCTATGAACAACTTTATCAATACCATTACTTAAAACGTCCCTACACGATTGAACCTCTTCTTGCTGAATCTCTCCCAGAAGTTCTTGATAATGGTCTCACTTATAAAATCAAAATTAGAAAAGGCATCCAATATCACGGTGATCCCGCCTTTAAAGGGCAACCAAGGTATTTAAAAGCTGAAGATTTTGTGAACCAAATTAAAAGGCTCGCTTTTGTTCCGACAAATAGCAATGGTTGGTGGCTCTTTGATGGAAAAATTAAAGGAATCAATGCTTGGAGAAAAGAAGTCGGAAACGATAAATCAAAATTCTTCACCACTAAAGTTGAAGGGATTGAAACCCCTAACGACTACACACTTATTATCAAATTAAGTAAACCTTATCCACAAATGCTCTACGCACTCACCATGAGTTTCACCTCCCCTGTGCCAAAAGAGGCGATTGAGCATTACGATCACAATCTGACTCAAAATGTTGTAGGAACAGGGCCTTATGAACTTGAAAACTGGACACGACATTCAAGTATCACTCTTAAAAAGTTTAAGGGCTACCGCAAGGAACTTTATCCCACTCAAGGAGACCGCTATTCTCATCGAAATAATCTTTTAGCTGATGCCGGAAAACAGATTCCTTTTATTGAAAAAATTGTTTTCCAAGTGATCACTGAAGAAAGAACAAAATGGCTTAACTTTCGTGGAAACAAGCTCGATCTCTTGGCCCTTCCTCGTGAAAACTTTGACTCATCAATTGATGAAAATGGTGAATTAGTTGATGAACTTAAAAAAGAAAAGATTCAACTTCAAGTCTCGCCGACTCTTACTTATTGGTGGCTCTCTTTTAATATGAAAGACCCTCTTCTAGGAAACAATCTCAAACTTAGGCAGGCAATTGCCCATGGGATTGATCGAGAAAGATATATCCGAGATTTCACTGTTAACACTGGTCAGGCTGCAAACTCAATTTATCCTCCAGGAATCCCAGGTTACGACCCTGGAACAACTCTTCCTTTTACTTACGATATCGAAAAAGCAAAAAAGCTATTGGCAGAAGCCGGTTATCCTGAGGGAAAAGGGCTTCCTGAAATTAAGTTTGATGTTCGTGGAGGTTCAACTGTTCATCGAAACCGAGGTGAATACTTTAAAAACGAACTCAGCAAAATTGGGATAAAGGTAAAAGTTGTGACCAATACTTTTCCTATTTTTCTCGATAAAGCGAGAAAAGGAAAACTTCAACTTTGGCGAGATGGCTGGGCGATGGACTATCCAGATGCCGAAAACTCTCTTCAACTTCTCTATAGTAAAAACCACTCCCCAGGTCCCAATTCGACTTATTATCACAATCCAAAAGTTGATAGGCTCTTTGATCGACTCAAAGTTCTTAAAGATGGTGAAGAAAAGTTTGCGATTATGAGTGAGATTGAAAAGCTCGTTCAAGCTGACCTTCCCTGGATCATGCAACATTACACAAGGACCTATGTTCTTCTTCAAGATAAGGTGAAGAACTATAGGCAATCGGATATCGTTTATAACTATCTGAAGTACATTAACCTGAAGTGATTCTTCCCAAGTTCTGAAAACGTCAGTTTTCAGACTTTCACTGAGCAGCAAAAGTGTCCAGTGGACAGTTTTGATGATTAGGGAAATCACCCCAAGCGTTAGCGCCCAGTATTCAATGAGTTAGCTTCTTTAAATAGGCATTCTTTGCCCTTTTTTTCCTCAAACGCTTCAAAGCCTAACTATCAAACACATTCAAGCGATAAGTATATTGAACAAGCTCAGAAAAGGATTTGATGGGATGAAACTTAAGTCAAAGGAAAGTTCCTATGAGGATCCTTATTGCGACATTCACATTACTCCTTTCATTCAACCTCTTCGCTGAAGGGTACATCATTTATAGCATTGGCCATGAAATCTCCATGGGTTTTAAAGACAATGAAACTATGAAGAAAAACTTTTATATCAATATGGGAAAAAGCCAAGGCCTAGAAGCCGGAAGTGAAATTGATGTCTACAGAACCATCACAAGGCAAGACCCCTACGAAACAAAAAAGCGCTTCAATCACAAAGTTAAAATTGGAAAGCTCAAAGTTGTTCACACTGAAAATAACTCTTCAATTGCAATCGTTGCAAAAAATTCAAAATCAAGTGATATTCTTTTTGAAGTGAGAACTCTTATGATCGGTGATTCTATCGCCGTAAGCGTCGACTAAGCTAAAGATCCTCAAACTCAGTATATTTTTTAAGCTTCTCCACATGGAGGCAATCACCAAGAATCTTGAACTTTTCAATGATAAGAAGATAAACCATACCCTGATTGATTCCAAAATCTTGAACTTTTACGGTCTTAAGCTTTTGTTCAAAAAGGAAGCAATTCAGAGAAAAGTGGCCATAACCATCACATATTTTTTCGCACCTAGACAAAATCATAATCATAAGCCCAAAATAGACCAAATTATGGGAAATCACTGCGTAAAAAGAGTACTAAAACCGTTTTTTTCATTTCTGATTTTGACACTTGAAGCTCCATAGATTATCTTGGGGGATCTGAATCAGGAGTAATTTATGGCGCGTATCACAATCGAAGATTGTCTCGAAAAAGTTGAAAATCGTTATGAGCTAGTTCATCTAGCAGTGAAAAGAATCAAGCAATTGCGTGACGGTTCAGAAAAACTCGTAAGAAGCAAAAACAAAGAAGTTGTAACCTCTCTTAGAGAAATCGCAGCAGGAAAAGTTAAGCACGCTCCAATGAGCGAATACGACTCTGACGAATTCTAGAAATTTCACACTACTTTTTTTGTTTATATTCGTTGTTATTTACTAAGAAGCCAACTTAAAAAGCCTTCGACCTGACCGGAGTTTGGAAAGTGACTTCTTTCTAATTCTCTATAAAAAAATAATTCATCAGGGAGTTCCTTCTCAAGGAATACAGCAAGCTCTCCAACCCATTTCTTGTTCCACTTATCTTGTGTCGCATTTTCAATATAAACTTTTGTTGAGAGATTAATACTGTTTAACTTTTTGACCTTAACTGAACCACCAGAAATCAAGCCAACCTTAGAAACATTTTCAAGGAGTCCCAACTGAAGAGCCTTGGAAAGGAAGTAGGCTCCATTAGAGAAACCAATCAGAATAACTTCATCGGATTTCTTTGCATATTGCATGAGCCACTTTAAGTCCTGGGCAACATTTATATTATCCCAACACTTAAAATCATTCTTAGGAGGGTTTAAATAATAACAACCTGTTTTGGATTCCGGTGCAAAGAATTTATAGCCATTTCTTTCTGCTATATTTTTTAGAGCTTGAATATTTTCTTTTTCTACCTCAAGAGGAGCTTTCCCCATTCCATGAAGGTAGATAATGACTTTTGTATGAGTCTCCATGTTCGCACAAGAAGACCCAAAAAAGACAAAAAGAATAAATAACTTAATTATTTTAAAAAGCAATATTAAGAACTTCATCAAAATGCGAAACCGGATAAAACTTAAGTCCCTTACGATGCCTCTCCGGAACTTCTTTTAAATCCTTCTCGTTCTCTTTAGGAAGAATAACATTTCGAATACCTGCTCTTTTAGCAGCAAGAACCTTCTCTTTAATTCCACCAACAGGAAGAACTTTTCCAGTAAGGCTAAGCTCCCCAGTCATCGCAAGAGACCCCTTAACTTTTTTGTTAGAAGCTAAGCTATAGAATGCGAGGGCCATGGTAATCCCTGCACTTGGTCCATCTTTTGGAGTCGCCCCCGCTGGAAGATGAAGGTGAATCTCATGTTCTGCAAGATAGTCCGTTGGGTCATCCATTTCTTCTTGGTTAGGCTCAACCTTTTTCTTGGTTTTCTTTGATGTCTTCTTTTTAGCAGCAGCTTTTTTAACTCTTTCTTCTTCTTGTGCCTGAAGAATCTTTCGAATATAGGAATAAGCAATGGTTGCCGATTCGTTCATGACATCACCAAGCTGACCTGTAAGCTTGAGACCACCTTTTCCGTTACCATCTAGAGGAAGAGTTTCAATTGAAAGAATCTCTCCACCATAAGCCGTCCAAGCAAGTCCGGTGACAACACCTGGCTTAAGAGCTTTTTCAGCTTTTTCTGAATGAAACCTTGGGCTTCCAAGAAATTGCTCAAGTGTTCTTTCAGTTGGAGTGAAAGCAGTTCTTGATTTCTTACTGACTTTTTTAAGAGCAGCCTTACGACAAAGCTTTGCTACATACTGCTCCATCATACGAACACCAGGTTCACGAGCATAGTCAGAGATAAGCTTTTTAAGAACCGAAACAGAAACTTTAAAGTCTGATTTTTTAAGACCGTGCTTATCAAGTTGTTTTGGAATAACCCATTTCTGAGCAATGGAAACTTTCTCTTCGATTGTGTAACCACTAAGCTCAATCACTTCCATACGATCAAGAAGTGGCTCAGGAATATCGTTTATATAGTTTGCAGTAGCAATAAAAAGAACTTTTGAAAGATCAAAAGGAACATCAAGATAATGATCGATAAAAGTTGAGTTTTGTTCAGGGTCAAGAACTTCAAGAAGTGCTGAAGCGGGATCACCTTGAAAACTTTGTCCAAGTTTATCAATCTCATCGAGCATAATCACAGGATTATTCACTTCAACTCTTTTAAGGGCCTGAATAATTCTTCCAGGCATTGCTCCGACATAAGTTCTTCTGTGACCTTTAATCTCGGCTTCGTCTCTCATTCCACCGAGAGAAAACCTATAAAACTTTCTTCCCATAGATTCAGCGATACTTCTTCCAAGAGAAGTTTTCCCGACACCAGGAGGACCTGAAAAACAAAGAATCGTTCCATCATATCCTGGCTTAAGCTTTCGAACCGCAAGGAATTCAAGAATTCTTTCTTTCGCCTTTTCTAATCCGTAATGATCTTTTTCAAGAATTTTTCCCGCTTGCTTAATATCAACTTTTTCATCGGTTGAAATCGACCAAGGAAGTTCAAGCATCCAATTGATATAAGATCTCGCCACATTATACTCAGGACTTGAATCAGGAATCACCTCAAGACGATCAAGCTCTTCAATCGCTGCCTTTTCTGCATCTTCTGGCATTCCCGCTTGCTCGAGTTTCTCGCGCATTTTTTTAAGATCTCGAGACTTCTCATCCTCATCCATGCCAAGCTCAGCACGGATCACTTTGAGTTGTTCTCTTAGGAAATACTCTCTTTGGTATTTATTAACCTTGTCGTTCACTTCATCAGAAATTTTCTTTTGAATGTCTGCGACATCTTTTTCTCTTTTTAAATAAACAAGAAGTTTTGCAAATCTTTTCTTTACGACAAGAGTTTCCAAAAAGTCTTGCGCCTCTGGAATATCAAGAGAAAGTGCAAAGGCCACAAGGTCAGCAAGAGCCCCAGGAGATGGAGAATTTAAAATCGCAAGCTTCATCTCTTCGTTGAAGTAAGGATTGATTTCACCAAGACGTTTTACTTGATTGATCACAGATCGTGTATAAGCATCAAGCTCTTCATCCTCTTCAACAATGTCTTCAAAGATTTCATATTGGGCCATAAGAAGTTTTTCTTCTTGAGAAATTTGCCCTGCTCGGTATCTTTTCACTCCGTGAACAAGAACGTTCACGGAACCGTCTGGAAGTTTAAGTTTTTTAACGACTTTACAAAGTACGCCAACTTTATAGATATCGCCTTTACTAATCTCTCTATTTTCAAGGTCGATGTGTTCTTCGGGAATGATTTGTCCTTCTTCGTCTTTTAAATCATTTTTGACAAGGTTAAGAGCAACGTAGCCAGTTCTTAAAAGATAAGAGTCAAGCTCAGGGGTAAACTTGTCCTCAGAAAGAATAATTGGTGCAATCATTCCAGGAAATATCGGACTGTTCATTATCGGGATAATGACAACTGAATCGGGGAAATTTACATTCTCATCCTTATCAGCATCAATTTGTACTTTATATTCTTGGTCGAAGTCAGACATTAAAACTCCAATTTATTTTAGATCCAGAACGAGGCGTCCTGGGTTATTGAGAAAAAAGATGTCACATGAAACACCTTTTTTTAATTCAATTTCAACAGAGAGGGATTCATTGGTAACTGGAAAGAAGTTTACAGACTTTACGAACTTTGAGTTTCCAAAAGAACCCATCGTCTCAGAAAGATCGGTTCCAAAAAAGTCGAGATGAATTCTTCTTAGGTCTTTTGTAAAGTGGCCATAGAGTCTTGGGAGTTCAGCTGTCTTAAACTCAAAAACAGTTCGATCATAACCTTTTCCCTTATGATATGAATGCCTTAAAGCCTTCAGTTCAGACTTCGTTCGTTTTCCACCGTTGTGAAAAATCCCATCTTCAAAATAAATCGACTGTTTTCGATCAGTGAGCTTTCTAATTCTTTGATTAAAAAGATTCTGCGCAAAGACAGATGAAGAAATAAACAGAAATAAAATCGTAAGCGATTTTATCATCATAATCCTCCAGTTCTAGAGTGCCTCTAAACCTTTAAATTTCTTTTAGAATCCCTAAAAGATGCGGTGCAGGGTTTAAGCCTGAAAAAATCAGAACTTTTCGAATTAACTA
>JBMYPC010000089.1:0-12887 GCA_049599895.1 Bacteriovoracaceae bacterium | reverse complement strand
CAGGTGATGATCTTTTAAGTGGTGGTCAAGGTAATGATCTTCTTTATGGTGGTGATGGAAACGATACCCTAGAAGGGGGAAGTGGAACTGATAAGCTTTACGGTGGTGATGGTAATGATACCTTCATTGCTGAAGGAAAAGATCAGTACTACGGTGGAAGTGGTGAAGACACCATTCAAACTGATTCAGACTTAACCATTGATCAAAGCTTTGGTCGTGGAAACTCAATTGAAAAGATCGTCGGAGATGGTGACAGTGAAGTCCGAGGGGATAATAGCAATAACACCATTGATTTAAGAAACACAGAACTTGAGGGGATTGCTGAGGTCGATGGCGGTAAAGGCGATGACCGATTATATGGTAATGATGATGGCAATAACCTTGATGGAAATAAAGGTAATGACCGTCTCTACGGAGAAGCAGGTGATGATCTTTTAAGTGGTGGTCAAGGTAATGATCTTCTTTATGGTGGTGAAGGAGATGATTATATCCTCGGTGGTAGCGGTGATGATCAAATTTACGCTGGTAGTGGAAATGATTACGTAAGTGGTGGAAGTGGTACAGATACTCTTAATTTTTCCGGAAGATTGAGAGATTATGAATTCTTAAAGAGTGGGGATAATCTTGTGATCCAAGACTCTGTTGCTGGAAGAGATGGACAGGTTGTCATTGAAGATATTGATAATTTGAAGTTTCGAGATGGGACTCAGAGTTTTGATGACATTTTTAGTGACGCTCAGGATATTGGAGCTGGTGAAGATGCCTTGGCCCTTGATAGCTTTGAAGTCCAAGAGTCTTCTTGGGATGAAATTATTGAGTCGGCTAGTTCAAATGAGAGTACTTCTGATCTTTGGGAGGCCTTCAGTGAAGCGAGCTCTGATGAGCAAGATATAGAGTTTGAAACGGACTCCACTGAGAATATAGCTGATGATATCAATAATTCAGACCTGGGTGGTGATGATATTATCTCTTAATTGTTAGAGAGATAACATAAGATCAGCAAGTTAGACTTAGTTTGCATAAGTTAAACTTATCATTTCTCATGAAAATAAATAAGTTCCTTGAATCTTAAGCGGAGTGCTAGAAGTCTTCTTGAATTTAAAGTTAAATTTTGGAGACTTAATCTTTGAAAACTTTTGTTTTTGTGATCCTACTGAGCTGTTTGACAATAAATCATTCTTGGGGATTTTCGAAACACCTTTATTCGATCGAATTGGAAAGAAAATTATTCCTACGTCACAGGCAAAGTCTTTTTATTGCTGAATTTCAACAGAAAAACCCATTGCTTAAGTTTCAAATTACGTATGGACACACGGCTGAGATGCAAAGACTTTTACAAGAGAGATCTCTTGATATGGCGTTTTTTGATTCGTTTGAAACAGATGCTTCAATCGTCTTGACTCCGGTTTATCGAGAAACGGTAGAGCTTTGTGTGAGTAAAAAATATTATGATTTTTTAAAAAAGAAAAAGAGAAAGCATGACAAAGAGTTTTTTGAGTCTTTAAACTATATTGCTTATCTTAAAGATACACCGGTCATCCAGCAATGGCTTCAGTTTCACTTTAAAGGAAAAAAGCCAAATCTTAATGTTGTTGCAACTCTTATGGATGTTCAAGGGATCGAAAAGCTTGTTCTCAATCATGTGGGAGCTGGAGTTCTTCCCAATTATCGTCTTAGTACTCTAGGGAAAAAACAAAAAGAGATCGTGAAGCTTAAAGGTCCAAAAGGGAAGCTTGAAAATCAAATTAGCCTGGCCTTTTTAAAAGACAGAAGACATGACCTTGCTTCAAGAGAAGTCATCGACTTTTTTATCAATAAAATTCATTAAAGAGAAAGCTCTCGTCCCGATTCTTTTCCTGGACATTTGTAGTGATTTGCTCCAGGATAGGCGTAGCCATTGATTAAGACTCTTCTGAGAGGTCCATATTTATAAAGTAACATTAGTTTGAGAAATAAAAAAGGGGACCGACGGTCCCCTTAGAAAATGAGAGAAATTTTTATTAAATTAGCTGTTTGAGATACTTTCTACTAGACCTTTTAGTTTTCTTGCAATCTCATTAAGGTTTTGTGCAGACTCTTTTGTTTGGTGTGAACCTTTTCCAGTTTCTGTAGCAGCGACAGTCACTTGGCCAATATTGTCTGTAATCTGTTTCACGCCTTGCGCTGATTCTTGAACAATTCTTGAAACTTCTCCAGTCGTTGCGGCTTGTTCCTCAACGCTAGAAGCGATATTTGAAGCAATTGCGTTTAGCTCATTGATAGAACCATTGATGGTTTCAATCGCTGAAACTGCTGATTGACTGTCTTCTTGAATTGCTTCAATCCTTTGTGAGATATCTTCTGTTGCAGTGGCTGTTTGCTTGGCAAGTTCCTTAACCTCATTCGCAACAACGGCAAAACCTTTACCTGCTTCACCAGCTCGTGCTGCTTCAATCGTTGCGTTGAGAGCAAGAAGGTTTGTTTGCTGAGCAATTGAAGTAATCACTTTGATAACGTTTCCAATATCCGTACTACTATCACCAAGAGCTTGCATAATTTTGTTTGCATCTTCAGCAAGCTTCATTGCCTCATTACTTCGCTTTGAACTTTCATTCGTCGACTTTGTAATTTCTTTAATAGAAGCACTCATCTCTTCCATACTTGCTGCAACTGATTGAATCCCACCTGTGATTTCTTCTGATGCGGCACTTGCTGTATTAGATTGAGCTGAAGTCTCTTCTGCATTTGCTGTCATTGTATTAGCGAGAGTGAGAAGCTGTTCTCCTGATGCTGCAAGATCTTCAGAGCTTGAGGTAAGGTCTTTCACGAGTTGTTCTTTTGCCGTTACAACGTCCCAGGTAACCATTGGCCCGATATAACTTCCATCCGTATCTCTCACAGCTGAAACAACAAGATCGAGTTTTTCTTTACCTAATGAAATAAGTGACCTCATCGGAAGGTTCATAGGATCACCGATAATTTTCTGTTGGTGTGAAGGGTTCTTGTGAAAGATATCAATGCTTTGACCAATAAGATTGTCAACTTTGTCTGGAAGCAAGTGCTCAAGAGTTCTGAGAGTTGTTTTTGTCTTATCGTTCATGTACGTAATTTTTCCTTCAGTAGTTGCAAGCATTACGTTTACTGGAGCGAGGTCGATCATTTGCTTCATTTGAGAGTTAATCTTCATTTGAGTAATATCATTGGCGATTTTAACAACCTTAACGACATTACCTGAAGTGTCAGTAATAGGGCTGTATAAAGCTTGGATCCAGATATCTCCGCCATCTTTTTTTACTCTACGGAATTCACCGTGCTGGAAATTTCCTTGCTTAAGTTGTGCCCAAAAGTTTTTATATTCTAATGAACTTGAAAATGTTGGGTCACAAAACATGCTATGATGTTTATTCTCTATTTCACCTAATGAGTAACCAAGTGCTCCCAAGAAATTTTCATTGGCAGTATAGATATTTCCATCAACATCAAACTCGATAATTGCACTATACTTTGAAAAAGCCGCATAAATACCTTCTAGTTCATGAAGTCTCATTGCGTCGGTGTCATACACTGATTCTTTCATTGCTGTCGCTTGCTTACTCATTTTATTTCTCTCCTTGCAAAGCCTCTTAGATAAGAGGAAAATTAATTATGATGCGTTCTTTAGTTCATTAAATTGACTGAGAATGTCTTTAATTTGGCTCTTCATTGATGTTCTTATACTGTCGAGACCTTTTTCACTGAGGTAGCGATCGATATCGTTATATTGGTAAAAAAGGCAATCAATGCTGAGTTTAAGTACTTTAAAAGTTTTATATTTTTTAATGTTATGATCTACCATGTTGAGAATGACTTCAGGGTCAAAAGGTTTATTAATAGAGCCTGATGCACCCTTAGAAAGAGCATCAATAATGATATCGGCATTGAGATGACTACTTACAAGTATAATTGGCAGAAAGGGACGGATCTTATGAACTTCAGATATAAGGGTCAGTCCATCAAAATTTGGCATTTTAAGATCAGAGAAAATAAGATCAATCGGTTGGTGGTTTTCTTTAATATAGTCTAAAGCCGAAGGATTGTCTGTTAAAGTTTTAATTTTGTAATTTTCTGTATCAACAAGAATGTCATGAATACATTCACAAATATCTTCTTCATCATTGACGACTAAGATATGGACATCCTTTGAAGAACTTTGAGGTTTCGTTGCTTTTGTTGCTTGAGAACGATCCTCTGCATGTGTGGCAGGAGCGAGCTCAATATCGAGTTTTTTATTGTTTTTCTTTGCTTCTCCATATGGAGGGTAGTCAACTTCATCACCATTAAGAATTCTTTTGGAGACATCAATACCTTTTAGAAAATAGTCAATGATATCCTCAGGGACCGTTTGCTTGTCTTTTTGCGCTTCCCAAAAATTCTCAAGAAGATGGAAATGAGATTGAAGGTTTTGAAATTCGAACATTCCCGCAGCACCTTTGATACTGTGAAAAGCTCTAAATACTTTGTTATAGCTTGCTTGGAAGTCGCCTGTTGAGTCAATATCTAAAATTGCCTGCTCAGCTTCTTCAAGCAAGCAAGCCACTTCGTGATAGAATTCTTCAAGCATCGATTCGTCATGCATAACTAGGTAGTCTTTTTCTCTTTGTCTGAGTCTGTAGAGGTATTTTTTTTATATATGTTAGCTCCATTCAAAGAAACATTCTCATAAGGTAATTTTGTTCCAATTAAACTTTCACCTGCTCCAAGGAAGAGGTAACCATCAGGCTTAAGGGAATTAAAAAGAGATGTAAGGGCAAATCTTTTGTTCTCTGTATTTTGATAAATGACAACATTTCGGCAAAAGACAATGTCATAAGAATTTGAAAGATAAAGGTCTTTAATAATATTGAATTTTTTAAAAGTGACTTTCGAAGTTAAATTGTCAGAAATTTTCCAAAGATCGCCCTCTTTTTTGAAGTACTTGATCAAAAGTGGAGCAGGCAAGCCCCTTTGAATTTCGATTGAGTTATAAAGCCCGCTTTTGGCCTTATCTAAAATTTCATTGGAAATATCTGTTGCAGTAATTTCAACTCGAGAGACATCGACGCTCCTTTCAATAAGTGAAATGAGCATACTATAAGGTTCCTGACCTGAACTGCAACCACAAGACCAAATTTTAACCTTGGAAAAAGGAGAGGCTTTAAGAAGTTCGGGAACGACTGACTTACTAAAGGCATCAAAGGGTTTATTGTCTCTAAAAAAATAAGTTTCATTATTGGTTGCAACATCAACAAGTTTAGAATGCATTTCTGCGCCGATATTGGTCAGAAACTTTTGATGAAGTTGTTCATACGTTTCAAGCCCGTAATGTTCACACAAAGCTTTGAGTCTCGCATCTAGGCGGTAGTAGTCCTCAGGCTTAAAATAAATTCCAGAAGTCTGGAAAATATAGTTTGAAAAGAAGTCATACACTTTATTGTTTTTTGTTTTATCGTTCAAAATGTTATCTTTTATCCTCATTTGGTTATGCTGCGAGAGAGCCTATGACAAATTCTATCTTGTTAAGAAGGATGTCTTCAGTAAATGGCTTCATAATGTATTCGATAGCACCATTTTCTAGGGCAAAAGTAATTTTTTCAATAGAGTTTTCGGTTGTCATCATCACAATAGGACAAGTGGTGAGTTTTGTTTCTTTAACGTGTTCGAGAAACTCTGGACCTGTCATGTTGGGCATATTCCAATCAAGGAGGATAAGGTCATAATGTTTAGATTCGTTTGCAAGTTTGTCTGTAATGGCTTTAACTGCAAGCTGGCCATCAAAAGCGGAATAGCATTTGATTCCTTTTTTTTCAAGAAAAGACTGAACAACAGAATGGACATGTTTAGAGTCATCAATAACTAAAAAATTCATAAAGTTCCTATGAGAAAAAAATCTCCGGTGAAATAATTTCTATGAATTATTATCGGAGGTTTTATAAGTTTGGTTGTCTCATTTTTTCTTAAGAAATGATTTGAATTGCTTGAGCAACTTGCTTTTTCAAAAGGTCGTAACTCAGCGTTTCTTCATACAAGTTTTCTTCAGTTTGGTTTTGCTCAATGTGATTTCGAACTTTTACTGATAGAGAAAACAAAGTATGAAGTAGCTCTAACTGCTCTTTTGTTGGTGTGTCATTTTTGTCGAGATTTCTCATGGCATGTTCCAGCACTTCAAGAATGAGAGAGAGATTATGAGCATTTGCCAATTTGGCAATCCCAACAATTTCATGAAGAGAGGTTGTGATTTCTTGAAAACTGTCATCAAAGCTCTTATTTTGCATATACATTTTGAAAGCTTTTGAAAAACTGACGATTTTTTTGGCATTATATTTGTTAAGAATTTCAGGAGTAAAGTCTTTATCAAAAGTGTCTTGTCCATTTTTTAAATTTTTGAGTTTTTCTGACAGACCTAGAGAGTCGCTCTTGTCTTGTCTCTCTGGAGACGACTCATCCTGAGAGGAACTATCTGAAGGTGATTCAAGTTCTTTTATCATCACTTCATCGATATCTCCCGAGCCCATTAATTCTTTTAAAGAATCTAAGGCTGCCTGATTGATCCCCGGTGATTGAGCTGAAGGTTCAGATGCTTCCCGTTTAACGTTATCTGGCTCTTGGGCTTGTGGTGAAAGAGAGAGGAATTTTTCAAGAAGGCTTTTACAAATATCTTGATTCAACTTTCTTTTTTCAACGAGAATTTCTGAAAGTGACTTCGATTTTTCACTTTTTAACCTAAAAGCTTGAATGATTGTTTCTTGCGCAATGAGATTGGATTCTTTTAAGGCCCTGATAAAATCAATTTGGTTTTTATCTTGAAACTTAATAACTTTAATGAGGTCTAATGCATTAATCCCCATTTCATGAAGGAGAATTTTCATTAGAGGAGGGGAGCTTTGTTGTTGCTCGATATAAGCTTCAATTAATGTTTCTCCATCAATGGCTTCTTGATCGAGAAGAAAAATTCCAAAGTCCACGGTTATACTCCTAAAGTATTTAAATATGCTGAAACACCGCTTAAGTCAGTGATTTTGTCGTAGCTTCCATTTTGAGCAATTGCTCCAGGCATTCCCCAAACAACAGAAGAAGCCTCATCTTGGATAATTATAGGGAAGTTTTTTTCTTTAAACTTAATACTGCCGTTTAGTCCATCTTGTCCCATTCCTGTTAGGACAATTCCGACTGCTCTAAAGTCTTGATGTCTTACGATAGATTGAAAAGTCACATCTACAGCAGGACGAACGTAACAAACTTTTTCATTCTGGTTTAGAGTAATCTTATATTGATCTGCAATTGAAATGACCTCCATGTGATAATCGCCAGGGGCGATATAACAAGTATTAGGCTTTAGAACATCGTCTTCTTTAGCTTCGACTACATGGACAGGGGAGAGCTTATTTAAACTATCAGCGAGTTTTGTTGTGAATTGAGGCGGCATATGTTGAACAAGAACGATTGGCATAGGAATTACTTTATTAATATTAGAAAAGACCTGTCTAAGGGCTTCAGGGCCTCCTGTGGAAGAGCCCATACAGATGATATTAGGATTAAAATTTGTAAGGCTTGAACTTTTGACTGTAGTGGGGGCTGCTGCTTTTGTAGCTTGAGTCTTAGTGATTTTCTTATCGAGTCGAAATAAGGCCTTAATTTTAGGAACAAGAGTCTCGTCAATTGAGCGAATGCCTTCTTCAGGAGAGGAAACATTTGTTGTTTTCGTTGCAAAATCGGATGCCCCGAGACTTAAAGCCTCAATAGTTTTTTCTGCTTCATTGGTTGTCAGAGAACTATACATGATGATCTTAGTATCTTGCTTTTTTGATTGAAATTCTTTTAAAAATTCGATGCCATCTAAAATTGGCATTTCAATATCAAGAATAATTAAGTCGTAATGATTTCGTTCTAATTCCTCTAAGGCCATCTTGCCATTGCTGGAGAGCTTAATCTTATCGATTTCCTCTAGATTTCTAATAGCTTCCTTCACCGATATACGAAAAAAACTTGAATCATCAATTATTAAGACTTTCATTTATTGCCTCTATTTTAATTTATTTCGGCTATTAGGATAATATTCTAAATAGAAATAAATAGAAATAAATAGTAATCAATTTTCATTAATTTTCCGATAGGACAAGATAATCAACTTTATCCTAGGGCCAAACTTAATATAGGAACTAAAATCTATGAATGCTCCAAATTTTTTGAATGAGTTCTTAATTGAATCTAATGAAAACCTTTCCACGATAAATGATGATTTGATTAGCTTTGGAAACTCAAGAGATAAAGATACTCTTAACCATATATACCGCTCTGTTCACACATTGAAAGGAAGTGCTGGCTTTTTAGGTTTTAAGAACTTGCAGAAGATTACACACCTCTGCGAAAACATTTTAGATCTTTTAAGGGATCAGAAACTATCGGTTACAGAATCTCTTATTGATGGTCTTCTTCAGGCGTTCGATGTCGTTGTTGAAGCATTGCAACTGGTAGAGTCTGAAGGTAATGATATTAATGTCGATGTAAAGACGATAACTCCTGTACTTGAAGACATCTTAAGCGCAAAGCAATCTCAGAGTGTTGAGGATTCGACAAATCCTCTCGATGAGAAGCCAAGAAACTTTGAAGGTTTTGTTTTAAAAAAAGAAGAAGGCGATGGTGATTTAGGGCCTTCTTCAAAAACGCAAGAAGTGAAGCTTTCTGAGCCTTTGGTTAAAGAAGGTACTGAAGAAGAAGCGACACAGAAAAAAATGCCAGAGAAGAAAGTTAACGTCCGTACAGTGGCTGATAGTGTTGTAAGGGTTAATGTGGCATTACTCGATAAGATCATGAATCTTGTTGGGGAACTTGTTCTTTCAAGAAATCAAATCCTTCAATACTCGAATAATCTTCAAGATGGAGGGCTTGGAAAACTCTCTCATGATCTCAATGTTATTACGAGTGAACTTCAAACAGAAATCATGAATACCAGGATGCAGCCAGCATCAAATGTACTCAACAAGTTTGAAAGATTAATAAGAGACCTTTCAAAGTCTCAAGGGAAAAAAATTAAAATTAATATTACAGGTAAGGAAACTGAGCTTGATCGAACTTTGCTTGAAGCGATTAAAGACCCTCTCACTCATATTATTAGAAATTCAATTGACCATGGAATTGAACTTCCTGAGGATCGACTAAAGGTTCAAAAGAGTGAAGTCGGGCAGATTTTTATTCGAGCTTATCAAGAAAGTGGATATGTCGCGATTGAAATAGAAGATGATGGAAAAGGCCTTGATTCCAAGAGAATCCTTAAGAAGGCAATTGAAAAGGGACTCACTACTGAATCTCAGGCTTCAAAACTTGATGAAGCAACAATTTTAAACTTTATATTTAATCCAGGATTTTCAACAGCACAAAAAGTCACCAACATTAGTGGCCGAGGTGTAGGAATGGACGTTGTAAAAACCAATATTGAAAAAATCGGTGGTAATGTTAGTATTTCTTCAAAAGTTGGAAAGGGCGCAAAGTTCAAATTAAAAATTCCTCTGACGTTGGCGATTATTCCCGCCTTAATGGTACGAGTAAATGAGAGCTACTTTTCAATTCCTCAAATAAACCTCCAAGAACTTGTCAAAACCGACACTGATAAAAAAGTAATCGAAAAGATTAAAGACTCTGAGTTCTTTCGACTAAGAAATGAGCTTATTCCTATTATTCGTCTTAATGATGCTCTTGAGTTAAGCCATGACGAAAGTGACAAGCCTCAAAATGAGAGTTCATCTCCTGAGAATATTATTGTTCTTCGTGTTGACCAAGCAAGTTTTGGTCTGGTTGTTGATGAAATTCTTGATACTGAAGAGATTGTTGTTAAACCACTTGATCAGAATCTTAAAAAAATTAATGTCTTTGCAGGTGCAACATTGATGGGAGATGGGACAGTTGCTCTTATCGTTGATCCGATGGGGATTTGGCAGAGACAAGGAAACGAGCTTCTTAAATCAATTGATACCCAAAGCCAAGATTACGGTAACGACAGAGGCAATGCTTTTGCTTATGACGAAGGCCATGAAATACTTCTTTGTGCGCTCGAAGACAAAAATACTTATGGCATTCCGATCTCGATGGTTCATCGTTTAGAGGAATTTCCAGTATCAAAAATTTCTAAAGTTGGAGAGAGTTGGGTTGTTCAATATAATGGACAGCCAATGCCACTTGTAACACTTGAATCATCACTTGGATTGAATCAAAAACCTCTCATTCACAAGCTTAAAGAGAATTCACATAAAGATGAAGTTGTTGAAACTGTTGTTGTAAACTTTCAAGGGCAAATGGTAGGGATTCTTGTTACAGAGATCGTTGATATTCTTTTTTATGATGAAGAGATTAAAGAAAGTCTAACAGTCACTCCTTTTTCAATGGGTCACTTTTTTGTTGATGAAAAGGTCATGACTCTTATCGACTGTTATCAGATGGTCAAGAGCCTCTTTCCCAATATGTCATCGATTAATCAAGGAGCACTAAAAGTCCTCGTTGTAGAAGATTCTCATTTTTATAGAAATGTAGTGATCGGCTTACTTGGGTCATTAGGTCTTGAGGTTCATTCATTTGAAAACGGCAAAGAAGCTTGGGCCAATTTTCAAAATAATGATTATGATTTAGTTATCACAGATGTTGAAATGCCTCATATGACTGGCTTTGAATTGTCAGAAAATATTCGAAAAATAAATTCAGACATTCCCATCATTGCTATTACTACCAGAGTCTCAGATTCTGATTTAAAGCACGGAAAAGAAGTCGGATTTACTCATTACCTTGAAAAATTAAATCGAGAACAAGTTGAAACAACCGTAAAGTATTATATAGAAAAGTTTGAGCAGCTCAAAGCTGCTCAAAGTGAGGGAGTATGGCATGTTAGCTGAAAAACTTGAAGACCTAGAAATACCACAACAGCTTGTCGGATTTCGAATTGGTGATGATCTATTTGGGATTTCTGTTCTCGGGGTTCAAGAGGTGATTAGACCTCAAAAATTGACTTCCGTGCCTTTATCGGATCGTTATATCAAAGGTCTTATTAACTTAAGAGGGCAGGTCGTTACGGCGATTAATTTAAGAGAACTTCTTGGTTATGAAAACGAGTATCCCCAAAGTCATATGAATGTCATCGTAAATGGAAAAGCGAGTCTTTATGCGATTGCTGTAGACGAAATCCTAGATGTAATTGAAGTTGAAAAAGAGTTTTTTGAGTTAACTCCACAAAATTTAGATAAATCTGTTTCTCAGTATAGTTCTGGAGTCTACAAACTTAATGACAGCTTGATGACGGTTCTCAGTGTAGATGGAATACTCAAGGAAAAAAGCGCAACCCCATGAATCAATTTGAGATCATTTTTATTGATGATGAAAAACTTCTCCTCGATACATACTGTACAGTATGTAAAGAAATTGCTCTTGTTGCTTTAGAGCAAGGACTTGCGAATGTCTTAGCAAAGCCGCGTTCGACTGAAAAGTTATCAGAAGCAATTGAGAAGTTTGGAAAGAAAGCCGTTCTCGAGATTAACGGCGAATGACAATCAGGTTACCAATTTGGTCTGGCTTTTGAGGGGGATTTTGATTTAGTGAGAGCTAATAAAAATGATTTTGATCTATCATTTAATTGTCACGGAATTCAGGGAATTCTTTTCCAAAATGGTAGACTTCTAGAACTCATATCCTTAGACGACTTTTGTAAAGAGTTAAGGATAGGATCACTTGATTCTAAGATTGCGTAAAATATGATAAAATAATTTAGTTAAGATATCTTAGTATAGGAGCATTATGAAAATTTTAGTAGTTGATGACATGGCCGTAATGAGAAAAATTATAAAAAAAGTTCTCGTTTCATTAGGTTATGAAAACCTTGTAGAGGCTGATGATGGTGTCCCTGCATGGGAGCTTCTTAATGAACATCATAATAAAGGTGAACCCTTTGAATTTGTTGTTTCTGACTGGAACATGCCCAATATGACAGGCCTTGATCTTTTGAAAAAAGTAAGAGCGGATGAAAAGTTTAAGTCTCTTCCTTTTTTGATGGTTACTGCTGAAGGTGAAAAAAGCAATGTCGTCATTGCTGTTAAAGCCGGAGTAAGTAATTTCATTGTTAAGCCATTTAATGCTGAAACATTTAAAGCAAAAATGGATGCAGTCCTTCAAAAAGTAGCATAAACTTTATTATGTGAAGATTCTTTATGCCGAACCAGACTTAAGTAGTCGTGAATTCCTTATTGAGATCATCGAAGCTGAACTCGATGGGAAATTTGAACTTACTGAAACAAGTTCAGTTGGCGAACTATTGCAGCTCGTTGAGTTTGAAGAATTTGATTTTATCATTACCGACTATCTTCTAGGTAAAGATTTGTGCGAGTCGTTGGTTGAACTGCGCAGAGCTAAAAAGCTCAAAGCTCAGATTATCTTCTTCAGCAGAATATCTCCAAGTACTAATGATTCTTTAAAAGATTCAATAAATGATCAGACCATTTTTTATATTAAGAAATCTCTCACTATGGGACCAGTGATGGAGCTCGTGAAGCTTTTAAAGGTTCAGGGAGGACTTTCTCTCGTGGAAAATGAACCTTCTTCACTTGCTGAAGAGAATAGCCCAAAAAAAGGTGAAGAAACCAAATCTAACGATCAAGACAATGAGTTTGATCAGTTTCAATGGGATAATCAATCACAAGAGCAAACTGAAGTTGAAGCAGATTGGTCTCTCAATAAAAAGCCTGGCCAAAGTAAAGAAGAAGCTGCTGATTGGTCATTAAAAGCTGAGTCCCATTCTGCAAAAACTGAAGAAGCAGACTGGTCGTTAGAAAAAAAGCGAAATGCCTCACAGGCTCAAGAAGCTGATTGGTCACTCAAAAATGAATCGGAGTCCGCGCAAGAAGATGCCGATTGGTCAC
>JBMYPC010000088.1:0-13066 GCA_049599895.1 Bacteriovoracaceae bacterium | reverse complement strand
AAAATTTCAGGGTCAGAAACTTCTCGAAAAGTTTTCATTGTATCCGAGCCGAATCGAACTTTTGTAGGATGCCATTTTTTTTCAAAGCCGAGCTCTTTTGAAAGTTCGTCAATTTTAAGTTCGGCTTTTTGAAAATTGATTCCAGGCTTAAGCCAATCGTCAAATCTTGAAACAAGTTCCATCGCACGACTTTTTGCCTGTTCAAAATCAGCGGCGTTAAAGAAGTCGTGGTTGTTTTCGATGTTATCCATCATTTTCTAGTTTTAATTCGCATGAGATGAAAGCCTAAAGTAGGCCAAGTGGTATCTTTCATTCTTTTTGAAACATAATCATCGAGAGAGACTTGATCCACTTTTCCAGCCCCACGGGAAGCGTGACGAATCACAAGCTCTCCATTCACTTCAACAATAAATCCCTGATGCCCAACAATTACTTTAACATCTCCGACACTTGGTTTTGTAAATTCGTTTTTAATCATATTAAAAACAATCATCTTTTCTTTTTTAATCAGTTCCTGAACTTCTTCAGTTAAAAGATTTTTTAGTGGAACATAATGAAGTCTTGCAAGTGATGTTTCTTTTGTGTTCGCACTTTCAAAGTTTAACTCATCAAGCTTAGCTTGATTTTCACCAAGAAAACTCTCCTCGGCATTTAAAAGAGCTTCGGCTTTATCGCCATACCATTCATTCACTCGGATCCATTTCATTCTCTCAGGAGAATCGGCAAAGACTTCAAGAGTAATATCTTCAAGGTAGCCTTTTTCAATTGCATTTGGGATCCAGTGAAGAGATGTAAAATGATTTCTGTTAGCGTAGCAAACAAACTCACTATCACAGTATTTTATATTTTTAAGTTCACCACTGAATTGGCTAAACTCTGCGGCATTACTTGCAAAGCTTAAGGCCATCACAGCCTCAACGTAGGTCACACAATCAAAGACTGAAAAGTCAGAAAGTGGCTTTGGTTCGTAGTCGCCATCAACTCCCTCGCCACAGGGTCCACCTTGATAAGGTCTCTTAAGAAAATGCTTACTGAATTTCATTGCTCTATCGTGAATATCTTGATTATCTTCATTCATTTCGAGAAGGCTTGTGGCCTCGGCTATCGTTAGTTCCGAATAATTTCCCTCGAAGGCATTCGCCACAAGGATTGAATAAAGAACAAAAAATAGACAAATGTACATTCGTTTACTAGCTGCAGTCATTGTAAGCCACCTTAATTGCTTAAAATTTCATTTTTTCTAGTAGATTATGTTCAATAGTTGTGCCAGGTTAGATTTTGAGTAATTGGAAGAATTAGCAACCGAAAACAAGTAAGTTCCCGGTTGCGGGCATGAGACTAGTGGTTATGACTTTCAAATTCTTTTTTGAGATCTTCAAGTTGAAAAACGATATCCATTAATTTTTTATGATCTTCGCGATGATGAGCATGCATTTCAGCTAGATCTGCATGTTTTCTTCCCATCTCGAGCATCTTCTTTTTAGATTTAAGATCCTTCCCTTTACTCTTTTTGGCTTTTTTCATCGCCTTTTCATGTTTTTCAATCGCACCCTCATGAATCACAATTAATTTTTCATGTTTCACAATTTGCTCTTCAGCCCAGACTAAAAGCTTCATTGCCTTTTTCTGTTGTTCAATCATATTCTCATGCTCAATCTTCATTTCTTCATGGCTATGAGCATGACCATGGTCATGATCGTGGTGACTATGATGATCGTCATGGTCGTGTGAATGAGTTTTTCCACCGTGACTATGAGAATGACTATGAGACCCGTCATGATGATCGTGTCCGTGTGAGCCGTGGTCATGGCCATGGTTATGAGCGCATGAAACCATAAATAATAATGTAACTAGTGAAGCAATCGTTTTCATATTTCTCCTTTATAGACTTTTTAAAGATTAATCTTAAAAATATCGTCTTTCATTTTTTTAGAAATTGTTTTGCCATCGTGGCCAATAAGCTGAAGGTGAATCGTTTCAATCTTGGGATATTTCTTTTTGAGACTAATTGATAAAGTTTTAGAAGCAACACTTTTAGGACATTCGACAATGGACTCAGCAATAATCTCGCTATGAGTGTCTCCTTGGAACTCTTGTTTCCAATCAGAGCTTGAAACTTTACAACCGCTATCTTTTTTAATGCCTAAGATATTTAAAAGCTCAGTCTTCCAAGTTTTCCGTACCGACTTAACGAGAGCTTTTTCTTTTTTCGTTTTCGCTTTGTATTCAAAGCCAAGAAAACTATCAGCTGGACTTTTGAGCATGATAAGAATCTGATTATTTTCAGCAGCGATATCAAGACCAACGACTCCATGAACATGGGGTCTTAGGTTTTCAGCATTTAAAGGCAAAGTTAATAAACAGACTGATAGAGTCAACAACAATCTCATTTTCAGCTCCACTGCTATAAATTAATACAAACAGATTATCACAAATGAGATTGTTGTCATTAGACAGGAAGTTAGAAATAACTCAGAAATTAAGTCGAGTAATAAGAAGCAATGAAAGACTTATTAATTCCAATACTGCGAAGATGAAACCAAACCCTCAGTTAAATTCACCTTCAAGGCCCTTACCTTTGAAACATCTAAGCCACGCATAATCCCTTCAACCAAAATAAGATTCGAAACCGCGGTGTCCACATACTTTCCCCCACCGAGTTCTTTATCTGAGAGATTGAGCTTACTTTTTATACTTTGAGATATGTCATTGGCACTATACTCACTAAGGTTAATAACTTTAGATACGGCGTAATAATGGACTCCACCAATTCCAAGAACCCTATTGTTTTTAATCGAATCACCTAAAGTTGATTCAATCTCTTTTGCTTCTTTTTTTGTTCTTTCAAATGCCAATGAATAGTCTTTGTCTGTTACAGGATTGGGCGAACTGAGATCTACTCCAGTCATTTTATTTTCAATAATAAAGTTCTTAAAAGGAACTGAAGCAAGGTGACCTAAAAAGAATTTTTGACCTTCTTTGGTGTCGCAAACAATTTGCATGCTCGAACCACCTATATCCCAAACACAAAGCCCTTCTGTCTTAAGGCCACTCTTAGCTGCTGCTCCATTAAAGCCAATTATGGCCTCTTCTTTTTGATCGATAATAGAAATTCGAATTTTTGATTTTTCTTCAAGATATGATCGGGCATTTTTTCCATTGCTCGCTTGTCTGAATGCTGATGTGGCCACGGCTGAAAATTTCGTTGCCCCGCAATCAGCTGCGATTTTTCTTAATTCCAATAAAGCCTTTAGGCCAAACTCTACAGTTGATCTCTTTAAAGAGCTTGCCGCTTTTAAATCTTCTTTATAGGAAACTTTCCGATCGGCCTCACAAGAGTTTCCCTTTGCTTCTTCAACCTGAGAAAGAAGTTTCTTTTGACAGGCATCGTACTTATAGACCTTCATTTTCGTTGTTCCGCTTCCGATATCAAAAGCTGCGCGAGTCTCTTCGCAAGCATGAACGGATAAATCCCAGGCGATTATCAGTAGAAGCAGTAAACAAAGCTTTCTCTTCATTCTTATTTTCCTTAATCAAAAAATACGACGCAGTCTATCATGAAATATTCTGCAATTCTCAAGGCAGATAAAATCTTTAGATGACAAATAAGCAAAGGTTTTATTGCGAACAATTTGTTTGAGTGCTAAAACTAATGTATACAAAACAGAACAAAAACGAGGATTATTTCTATGAATATTGCCAAGACCCTTATTTTATTAACCTTTTTTCTTAGCCAAAGTGCTTTTGCAGACACACATGAAGCAAAGCTAAAAGAGCTGGAATCTAAAATTCAAATTCTCACTAATGAAGTTCAAGGTATGAGATCAGGCTCACGCGGCTTTGATAGCAAACTCAGCATCGGTGGTTACGGTGAAATCGTCTATAAGAACATTCGATCTGAAGATGAAAGCAATACCAAAACTGCGACAGGGACTAACCCTCAAGTTGATACTTTAAGAAACGTCATTTACCTAGGATATAAATTCTCCGAGAAATGGGTTTTTACAACGGAGATTGAAATTGAACACGCTGACGAAATCTTTGCAGAGGTTGCAACCATCGACTATCGAGCAAATGATCTTTTTAACTGGCGCTCAGGTTTAATGCTCATTCCAGTAGGTCTTGTTAACGAATATCACGAACCTACAACTTTCTATGCAGTCAATCGCTCAGAAGTTGAAAGTAAAATCATCCCTACAACTTGGAGAGCGAACGGAACTGGCTTTTATGGAAAAAATGATTGGTTTGCTTATAAGTTTCTTCTCGTCAATGGCCTAGGAGTTGGTTCCTCTGGCTCAACAATTGATGGATCCAGCCTAAGAAAAGGGCGTAAAAAGGGATCTCAAGCTGAAGCCAGAGACCTTGCATGGGTTGGACGATTCGATTTTTCTCCCCTTTCAAACCTGACACTTGGAACTTCTCTCTATATTGGAAAAGTTGGTGGTATTATAGCTGATGTCGATCTTCGCATGTATGACTTTCACCTAGATACTCGTTATAAAGGACTTCATTTCAGGGCCCTTTATGTTTATACAGAAGTTGATAACGTCACAAACCTAAGTAACGAACTTGGCCTGGCTTCAGGAAACCATGTTGGAAAGGTTCTTCAAGGTCACTACTTTGAACTTGGTTACAATGTCCTTAGAAACTTCTCAAATGCTCAGCTGATACCACATATCCGTTTCGAGCAATACAACACTCAGGAAAAGATTGCTGCTGGCCAGAGTGCTGACCCAGAAAATGACGTCACGAATATCACTTACGGCTTAAACTACAAGCCACTCAGCCAAATCGTTTTTAAAGCTGACTATATGAAAAAGAGTAATGCTGCCAAAACAGGTGTTGATCAATGGAACCTAGGTATGGGATGGAACTTCTAAGTTTATGTTTCGAAGTTCACCATTAATCATAATCATCTTACTTTCTCTTGGGGTCTGGGGCTCAGCCTCAGACCCTGTACTCTCTCACCCTGAGGTTCTAAATCTTTTTAAAGACTGTCAGGGGAAAAAAGAAAATCTTTTTTTGGTCGATGATAAATACAATGAAATAAAAAAAAGAGGCCTAGAACCCAATTCAAAGATCTATAAGCGCTATGTTTTCGACTGCAATGGAAAGACTAAGAGAACCTATGTCATCTCAAATAAAGTGAGAACCCATTACCAAGCCGCTTTTATCAAAATCGAAAAAGACAAAATTGGCCATTACACACTTCTCTCATTCAATGAACCAAGAGAATACCTTCCCCCTAAAACTTGGTTTAAAAGCCTAACGGGAAAGCTTTTAAAGAAAGATCATATTAGCCCACCCATTGATACTATCTCTGGCGCCACACTTACCAAAAGGGCCACAGATGAAGCCGTTAAACTTGCCTTTGCCCTTGATGAGATTTTTCGCTAGAATCTCACTCTGTGACACAAAAAGATAAAACCTCTATCACATTAAGCTTTTGGCTTGTGGCCGTAAGTGGCATTGGGCTAAGCCTCACAAGAAACTTTCTTGTTGTTGAAGGCAGCTTCGGGCCAGAAAATCATTTCACCTTACCTTTTTGGAAAGCCGCTCACTATTTTCTTGTCCCCTATTTTATCTTTTCTATTGGCCGAATCTATAAAAGCCATATTTTGATAAAGCTTAAACTTAAAGAAAGAAAAAAGACTGGAATTTTATTAATCGGACTTCTTTTAACCGTTGCCTTCACCGGTCAACTTCAATTTCTAATTACCGACCTTGCACTTCTTGAAAACTTAAGGCTTGGACACCTTACTACAGGCTTATTCTCTTTGATTGTTTTTCTCTATCATTCACGTCGAAAAGTGAAGCATCTTAGATAATGATAATCGAATATCATTTTGGCCATTCTTTAAAGCCTCTTCCTTTTGTTTTTCCTTCATTTTTAAACAAATAGTTTTCAATATTCAGATAAAGTAAATCCTCACAGTCAACGATCTTCCTTTTTACTGCGTAAGCACAAACATCTGCGACTTGAAGAAAGTTTGACTGCTCAGAAGGAGCAAAAAGTAGTGACTCAATAAAATGATAACTTTGTATATATTTTGAATCTTTATAAAGAGACTTTTGAAAAGAATGATGTAATTTATCATCCATCGGTCCAACAGAATCCATTACCATTAAACCATTTCTATCCTTTGCAGTTTTGATAAATAGATTGAATCTTTCAGAAAGCAACTCAAGTGATTTCATCTTAGGGTTTCTTGCCATATGCCCTTCACGGATATCGAGATTTATTTTCTTTTTGTTAATAATAACAACAATGACAGTAAGATGCCCAAGACTGAAGACTTCTTTAAGAAATTCAGCAAGCAAAGATTTTCGGTCTTCTTGCTTTGGGATATTTTTACCAAACCAGTTCTTCTTTTTTATCTTCTTCTTTTTACCTTTAACTTTGATTGTCTGCTGCGACTTACCTGATAAAACTTCAGTTGCATGAATTTCAACTTCATATGGAATTTTATATTTTTTTCGAAAGTTTAATACTCTTGAATTAATTGCATGCCATTGCTTGTCATGAAGAATGACCCCAACTCTGATGAAGTAGGGAGAATTATTAAATGGGTCTCTAGATGTTTTAGGGAGCCCATTATCACCTGACTCATCCGCATAAAGTAAGTGCAAGGTTTCCCTTCTTGGCAAAAAAAAAGAGTCGGTTACCTAGTATAGCGACCAACTCTTTTATCTCTTTAACACCGTCGGTTCCACAAGGGGACCAAACAGCTAAACTTTTACTCTTTATCGGGTAGAATATAAAAAAACTTTAAATCTCCCTAACGAATTGCCAAGTTAATATCTTGAGAAAAATAAGTCAATTCGTATTGTAATTATAGCAAACAACCACTCTTTTTTCAAAGTACGAGGAAAAATCTCCTGCTAAACTGTCGAAAATATTGACATTGGAACCTGTGTTTAACTATTTGCGACCCTGAATGAAAAAATGGAGCGGGCTTTCACAAAGCAGCAACCGACCCGTGGCAAAAGTGTCCAGTGGACAGTTTTGAAACGTTGGGCGGAATTGTAATTATGAACTTGGTAAATAATTTATTCGAGGAAAAATGGAGCGGGCGACAAGGTTCGAACTTGCGACATCCAGCTTGGAAGGCTGGCACTCTACCAACTGAGTTACGCCCGCTTGAGAGATTAGAACTATACTAACGTGGGTTCGGAAAGTCTAGCTCTGCTCCTTTGAAAGTTTGGTGGCTTTCGAAGCTTTTCTAAGGAAACTCTTAGGTTTGCTTAGTTGTTTGTTCGCCTGTCGGCGAATACGATCAATTCACTTGGCGCTGACGCTTGGTGAAGTTGATCTAGTCCGCTTACGCGTAAAAAATGTCCACCGGACATTTTTTCTCGCGAAGCGGTGGTGGCGAGAGAAGGATTCGAACCTTCGTAGGGAAACCCGACAGATTTACAGTCTGCTGCCTTTGACCACTCGGCCATCTCGCCCACTTCAAAAACTTGAGGAAATACTGGAGCTGGCTATAGGACTCGAACCTACGACCTGCGGTTTACAAAACCGCTGCTCTACCAACTGAGCTAAGCCAGCTTATTAACTTTCCGCAAATTTGCGAGCCTTATTTATAATGCCGCTCGCCTGTCATTTCAAGTATTTTTTAAAGGATTTAGTACTCTTTCTAAGGCCACAGTTGTCGCCACGGAAACATTGAGAGAATGGATCTGACCAGAGGACTTTAGACAAATTAACTCGTCCACAAGCCGAGACGTCGCATTAGAAAGGCCTTTGTCCTCTGCCCCTAGCACGAGGGCCACCTTTCTTGGCGTTGTTTCAAGGCAATACTGCTTCGCATGCTCAGAAAAACCGACCAGACTCACACCTTTATCTTTTATTTTCGCTAAAAATTTTGCCATTGATGCTACGGTCAAAATTTGGCAATGCTCATAGGCTCCACTGGCAATTCTTGTAAAACTTGGACCCACTCGAAAGGAGTTTTTTCCAGGAACAACCAAAAGATCAATATTATAAAAAGCCGCCGATCTCATAATCGCGGCAGCATTGTGAACATCTGTGACTTGATCAAGAACAACGATTCTATATTCATCATTTTTTTCAATTTGATTATATATTTCAAGGTTATCCACTTCTGGAAGCTTTGATGTGAGTAAAAAAGCATTCCCTGGAATTCGTCTATAAGTAAATCCAAGAGCTTCAATTTTTTCTTTCGCTACTTCTTGAAGTTTATGGGCTTTAAAGATGTCTGTTTTAAACTCAAACTTTTTTCCATAAAGCTTTTGAAGCTCTGAATAGGTTTCATTCGTCGTGAATAATTTTTTATAACCTCGATTGGGGTTATTGATTGCATGAATAATACTATGAGGCCCTACAATGACTTCAAGTTGTTCTAGATCTGGTTCCACAGGGCCTTCACTTCATTTAATAGATCAGCTGGTTTGACTTCTTTTTCATCACCAGTTGCTCGATTGATAATTTTCACATTCCCTGTTTCTTTATAAACTCGCTCTCCAAGAACAACCTGAATAGGACATCCTAAAAGATCCGCATCTTTAAACTTAAACCCTGGCCCAACTTTACGGTCATCATAAAGAACTTCAAACTCTGAAGCGAGAAGCTCTTCATAAATCTCATCGGCCTTAGCTTTGGTTTCATCGGACTTTGCAATACTTAAATAATGCACTTGAAAAGGAGAGATGGCCTTTGGCCAAATAATTCCCTTCTCATCGTGACTCTGTTCAATCGCCGCTGCTGCAACTCGAGTAATCCCAAGTCCGTAACATCCCATTAAGGGGTGCATGGCCTTTCCATTTTTATCAAGGATCGAAATTCCCATCGACTCGGTATACTTATCTCCCAAATGAAAGATGTGCCCAACTTCAATTCCTCTTTTTATTTTGACCGGTTTTCCACTTTCTGGATGAAGATCACCTTCTTTAGCTAGTCTTAAATCAAGAAACTTAAGCCCTGAGAAATCTCTTCCCGGCTTAAAGTTCTCTTTATGCCAGTTCTCTTTCATGGCACCCACAACATAATTGGAGTCTTTATCCACAGCCGAGTCGAAGAAAACCTTCACTTCTTTTTTAAGGCCAAATGGACCAATAAAGCCTTTTACAAAACCTAAGTTTGTAAGCTCCCCATCTGTTGCCGGTCTTAATTCATGAGAGCCAAGCGCATTTTTAAGCTTAAGATCATTAAGTTGATCGTCTCCCAAAAGAAGAACGAGAACAGGAGTAGCTTCATCATCGATGATACTTATATAAACAAGAGACTTAAGACTTTGGCACTGGGGACGACCAAGAAAATGACAAACGTCTTCAATGGTGGCCATATTAGGAGTTTCAATATCTTTTAGTTCATCAGTAGAGCTTACAAAATCAAGATCAGCTCTTTTTGTCATCGCCTTTTCAATATTGGCGGCATATTCACCTTCAACATAAACGATTTCATCTTCACCATTTTCAGCGATAACTTGAAACTCATGAGTTTTGGAATCAGCACTTGCCATGGCACCGCCATCTGCTTCAACGGCAGAAAACTCAAAGCCAATTCTCTTAAAAATCGACTCGTAAACTTCAAAGAGTTCATCATAAACTTTTTCAAGAGATGCCTGATCTTCATGAAAGCTATAGGCATCTTTCATAGTGAATTCTCTAGCGCGCATAAGACCAAAGCGTGGACGAATCTCATCACGAAACTTTGTATTAATTTGATACAGAGTTATTGGCAAATTCTTATAGGATTTAACGAGTTTAGAAAAAATATCAGTAATCGCCTCTTCATTGGTAGGACTCAAACAAAGATCTCTTCCACCTTTGTCTTTAAACTGAACCATGAGGCCTTCCATCTTGTCCCAACGACCAGATTTTTGCCAAAGCTCTCCAGGAGTCACGACTGCCATAGTGATTTCTTGGCAGCCTACTTTATCGAGCTCTTCACGAACAATATTTTCAATTTTTCTAAGCACCTTGAGTCCAAAGGGAAGGTAACTATAAAGACCTGATCCTGACTTATGAATAAGTCCGGCCCTCATCATTAGTTGATGACTTGGAATTTCAGCATCAGCTGGAACTTCTTTATAGGTTTGCCATGCAATCTTTGAAAGCTTCAAAATTTCTCCCTAGAAATGCTTTGTGTCTATGTATCTAAAGAATACTGCTATTTGGCAAGAAAAGAGTGAGAAGTGCTTAAATTTTAGTAAGCAGGAGCAATCATAGTCTGCGGAAGCTCAAATGAAGCAAGAATATCTCTTTCAAGAGCTGAAGCAGAAACGATTTGATATGCAGAAGGCGTTTCAAGAAGCTTTCGGCAAAGAAGATTGTGGATATTGTGACCTGACTTATAAGTTGTGACTTTACCAGCAATCTCATAACCAAGAAGAGCAATATCACCAAGAGTATCGAGGATCTTATGTCTGACGAACTCGTCCTGAAAACGAAGTCCTTCAGGGTTCACAACATTGAAGTCATCAAGAACAATGGCATTATCAAGGCTTCCACCTTTAATAAGACCTTTTCTCTTAAGGGCATCAACATCTTTAAGCATCCCAAAAGTTCTCGCTCTTGAGATTTCTTCAATATAGTTCTCACAAGAGAACTCAAATGATTTTTTCTGAGTTTGGATTTTTGCGTGAGAGAAGACAATTGTTGATTCAATGATCAGACGATTTGAAGGTTCAAACCTTGCCCATTTATCATCAACCTTAACTTCTACTGGCTCGAGGATAATAAGAAACTCTTTACTCTTATTAAGAGTGGTAATTCCCGTCTCCTTTAAAAGGAAAACAAATGATGCCCCAGATCCGTCCATAATCGGAACTTCAGGTCCATCGATCTCACAATAAACATTATTAATACCAAGTCCGTATAAAACAGAAAGAAGATGCTCAACAGTGTGAACAGCATTTCTTCCACTTCCAATTGTCGTATTGTTTTCTGTGGCACCAACGCTGGTTGCATCGGCCTTAAGCGGCTCGGAGTCTTTAAGATCAACTCTTTTAAAGACGATTCCGTGGTCAGCAGGTGCAGGATGAAGAGTCAGGTTTACTTTTTTGCCTGAGTGGATTCCAATCCCTACAACTTTGACTTTTTTTGCTAGCGTTCTTTGATAAATCATTACTATGCCTAACTCTATTCCAGGTCTTCAATTCTAAGGGCACCCCGCTTCAAAGGCAACCACTTAATTTCATTATAGTTGCAGAAAATTCAAGCAGTTACCGGGAGCATTTTTCCTAGTTAAAGACTAGGGATTCTTACCAAATCCTAATATCTTTATCGACCCAAAAGGTTCGAAAATGAAAAAATTCTTATATATTGGGGGTTTATGTCTAAGTTTTAGCCAGGGAGTTAGGTCGGTCTTTTTGATAATCGCCTCCAAATCTGTGCTCAGATTCCATGGAGGCCCTCTGTTCTCAAGAAAAGTTTAGCGGAATTTGCGCTCCGCGCGCACCGGTTTGCGGCAATGGTTGCCAGTGGCACCGACTCGTAGCAAAAGTGCCCAGTGGGCAGTTTTGAAACGTCAGGCGGAATAGCTACCGAAGCACCAAGCGGACAGATGATTCCGTTCAGGAATCAGATAAAACAAAGAATATCTTCAGGGGTCAAAACGGAGGGGTATATGGAGAGATACATGGGGGCTCAAAAGAGCCCCAGCGTTATTATAAAACCTGAACTCTTACACCACTAAGATCTAAATTTCCAAAATTAACGACAACTGTATCTGAATCAGAACCTTGATTAACCTGAGCATCAAATCCTGAACCATAAAGAGAAGTACACTGACCAAAGTTACACTGAAAAGCCACTGTTTCACTATAGTAACCATCACCGCTTGTAAGGGTTAGGTTATAGGCCTGTCCGTCAGCACTATCAGTTTCAAATGAAACAACATTTCCAGAAACTCTTTGGTTACAAGCTTTTGCATTACAAGAGCTGTTTGAGTTTGTATTTACTGCGTTTCCTCTTTGCCCTGGTTTAAAGTTTCCACAACTTTGAAGAGTGAGAGCAGCACCAAGTAAGCTCGCGAATAAAATTGATTTTGTTTTCATATTAGTATTCTCCTAATTTATATTTTCTAATTTTTAATCTAATCCAATGTGTTGTTCTGAGTGATTGCTTTCAATTGCTTTTTGGGTCTGGCGAAGATCTATTAAAAGATATGTTTCGTTTTGAAGCGCATCTCTTTCTTCACGTTGGGCGAGGTTTCTTTTCAAGATTGCATCCTGAGTATCAGCAATTCCTTTAACACAAACACCCATCTCATCAGTACGATCCATAATCATTGTCATCTTGGCATCCATTAATGATGAAAGCTGCTCTCTAACACTTTTTGTGAGGATTTCTACTGCAAAGTCTCTCTGTTCGCTTTCTTCACCTTCCTCAGAAATGCTTATGAGGTATTCGTAATAAGATTTCTCTTCTTCGCTTGGAGTAAATTCAAATAATTCTAATTGGCTTGAGATTTCGAGGGCCATTTTATAAAGATCAAGAAAAGCAACTTCATCAAGAGAGTTTCGGCTTTGCTCAATTTCACTTACACGATTAAAGGCCTCTGTGAAAAAAGGCTTCATTTTTGGGTCAAGCTCTGGAGAACAAGATTGAACATTGCTCGTTAGAAAATTGAGGAACTTTTGATCTTCTTGAACTTCTTCAGCTGTTTTTGCATGCTTGAAAAGAGTTGGCTCCTTGATGTCTTCATCTTGCTCTCTGCTTTCGATGAGAGCTAAAAGGATACTTGCTTTATTCTTCAAGTTTCCTCGTCCTTTTTCTGCGACTTGCTTTAACCCCTCTCTTAAAACTTCACTGATAAAAGCAGAAGGGACATCTTGGAGATCATCGATTGCTTTAGCTGCCTCTCCCATTTCTTGAAATGAAGAAAATTCATTTTTAAGAATTTTTTGAATCTGCTCCTGAGCGGCAGTAATTCTTGCATTCACTTCTTGCGTATCTGAAAGCCCTGCAGCTGAAATACTTTTAAATTGATTTGCAGCTTTAGCGATTGGGTTTCCGTTTTCTTTTAAAGATTTTTCAACACGCTTTCCTTCTTGGAGGTAACCAACAACTCTGGTATAAAACAGTTGTTCTTTTGACG
>JBMYPC010000087.1:0-13259 GCA_049599895.1 Bacteriovoracaceae bacterium | reverse complement strand
AGGGTGCTTGATAGTCCTCCCCCAGTATCTTCCACCGTCAAGTAAGCACACCTCATATTCAGTTAACAATTCTTCTATTAAATATAGACTTCGTACGAGATGCCCCACGCCCCAAAGGGATTGACAATAAAAGAGTACTTTCTTTTTCATCTTCTCACTGATATCAATAAAACATGATAGAATCTAAAGTTAAACCGCATCCAAACTATATCGCCTGGAGAATTAGTTATCAATGCAACTTTCGGTGTAAGGCTTGTTTTTTCTCTCCTGAGGCTTTGGGCTCAGTTCATTCAACCCTTAACCCGACCAAGCTCATCAACTTCCTAGAAGAAACAGATAAGCGATGGCGAATTGGTGTTTCTGGAGGTGAAGCCTTTTATATTAATCATTTCATTGAGCTTGCAAAAACAATCACAAAAAAACATCAACTTGAAATAAATACAAACCTTAGTGTTAAAAGTAAAATTCATGAATTTGCACAATATATAAAAGCTGAGTCAGTGCCAAAAATTATCGCAACTTTTCACCCAAAAGATTCTGAAGAAGAAGTTCGAAAGAAGTTGTTTATTGAAAACTACAACTTCCTCAAGGGGAAAGGATTTAATACTGAAGCAGTTTTTGTCATTACTCCTGAAAGAGTTAATGACTATTATAAATACTTTGAAGAATTTAAGAGGTCTGGGATAACCTTAACCCCAAAACCATTTAGAGGTCTTTACAACGGAAGTGTATATCCCTTTGCTTTCACCCATGAAGAAAGAAAGGTTTTCTCAATGGTTCCTAGGGCCACTCGAAGAATTCCATTAAATTACTTTGGCGTAAATTGCAAAGCAGGCTCAACATGCGTAAGAGTCCACAATGAAGGAACCATCACTCGCTGTGGGGAACTTCCCTATGAAAGCTATATTATAAACAAAAAAACCCATCAGGATGACACTTTGCCAACAGCAGAAAATACAAAAATTGGTGATATTAACAATTCTCCATCAGATGTACTGAATGATAAAGCCTACCCCTGTGCAGCCAAATTTTGTACTTGCTTTGGAAGGCATTTTACAGTTTTAACACCTTACCAAAAAGAGTTTGTTAAAGGCATGCGGTCTTTTATGGAAAATGACTATGTGAGCGCTAAGAAACACTTTGGAAAAGTTTTAGAACTCAAAAATGATCATGCAAGTGCTATGAATAATTTAGGCGCGAGTGAATTTTTTCTTGGAAACAAAGACAAAGCATCAACCCTGTTCAAAGAAGCTAATAAGATTGATATGAACAAACGCTCTCTTTTTACAAAGAATGTCAAAAACAGAGAACCTCAACTATGCCCAGATGTTTTAACTTAAAAGCTCGGCTATTAAGGAAAGCCATCTTTCTTTTTCTATATCTTGCGAGTTAATGTCAAGTCTCCTTAAAGCTTCCTGTGAAAACTCAAGCCCCAGAGAAGATCTATGATATAGCTTTTCAATTGATTCTTTAATTGCAAGAAAATTCCCAGCTCCTACTAAAAACCCATTCTCTTCATGAGTGATTATCTGTGGTATAGCCCCTACATCACTGGCAATGATCGGAACTTTTAAACAAATTGCTTCAAGCAATGTATTTGGACAACCCTCCGAAAAGAGGCTAGGCTGAACAAAAACATGAGAAGAGTGAATTTCATCCCAAACTTCAGATCTTTTTAAGTTACCTGTTAACTCTACTTTAGATTCATTAAGACCAAAGATTTCTAATTGTTTATAAAAAATCTCTTTTTCATAATCTTTATTAAAGTCGCCTATAAGTTTTAACTTGTAATCAAAATCTAGCCCAGCAACTGCTTCTAATAAAAATGAGATTCCTTTTTTGAATTTAAATTTTCCAGCACTAGCGATTGTAAAGGTGTTTTCTTTTTGTGATTGACTCGCACACTTACTTGGATCAATCGAATTTAAAAAAGACTCAATACGAACTTTTGGGGCGATAACTTGTGCAACTTTTTTTAAATCATCAGACACAGAAGTAACTGCCGTTGCCGATTTTAAGATGAACTGCAACTTCCCAAAATTTTCACCTTGAAAAACTGATTTGCCAACATCATTACCTCGAATGCACTGAACAATGGGAATATTATACTTTTTAGATAGTAGGGTAAGTTGCATTCCATAATGGAGAATATAAAAAGATATAATTAGGTCATAGTCGCCCTCAAATATTTCATTTTCTAACAATCGATAAGATTCAAGCTCTAAGCAATCTTTTTGATAGTTATATTTCTCTCTGGATGCCCGTGACTCTCTTTCATCGAAGAGTCTTATTAGCTCACATTTCACATATCGATGAGGTGAAGATTTATATTCTACGCTTTTTGTCTTAAACTGTTTGCCCTTGGCCTGTAACAAATGAAAAAGTGTTAAATCGTAGTTTGTTGATAGAAAGCCACTGATACGCTCTGCAGAGACACCAACCCCACCACAATCAGGGGGGAATTCATGAGTAACAAAAAGTATTTTCTTCTTATGCATTTTCTCTCGCTATACCGGAGTAATTAACTCGTCAATATTTTTTTTTACTGTACGACTAAATAAGTTTTATAATTGTGTTCAAACTTAGAAAAGAGAAAACTAAAAGTAATGCAAATAAAATTCAATGATATTTGGAATCTACTAGAAAAAAAGGAAAAAAGACTTTCTCTTCTCTATTTTTGTATAGCCCTTCTAATTACAGTGCTAGAGGTATCAAGCTTAGGAAGCCTCGAAGCTTTATTAAAAAAAATAGTTACAACACCAAGCTCTGAATCTTTTCTTTTCGATACGAAATGGCCATGGTTAACAAAGCTTAACACTTTATCACAAATAGATGTTCTTAGTTTAATCTTCACGCTACTAAGCTTAAAATTTTTTCTATCAATCTTATCAAACCAGCTTTTAGTGCGACTTGTAAGTGGATTTCAAAGTGACCTTGGGAAAAAACTATATTCTAACTTTTTGAGTATGGGTCTCAATAATGCCGAAAAACTTGAAAAAATTAAAATAAATCGTCTCATTGAAGATTCAGAAAAGTTATCCGTTAATATTTTGACGAACTTTTTCGTATTCTTTCAACATTTAACTTTAGCATTAGGTATTCTTACACTAACTGCATATTACTCTATTCCGGCTTTTATCTTCATTCTTGCTGTACTTCTATTACTATTAATTTTATATACTACTTTCTTTAAAAAAATTCATTTAAGAATCGGTAGCATAAGACTACAGCTCAAAAGAAAGATCATGAGACTGGTTACAATCTTAAAAGAAAACCTCGTAGAGATTGAAGCATTCAAATACAAAGAAACGCTTCGAAATGATTTCAATAGCTCTTATATGAGTCTCGCTGAAGTAAACAGGAAGAAAAAAATTATAAATTTAAATTCTAAACCGACATTTGAAATTATCGGAACTTTTGTCCTTTTTATAATTGCATTTTTTACACTAAAGGATAACGGCAACGAAACCATAAGTTTTCTCAAACTCTCCCTTATCGGTGTCATATCAATAAGGCTTGTCCCCCACTTGGCCAAAGTCTTTACCTCTTTGAATACAATTATGTTTACCAAGCCTTACTTAAGGGAAGTTAATGAATATAAACAGAGTATCTCTCAAAAACTAGGGTTAGAGTCTATGGAGATTCAAAAGATTGAGGCTCATAAGCTCGGCTATTTTTATAATGAAAACTCTGTTACAAAAAAGTTTAGTTTCAATATTAAACATAACGGCGTTTTTCTTATTCATGGGGGGAATGGTGCAGGAAAATCGACTCTCTTAAAACTTTTGACGACTTTGTTTACTCCGAGCTTTGGAAATCTAGTTTTTAACGGAGATCCAAATTTTCAAGACCATTATCAGCCTGCATTTTCTTATCTTTCTCAAGAGCCATTGCTTATTCCAGGTAGGATTCAAGAAAATATTGAGATGAATAGCTCTTTTGATAAAAAAATCTATGAATATGTCTATCAAGAACTGGATATTTTAAAAATAGAAAAAAAATGTCCACAAATTGAGCTCTACGGGGAAGAGCTTTCAACTGGAGAAAAAAAGCTAGTGGCCTTGGCAAGAGCCTTATGTTCAACTCACAATCTTATTCTGCTAGATGAACCCTTCACCTTTTTACAAGATAGCTATCATAAATCTATCATTCAAATTTTAGAAAAACTAAGAAAAGAGAAAATAATCATCATTACAAGTCATTTGAAACTTGATAGTCGACTATACGATGAGGTTTTCACTTATGAAAACTAAGATACTCTTCTTTTATCACCATCATGAATCCTATGGTC
Organism: Bacteriovoracaceae bacterium; assembly: GCA_049599895.1. Lineage (GTDB taxonomy): Bacteria > Bdellovibrionota > Bacteriovoracia > Bacteriovoracales > Bacteriovoracaceae > JBMYPC01. The sequence goes on along the minus strand of JBMYPC010000087.1, from coordinate 8,968 downwards.
ATACTTCTAGATTAGAAAAGTTACTTCATTCAATAAAGCCTTTAAACTTTAACATTACTATTATCTCAGGAGGGAGGCCTTCCCTTGTGGAAAGAAGTAAATTAGAAAAATTTGGTGAACTGATTCACTTAGATGAAGTTCAAGTTTCGAATAACTATAATCTTATCAATTACACGGAGGAACTCAAACAGAATCGTATTGATAAAATAAAAGAAATTATCACAAATATAAAACCTAGTATTTTGTGTCTTGAGTTTTTTCCTTTTGGACGTCATATGTTGAGTGATGAATTTTTATCTGCCATAGAAACGGTTAAAAAGTACTCTCCAGATGCAAAGATCATCTCCTCAATGAGAGACCTCTTGGGTCAAGAACTTACACAAAACAAAAAAAGCAAAATATCTCTTTATCTCTCACTTTTTGATTATATTCTTATACATGGAGATAAAAACCTTTTCCCTTTTGATTTCAAAAACATAGATAATAAACTAATATATACGGGTTACTTTTCTTCAACTCCTGTTAAGCAAGGCCCTCAATCCTATGATATTCTTTTTACCTTCGGAGGAGGGCGTGACTTTGGTCTTTATGAAAAAACTATTTTTTTTGTAGCGAATTCTTTCCCCCATAAAAATATAAAAGTGATAACCGGAGAATTTTCCAATGTTCACAACTATCAAGATCTCAAAAATGTATCTTTTATAAGATCAACAACAAAAATGAAAGAAGAGATGAGCTGTGCATCTATCGTCATCTCAATGTGCGGTTACAACTCTTTTTCCGAATTACTTGAATTAGAGAAAAAAACTATTTTCATCCCAAGACCTTATGATCGAGAACAAGGTCTTCGTGCCCTATTCGCAAAAAAGATACCCTATATGAGAACTCTTGGCCTTACTGACTCACTAACCGGTAATATTATCGAATGTATTAATCAACTAGATCCCCAAAAAATAGAAAAAAGGAAAGTGCCTTTTTATTTTAATGGCCTAAATAATTGTAAAAATTTTTTTATGAAAATAAGCACGGAGGCTAAAGTATGAGCATTCATAAAGATGAAATCCACACAAGAGTTCAGAACTCCACTTTTTTCAACCACTGACCAGAAATATTGGCAAAAATACGCATATAGTAAGGTTTTTTGTCAAAATTAGCATAAGTCATTTATCAAAAAAAACTCTCCCTAAACCTTTGAAATCACATTAAAGTTTTAATAACCCTTAAACCTAAAATGCCTTGTCACCGAACAAGAAGCTACAATGGTAAATAACAAGGGTAATATCATGAACAATGTTGCACGTTTACTGAAGGCATTTACTTTACAACTTCTCTTTGTCTCTTGTTTTCAAACAGAACGGGTAAGTCAAGCAAACCAAGGGACGACGGCCGCTACCACTAACAAATTTGTTTCGACATGGAGGACTACAACTTCAAACGAAACGATCACCCTGCCCTTAAGAAGTGGTTATTCATATAATATCACAGTTGATTGGGGAGATGGTTCATCTAGTACTATCACCTCTGCGAGTTCTTCTAACAAAACACATACATATGCCACTGCAGGAGATTATCAAGTTACAATTATAGGTAGCGCTGAGGCCTGGTATCAAAACAACACAGGAGATAAAGCTAAACTTATCTCTGTTGAAGAGTTTGGTGATCTTGGTTGGAACAACCTAAAGGGTGCATTTCATGGAGCAACAAATCTAGAGTCTTTCAATGTCTCAGGGAGCATCTCTAATGTAATAAATACAGCAAGCATGTTTGAAGGAGCTAGCTCAATCACCTCTCTAGACATATGTGGACTAGACACAAGTCGTGTTTATGATATGAGCAATATGTTTAAAGATGTATCTTCTTTAACGACTTTTGATACAACATGTTTAAACACAGAAGATGCGATATTTCTTGCAGGTCTATTTTATAATATGTCATCTCTAACGAGTTTAGACATTTCAAACTTGAATCTCTCAAAAGTGGAAAATATGGACAATACTTTTAGAGGGATGGGTACCGTAGATATTAATTTCGGACCTATAGAAGAAAAGCCAACACCTAACTTGACATCCTCTTATAACATTTTTACAGCCACCACGGCAACTCTAACCTGCTCGGCCCTGGGAATGAATGGATTTGGTTCATTTCTTGGCCAACCTTGTAGTGGTGTAAGCGAAGAGTTTTTTACCACTAGATGGTACGTAAATAACGGCTGGACCGTGACTTTACCACTGGTGAGCGGCTACAACTATGACTTTTATATAGACTGGGGAGATGGAACTATTTCAGAAATCACATCTCATGATGACCCTGACAAAACTCATACCTACAGCTTAACAGGAGTACAATATGTAACGATGAGAATAACTGGCACTTGTGAAGCTTGGAACTTTATAACTTCTGGAGCCGGAAAAAATTATCTTCACTATGTTGATAATCTAGGAGAAGTGGGGTGGCTTAATCTGGAAGGAGCATTCAGTGGAGCAGAACTTAGATCGGCTAAAATCAACCATACTGAGAGTGTGACAAATATGAGACATATGCTCTCATCAAACACTAAGCTTACAAGTATCGATCTAACGGAGATTGACACCTCAAATGTGACAGACATGGGCTTTATATTCACTGAAACCAGGCCTACAGCGCTAAATCTAAGTAATTTTGACACCTCAAATGTGACAAAGATGGAAAGCATGTTTAGGAGAATTCCTCGAAGCTTCACCCTTGACTTAAGTAGCTTTGATACTTCAAATGTTACAGATATGTCCAACATGTTTAACGACTTTAGAGGAAGCTCGGCAGCTTTAGACCTTTCAAACTTTGATACCTCTAATGTAACTAATATGTCAGGCATGTTTGAAATGTGGGGGTATGATTCTGATGCTCAAACAGGTACTATTGACCTTAGCAGCTTTGATACTTCAAATGTTACAAATATGGCCGCCATGTTTCGCGGAAGAGAGTACATAAGCTCATTAGATCTTTCTGGTTTCAATACAAGTAATGTAACAGATATGAGTTATATGTTCTCTGATGCAAGAAGTCTTACCAATATTAATGCCAACAATTGGGATATAAGTGCTGTTTCTAATTCTTCAATGATTTTTTTTAGAACTGGAATTTACGGTGGCCCCTTAGTCCTACATTGCGACCAAGTGAGTGGTAACATGTTCAGCCAAGCATGTCATTAGTGAAAAAATTAAAAGTATATCAATTTATAGACCCTATTTTTTTTATTCTCTCTGGACTTATATTTTTTTATTATGCATCCACATTATTAAAAAGTGGTCCCATATGGGATGATTATTTTTATATATTTAAATCCGAGCAAATAGATATTAACTTTTTTCAGTATTTTAATAAATACGAATGGCCTTTAAGCCAATTTTATTGGGACAAAGTTAATATTAGTTTTAATAACCCCTCGTATGCTTTTCATCTTTTTAATTCAATTCTCCATCTGTCTAACTCTTTGCTATTAATATATATTTTTAATTTACTGGGGCTAAAAAAATCCTTACTTATTGCCTCTCTTTACCTCATTCACCCGCTGAATGTTTATCCTGTTGCTCTTATGATTCAGAGTAAAACAATACTATCAGCATTTTTCACCCTCATCGCAGTAATTGCTGTTATAAAACTATATCAATCGGACCACTTTAAGTATAAAACGATCTTCGCCCTTATCGCTGTTTTAAACTTTTGGATTTCATTAAATTTTAAATATTCTTTCATCCTTCTTCCTATCTTGCTCTTGTTTATAAAAAAAAGTCCTGGTCTTACAAAGAAAAAATCCTCTAAAGATAAAATGTGCCTTGTTTTTTGTTTTCTTTTCATCATTGGAATAAAGGTTAGGGGAAAGTTTTTCAAAATTAGTGAGCAAAGAACAAGCGCTATTGAAACTCAAAGACTTTATGGAAATAAAAACATCCTGGAAGATAAGACTCAAACCCTGATGCAGTCTATGACATTTTATTTTTTCAAAAGCATAATACCTTTGGGACTTGCCCCCATTTACCCAAAAGGACCAATTACAAAAAACCTAGCATTCGTTTTAATCATGATGCTTATTCTATTTTTCATCTGGAAAACGGCTCCTCCCAATCTCAGAGTCTATATTTATGCATATTTCATCTTAGTTGCGCCGGTTTTGGGAATAATAAAAGCTCCATTTATGCTTCAAACTCCAGTGAGTGATCAGCATGCTTACCTAAGTCTCGTCCCCGTATTAATTTTATTAGTTTCTCTTGTTGAAAAAAGGCTACAAAAAGATTATTTAAAGTTACTTTTTTATGTCTTAATATTCTTTTCATTCTCCACTCTATCAATTAACTATTCAAAGTCTTACAGGCATGAAATTAAATTTTACAAAGCAGGACTAAAGTCAAATCCTCGAGCTCATTTTTTCAGACTGAATCTCGCAGGGATTTACGCCAGTATGAATTTACGGCCAATGGCGGTGAAGGAAATTTCACAGTTAGAGAAGTTTAAAGATCTGAATCAAAAAGAAAAAAAGACTCTTAAAAAGATCAAAAGTCAAATCTCTCACTAAAGGCATTCATTGAACTACAATAAACTTTTAACTAATTTTGCGTTTTTCTCAATATCCTTAGAAAGATAAATTTCGTATCTTTTTGCATTCAAAATAAGCTTTGTGCATCTTAAACTTCTTGAAACTAGAATTTTAAGATTAGTAAAGTTGTCTTTAAGCTTAGCTCTTAAAAAATACTCAACAATCATTGGCAGACCATTTCCGATAACCATGTGTTCAATCATCTTGAAAAACATATAAAGCCCTGAAACTTTCCTTAAAGAAGGTTTCTCGAGTCTTGTTCTTACTCCTATAACAAGTATATTTTTTTCAGCGACTTTAATTTCATTAGGAAAGCTTTTTAACGACAGTAAATATTTTTTAGAATAATTTCTCCTTTGAAACTCATAAATATCATCTGCAGAAAACACGTAAAGATCTTCCTTATCTTCAACACCAACACGCAAAGGAAAAGGAAGAAGTTCCCCTCTGGGAGAAATCAAGGGTGTGTCATCAGAGATTATACAGACCTCTGGATCTTCTAGAAGTTTTAGAAATGTACTAGTTTTACCACCCTTTGATGGAAGCATTAAGATAATATTCTTATTATTCTTTGAAACTGCGCAAGCATGAATTTTATGAAAACCCAAAGTATCAAGATATTTTCCCGATCTAGAAAGAATCGCTAAATATAGGACTTCATATAGAGTCTCAGTACCTAGACTTTGAACAAGAAGCGTTTCATCACTGTAGTTTAAAAGGCCATGAGCTAGTCCATAAAAATCTTGATATCTTAAGTTACCAGAGTCATAAATGATTGAGTTTTTTGTTTGTTTGCTTGCAATTAGGCCATCTGGAATGAGATCTAAGGAACTCACCTTTGAGGCATGAATTTTCATTTTTTTATCAATTTTAAAATCATTATCAATAAAAAACGAAAAATCATTTTCTAATTTTTCGCATACCTCAATTAATCTTTCATCTAAAAAAAGCTCAACGAGAAAACCATAAATATTAATCTTGAGTTGTTTTTGTTCCACTAAATACCAATATACCCCAAAGAAGACCAAAGGAAAATCCAAGATGAAAACAAAGAACTCTCGAATAAAAAAACATCCAGTTTTTCCATCCCTTCATTAAAACTGTCATAACCAGAGCATGGAGAATAATAGCCGCAAATGCAAGCCAAGGATATAAAATGACTGTTGCAAGAAATATAAGGGGAGTAATTAATGGGAGTAAAAAAAAGTAATGCATTCGGGAGAAATTTTTCTTTAAAGTTTGTCCCCGATAATACCCTGATTTGAGCTGAGTTCTTAATAGTTCCCAAAATTTAACTCTTCTATAATGCCCGACCTGTAAAGATCCAAGATATATAGACCTTGCTCCTGACTCTTTCAGCTCAATAAGCCAGGGATTCTCTTCACAACGAAGAAGGTTCTCATTAAAAAGAATACCTTTGCTAATAATTAAGCTTCTCCTTACCCAAAGATTGCAAAGAGTTAATATTGTTTCATTTGGACCTTCAATAAGATTTTCAGAGTAGTAATGTCTTAAGTAAGTAGGGCCAGTTATCAAAGGAGAGCTCATTAGCCTTGCTAAAATTACTTGTTTTTCATCTTTTTCATCATAAAGGCCATCTACACCTCCAATTAAATCATAGGAAAGAAAGTTGCTTACTTTTAAGAAATAGTCTTCTTTTAATATAACGTCGTCATCTAAAAAAAGAAGAAACTCAGAGGTACTGGCCTGTATTAGTTTGTTTCTAGTTGATCCAGGAGACTGCAATACGTGAGTCTCTAAGGTCTTTATAGGAAGAGAAGGAAATCTCAATCTAATTTCTTCATTTGCACTTCTTCCATTGAAGAGAATAAAAATATTCTTTAATACAATTTCGTTTGGAATTAATTTGATACTTGCAAGACAGTTGAGAAGAAGGCCCTCTCTACCAAACCCAGCAACAATTAATATATCAAAGCTAGTGACCATGATTTATTGAACCGACTCTTTTTTCGTCTCTAGAAATGATGACCAAAACCTAGATTAACTACGGTTCCCTTAACAGAGATATCATCACCAGCTGTAAGCATTACATTTTCTAAAGCGAAATTTATTGACCATTCTTTTCTGAGCTTTACTTGAGTCGACAATTTTAAGGAAACTCCTTTAAGATCTTCAACATTACCACCTACTTCATACTCTCTCGTGCTGATCACGCCGTGCGCAACACTTAACGATATCGGAAAAAATTTTCCCTTCATTACTACAAAATAAGTTAGACCAAACTCAGGACCAAATAAATCAAAACTCGAGGATTTTTTTACTCCAGACCCAATTGAAACAAGAGGTAATTGTCTGTAAAACGCACCGAGCTTTGACGCCCACCTTCCGCCCATTACTCTGTGCCAAAAGACCCTGGAGTAATAAGACATCCCTGTTGAAAATCCTTCTGAATCCCCACTATATGTAATTGAAAAACCATACGACAATAAGTTCTTCTTGCTCTGATGAAAAACATGATTAAAACCTACTCCCGCATAAGTGATTGCACTGGTTTCCGTTACGGAAGCAAAATAATCTTCTTTTATCCCGATAGCTCCAGAGTTAAAATACAGGTATTTGTTTGTAGGAGATTTTTTTATCTCTTTATTAGGTTTATCCTCCTTTCCAAAGACGTTTAAAGACAGGCTACAGGAAAAAAGCAAGGTTATTGAGAAAGTCACGATTAAATTCATAGTAAGCAATTATATTACTAGAAGTTTTATATTACTATAGTTAAAATGGAGGATATGCCGTTTTTCGTTTTTATCTATTTAATAAGTTTTACACTTCTTGCAGAAGATAAAGTTACTAAAGTTGACCCATTTAGATTGGCCATAAGAAACAACAATGTCATCATTTTAAAGCTGAAAAATAAAAACTCCATGTTTGTTGAATCCAAAGCATCTACTAAGCTAGAAGATTTTGTAAAATATTTCACTCCACTATTTACTGAAATTCAAAATGACTACACCGCTATTGAAATCTACTCCGGTGACACTGAAAATCATATTGCGGCAATGCTCATAGAGGAGTTTTTAAAACTTAACTTCAATAAGGCTAAGCTTAAATTGGCAAATAAAGAGCTTAAGATAAAGCCGTCAATAAAGGAAAACTATGTCCTTTTAATTTTTACAGAGATAAAAAAATACGATGAACTTAGAGAGTTTTTCTTAAAACATATCGATGCTTATATCTCTGAGAGAAAAAGGGCCCTCAATCCTGAAGTCTTAAGCAGTGAACTTCCTGCCTTTTGATCCATAATAAAGATTAACAGATATATTATAATTTAAGCCTCGTATTATAATCTATGATAAAATCTTGTTATGCTTAAGAAGTTTGGATATTTACTTAGCAAGAATATCTCCACACGATTTTTCTTGTCACTCGTTTATGGCATCACTACCAAGCTTTCCTGCTTGTATCTTCAAAAAACACAGGTATGCGTCGCACTCTATTTAACAAGAGATCCAAAGTCTATCATTCCAGGTGTTAGCGATTTAGAAGGTCTTCTGATAGTCAAGAGTGGAGGCATCGAAAACAAAAAATTACATTGTAAACTTAAGAAATTACGATTGTTAAATAAGTTATTTCCATTTCTTCCTTTTTCAAGCTCTTCTTTAACGATACTAGAAAAGTCAAATTTAGCAGCATTCAAGTATATCGAAAACTTCTCTGATCATTGGCACCCTTCAGCTAATTGGAAACTACTTTTTAGTAAGCAAGCTATTGCGCCAATTTCAAGAGCAACAACCGATGAATTAAGATGTGATTACGAAATTCCAAACTTTATTAGCAAATCCCATATAAGTATCAAACATTTTAAAGATTTGCGTTTTTTAAAAAAACTAGAGACTCATCTAAATCAGTATTTTAAAGTTAATATTATGGAGTTTTTTAATTTATCAAAGATTGAGATTATTAATCAATCAAACAAACTATTAAATCAAGTGCTCCTCCCTCCCCAAACCTCCAAACAAAATATCAAAATAGATCATTATGATCAAAAAACTTTTAAAGAAATTAATATTGAAATTTTTAATCCTCTACTAGATTCATTTTCTATTATTTTAATTGATACGGCCATCATGGCCATTGGAGTAAAAGATTTTTACAAAGTTTTTTTTGTTTTTCCAAAAAAACTAAAGGAAAATGACCTAATAAAACTTAACAATGTTCTAAAGCTGTACCCAGAAATAAAAAGACGCTCTCGCGTTTGTAGTCAAACACTCTTTCAATCTATCATCTATAATGCAAGTTTCAGTGAACCACTAACAACTCAATCACATTCTTTCCATTATATTGGTCTAAATCTTTTTCCCGACAAGATTCCCCAAAATTGCGAATTGCTAAACTTTAACTTGAAGCGCTACTTATATAGACAAAAGTATCGATTTCTAA
>JBMYPC010000086.1:0-13374 GCA_049599895.1 Bacteriovoracaceae bacterium | reverse complement strand
TCTGATTGGATCTTCTGTAAAAGTTCTTGGGAGATGATTCCCTTGCGAAAGACAGCTCCCATGCCGCCAGTATTTGGGCCTAAGTCATTATCCTCAAGCCTTTTATAATCTTCTCCATGACCGATTATTTTGTAACCACTTTCATCAACAAGAGCAAAAACAGAAAGCTCATTTCCAAACAGCTGTTCTTCGATAACGATTTCTGGACTCTTGATCGAAAAGCTTTCTTCACCCATAAGCCTTTCAACACTTGTTTTCGCCTCATCTAAGTCTTTACAGACAAAAACACCTTTCCCAGCCGCAAGCCCTGAAGCTTTTATCACAGGATTCGTTCCGAACTTCTCCGTCTTTACGTCGCTTAAGGCCTTCTCTATTTCAGTGTAGCTTCCATATTGAGCGGTTGGGATTCCATGTCGGTACATAAAGTCCTTACTAAAGGCTTTGGAACTTTCAAGTTTTGCCCCAATTTTTCCTGGACCAACAACAAGAAACCCTTCATTTCGAAGTTCATCTCCAAGTCCAGCTGCAAGTGGAGCTTCTGGCCCCACGATAATGAGGTCAAATTGCTTTTCTTTTGAAAACTTTATCACTTCTTCATGATGACTCACGTTGAGCTTGTGACATTTCACAGAGCTTATTTTTTCAATTCCAGGGTTTCCTGGGGCAACAATGACCTCATGGCCAACTCCCTCTGTTGAGAGTTTATGGGCCATAGCATGCTCTCGCCCACCTGCTCCTAAAATTAAGATCTTTTCACTCATCAAAATCCCTTAAATTCTTTTCAATCGTCTTTGCGACAAGAGCGATATCTTGATGTTCCGTTAAATTATCAAAAACGATTCCTTGAATACCTTGTGATAGGTATTGATACATTTCAGAGATAAGCTTGATAAACTCTGAATCAAGCTTATGAGGTCCCTCTAAACCAAGATTATGAAACTCCTTCTGCCAATCTTTAATATTTTTTGAAGCAAGCTTTTCTTTTTGCTCATTAAAACATGAATACCAGTTTGATTTTTTATAGGCCTGTCTTAGAACTTCTTTAGAAAGAGGAATGTTTTGAAACATCAAACGAAGCTCATCTGGCCCAATACTATCAACTAACTGAAACCCTCGTGTTCCATCAGCTTTTTTAATAAAAGAAAACTCAAACTTTCCATCCCAAAGTTCAATCTCCATTTTTGAAAACAAATGTTTCAGATTAAAAGCAATAAGCTTCGTTAAAGTGCAAAGTTCAGCAAACTCCGAATCATTGAGTCCTGAAATATCTTTAGCTTCTTCGTATTGGAGAACTCGGTCAAGAGGTTCTAACTTTGTCGAGAACTCTATGATGGGGCTTTGAAACCTCGTTCCTTCTTCAATCTTTTGTCCAGAGAGCCCGAGTTCATGACAATACTCAAGGTCCTTTGCTCGCCTTAAAAAGGAGCTCCCTTTAGGAACTCCAAAACGAAAAAGAACTTCCAAAGGAACAAGACAGTCCACAAGTTGATCATTTTTATACTCTGAATAATCGTATCCTGAATCATTTCTTTTAGGACTTAGAACATTAACTTTTTTGACTTCAAGTGAACTTGAATGATCCTTGAATAGCTTTGAATCACCTACCCAATGAGTTTTGAGACCCCTCTCTCTGAGGGAAGAATAAAGAGGCTTTGCTTCTGGATTATTTTTAAGAAATTCGATGAGTTCAGTAAAGTTCTCAAGTTTTTTCCAACTTTTTTCACTCTCAAGATAGTAAAAGAAACACTCCCCCATTGATTTCAGTGCCGCTCCCTTTCCATCAATAAGATCGGGCATTTCCCCCCAGTCAAAAATGGAATAACGGTCGCTGAAATCAAACAAAAGATGTTCATTATATTGATAAATGTCCTTAACACTACCTCTATAAATTAATTTTTTGTCTGATATCATCGTAGAGCATCTCGCTTAGTTGAAAACTCTTCTATATGCCCTGTCGAGGTTGGATATTTTGAGTTCACACAGGCCATACAAAGATCAGAAATACCAATGGCCTCTTTCACATCGGCCTCATCAAGATAAACAACTTCATCTGCCCCTACATACTGAGCGATCTGATCCACAGTCTTATTAGAAGCAATAAGAGTCTCGGCTTTTGGAAAATCAATTCCATAAAAACATCCATATCTTAAGGGAGGGCACGTAATGCCAAGTGTGACTCTTTTAGCTCCGTAACGCTTAAGAAGAGAGATAATCTTTTTCGATGTCGTCCCTCTGACAACACTGTCATCAATAAGAAGAATATTTTTTCCTTCAATCTCACTTCGAACAGGAGAGAGTTTAAGCTCAACCGCCTTTTCTCTTGCCTGTTGTTTATTGAGAATAAAAGACCTTTGAATATAACGGTTCTTAATCAACCCTTCTCGATAAGGGATATTAAGGCTTTCCGCTAGAGCAATTGCAGCAGTTCTTGAAGTGTCTGGAACCGGACAAACAAAATCAGGGTTAATGTTTCCATCATCCATAAGAGTTTGAACTTTACGAGCGAGAACCTGCCCTAATCTTAATCTTGCCGAGTATACTGATTTTTTTTCGATTGAGCTTTCGGCCCCTGAAAAATAAATCCACTCAAACATACAAGCGGCCCTAAGATTATCTTCTTTTTTAATCACCTCGCAATGGATCTTTCCTTCACGATCAATAAAGATAAGTTCCCCCGGTTCAATGTCTCTGACATATTCATAACCAAGAAAGTTAAGACTAAGAGTTTCTGAACAAAGACAATAGGCATAGGTTTTATCTTCGAGTTGTTTTCGACCGAGAACCAGAGGTCTAATACCGTGGGGATCTCTTAAACCAAAAAGCCCAACACCAGCAACCATTCCCACAAGAGCGTAGGCTCCTTCTATTTCATTAACAAGGACAGTGCTTGCTTTCAAAGCCTCAGCAAAATTAAAATTTGTGTTCTTCTCAATCCATGACTCCATAAGACTTTGAGTCCAGATTTGAAGAATTACTTCAAGATCATTATATGAGAGAAGTTGGACTTTATTTTTTGCCTTAAGCTTAGAGGCCAGATCGAAATAATTCACAATGTTGCCATTGTGAACCATCCCTATTCCGTAAGGAACTGGGGCCACCATAGGCTGAAGATCTTCAGCTCCGTCGCTCCCAACAGTGGCATAACGGGTATGTCCGATGGCCATAGGACCTTTAAGTCCTCCAAGATTGTTTTCATTAAAAACACTTGCCACAAGTCCAAGATCTTTTACTTGTTGAAAACGGTTTTGATAATCATCAAAACTTAAGATACCAGCAGCATCCTGTCCTCTATGTTGTAATGTTAGTAATCCTCGATAGACTTCGAGAGCAGCACTTGGAGTCTCTTTGAGCCAAGCTTGATTGCGAGTAGGGCCAATAATACCTATTACTCCACACATATAATCTTATTTCCTAAATGATTGGTGATTGATGAAAGTAAAATAACGTAATTTCAAAAGGCTTGGCCAGCAATCTTAGAATAAAACTTATGGCAGACATTAGGCTGACCTAATATCTTTTCTTATTAAATTGAATGTTGGAGTTTAAAGAAAGTGTTTATTGCATAACACCAAGTAAAAAAACTGATGACGAATCGAGTCTTATTCTAATGAATCCACTTGCTCTAACCAATAGAGAGGATCTTCATTATTATTTGATTCAATACTCTTCCAGAATTTCAAATTTTCAACTTCTCTATCATCAACTGAAGCAAGTCCACGATTGATCACTTGATCTTTCCAAACAGCTTTCTCTCTTACGAGATTAGCGGCAATAGTTGAAACTCGATCTTCAATTTCAAGCCATCTTAGATGAGACTGCATCTTTTCATTTTCAGCATTATTAAATTCGTTGGCACTGCTTTCATTTGATTGAGCAGTAGAGAGGAAAAAGAAACTTAATAAAAAAAGTGTCGCGAGTTGTATAAGACTTTTCAGCTTCATATGAATGATCCTCCGTGATCGTCGCTGTGAGAACAAACCCTGTCCTCAATTCTAAAAGATTGTATCAAAAAAAAACGCATAACGCGGACCGGCAACTTAATCTGCTAGAAATTGTCATTTTTGAGAAAGCAAATTCAAGTAGTTGCAAAAGTCATCTTATTCTCTTCTATTCGTTTAGGGCTTTTTTGGCCCCAAACTTTACAAATTGGAGTGAAAAGATTTAGTTTTACTGGGACGAGTCATTTAAAGCTGTTTGTACGAGTAGGTTTATGTCAGAGCATGTTGAAAACATTGATCACATTTATGAATCCCACCACTTTTTTTTCGATGGCCATATCGAAATTAAGGCAAGGCCTTATTACGTTCCGGAAAGAAGCATACCTGAGAAGAACTTCTATTTTTACGCCTATCATATCGAGATAAAAAATAATTCAAACCAAACCTGTAAGCTCCTTCGAAGACAGTGGAACATCCGAAATGGAAATGGCCACGCTAAAGAAGTCGAGGGTGTTGGAGTCATCGGAAAAACTCCTATCTTCGAACCAGGTGAAGAATTTGAGTATACCAGCTTCTGTCATATCAAAACTCCTACGGGGAATATGAGAGGTCGCTATCTTTTTAGTACCTATGAAATAGACCCTCTCACAGATAAAGAAATTCTCAACGAAAAGTTTTGGGTCGAAGTTCCTCTTTTCTTTTTAAGAACACCAGAGACTTTCCTACATTAGTGAACAAAGCAAAAATTCATCTTTTTTTTATACCAGGGCTGAATCAAAACCCTGAGTCGTTTTCGCTTCTTGCTAAGTTCTTGCAAGAAAGTTTATTTCAAAAAGATATTGAAACAGATTTTTCAATTTATGAATATCGAGAAGACCTTGAACTAAGCAAAAGACTTCATGATCTTAAAAACCGAATATCAGAGATTCAAAACCAAGGCCATGAAGTTATCCCCATTGGTTTCTCTCTTGGAAGCTTACTTCTTTCATTGGCCCAATCAAAGCAACACTTGAACTTCAAAAAAAGCATCTATCTTTCACCAGCTTTTTTTATTCCAAAACATTCCTATGTGCCAAAGTATCTTTTTAAAGCTCTTCCTCTAAAATCTCTCGTCAGCTTCCAAAGTCCTGAATATGCCAACAAAAGATTTACTTCAAGATCACTTTATCAAAACCTCTATGACGGATTGAGTGAGTTTGATCCTGACCAGCTTTTGAGTCTTTCCCATGCAAAGCTTATTGTTGTCTCACCTAAAGATGAATTAGTTGATTCAAAGAAAATGAAAAAGGCTTTTCTTGGAAAAGAAAATATTGAAGTTGTGCCTTTTTCATTTAAGCCTAAGATTTATCCTTATTCACGACATTTGCTATTTTGTCCTAAGAATATGTCTGAAGAAGCGTTTGAGAATTTGCTTCGAACGGTTGGGAAATTCTTAATAAGAGAGTCAAACTAATTCACCGGTTTGCGGCAATGGTTGCCAGTGGCAAGCATTGAAGCACCAAGCGGACAAGTGAGCGAGTAAGCGTTAGCGCACGGAAAGTGAACGGAATGAGCGTTAGCGAATTAAACAGTTCCGAATAATTGGTGAAGTTCATAGCTGTTTGATGAGCTACCGCTCATTGCGATGTCTGTCGGGCACTGACGTTTCCTCCATACATCTATCCGCTCCGCTTCAAAACTGCCCACTGGGCACTTTTGCCGCAATAGCGGTAAGAAAGAGTTAAATCTCTCACCGTAGACCTGAAAAACAAACTCATGATACGATTTAAGTAGTTCTGCTGGTTCTAGTCTCGAGAGTTCAACTCCGTACCGACCGAGCGCTGACTCTTCTTGACACCCTATAGGGTCTGGAAACTTCTGTTTTCAGAAAATGAAAGAGGAGGAAGTTCTGAGAACACTTCTTTTGGACAATACTTTTTTTCCAGTCAAAATTGTCTCCTGGCAAAAGGCAATCGTCTTACTCTTAACCGGTCGAGCTGAAGTGGTTGTCGAATATGAAGACAAAACGATTCGTTCTGTCAATTTTGATATCAATCTTCCCAAAATCCTTCGCCTGAATTCTAGGCATCGAGCTGGCAAAAAAATTAAATTTAATCGCACTAACGTTTTCCTAAGAGATGAACACCGTTGTCAGTACTGCCATAACATTTTTCGTTATGATGAACTCACAATTGATCACGTTCTTCCCGTTTCTCGTGGAGGTCCAACAACTTGGCAAAATGTTGTCGCAAGTTGCGCGAGATGTAATACGAAAAAAGGGGCAAAGACTCCAAGAGAAGCAGGGATGAAACTCTATAAAGAACCAAAAGAGCCAAACTGGTCCCCACATATTTACTTGAGAATTAAAACCAATGATCCCCCTGAATGGACTCAGTGGTTTCAGTCTCCGAAAAAGATGATGGGATAGAGAAATTAAACCTTTCTAATTTCTTTTACTTTTAAGACTCTTGTATGAACAGATTCCACATTGAGATCCCCTTCTGAATCAAACTCTTCTTCAAGTTTGTTTTCGTCGTAATGAGAACCTTCAAATTGATCAAGAGTCAAAATTTCAAACTCTTCTTTTTCGTAATTCATCGTCACTTCTGATTTTTTTGAAAGAGTGGGTGTTAAGGCCTTTCTTTCTTCGAGAGTCAGTTCTGATCCTATGATCATAAAAAAGAACTTTCCAGCATGAAGAATATCACCAAGATAAAGTCGATTCGATTGGACTCTTTTTTTATTAATAAAAGTGCCATTCTTTGAACCAAGATCTTGAACATAAATTTTGGCATCTTCCATGGTAAGTTCAAAATGCGAGCTGCTCACTCTTTCATCTCCAACTGAAAAATCACAAGCCTTCTCATCTCGACCTATAATAACTTTTCCATTATTTGGAATTTCAATATATTCTTCGACCTTAAATACTTGAGATACCACTCTAAAGACTATTGCCAATCTTAGCTCCGTTAGTAGAAAGTACTATTAACCCTAATTATAAGCGACAAAGGTCAATTAATGAAAGATTTATTAAAAATCACCCACATCCCCAATCCCCAAGAGTTCTTTAATAACTGGCTCCTAGAGGCAAAAACTGAAGAACAGGACTCCCATGCATTTGCCCTGGCCACAACCAATAAATCTGGTCATGCCCGAAGTCGGTTTCTTCTTTTTAAAGGCTGGTACGAAGGGGCTTTTTGCTTTGGAACAAACCTCCTCTCTCCCAAGGTTGAAGACATTAAAGCGAACCCTATAGTTGAAGCCAGTTTCTATTGGCCAAAAATCAAAAAGCAAGTTCGCCTTTTAGGTAAGGCAAAAGTTATGGCCCCTGAAACCCACAAAGCACTTTTTGACAAACGTCATCGAGAGAGCCAACTGGCAAGTTTTATCTCAAAGCAAAGTGAAACTCTCGAATCACCGCAAAAGCTTTATCAAGAATTTCAAAAAGCATTAAATGAATTTGAGGGAAAAGACATTCCCCTCTCTGAAAACTGGGGAGCAATCGGAATTGAGATCCATCAGTATGAGTTTTTTCAATATGGAAAGCACAGACTGAATATTCGAATGGTTATTAAAAAGGACGAAGGTTCTTCTTGGCAATCAGAATTTGTCTACCCTTAGTTAGGAAGCTTTGTTCTTCTGATTGCTGATTGTCTTAAACTAATAAACTGGTGAAGTTCAGATTCTAAGACGTTTCTCTTTTTTAGCCTTCTTAAGACCTGAAGCCTTGGTAAGAAATTCCAGGCATTTCTTTGAAAGTGCTTAAGAACATGAATAGGAACCTTAGGTAGCCCCCACCAATTAATGGTCTTTGAAAGCTGATCATCTGTAAAAACTTCTCCCGTTCCTACAAAAATTCTCTTTCCTCTATGCTTTCCCATTTTCGCCATAACATTAGCGGATCTTGAAAGCATGAGGACATCATTTTTTGTTCGCCCTTCAATTTGATAAATATTACTTAGGACATTGGAACCATTTTCAAGTTCAACACGATAAAACTTTGTCTCAAGAAATGATAGATCTACAAGACCACGATTTTCTTTTAAGTTCATCCGAACCTTTCCCCAGTTCTGATAGACAACAACCTTCCTTTTGAGTCTGTTTTTTGAAAGCTCAAATTTTCGAAGTTCAATAGATGAGGACTCATTAAGAAAAACTCGAGTCCCATCAAAAAACTGAACCGCAAGATGAGAATTTTTCTCAGTAATAATAAGGTCTTTTAAAAGAACTTTAGAACCGACTCTTAAGGCCTTTCTCTTTCTTTTATTCACCATCGGAGTTGAAACCAGAAACATTCGATCAGCTGAGCCATTAATTGAAACAACTTCACCTACAACAGGGTTACCCTGTCCATAGCGACTCTTAGACGCTGAATAGCTTTCAGTACTCAGACTAAAAAGAAATGAACAAAAGATGATCAATACAAGTTTTTTCACAAAAATACCTTAAATCTGAAACTCTTATTAGTTTATCTGAACTTAAATTTAAGCTTTTAACTAGGATGAAGTTGCACGAACTTGAATAAATCCTATTTTGGGCTTTCACTTAAGCTTTTCGTAGATCCCATAGAGTTTTAGAGAAAATACTGCAATATTATGGCCAAGAGGAAAGAAAGACCTAGAAGTTTTGAAGCTCTAAAATTCTCGTAAGTTAGCCTCTCTCAGTGAGAATTTCAAAAAGCCCGTTTTATTAACTATTTCAGGCGCCTGTCGAAAGTTTCGACACTTTACTTGACTAAATCAGCCCAATTCCAAGAGTTTAACAGCTTAGGTTTTTGGCTCCCCAATTGCAATGTATCTAGTGAATTATTTTTTAACACTAGGTCTAACCTAAGGAGTCTCGTATGAAAAGCTGGATTGTTCTGGCCTCATTATTAATCTTTTTCTCTGCTGAATATGCCCAAGCCGGTGGTAAAGGCTATAAATTCGGTGAAAGAATAAGAATGAATAAAGCTGATAAAAAAGATGATACTTCATCACAATCTTCTTCTGAGGTGGTTGTTGAAAAGCAGGCTTCAGAAAAAGAAGAAGAAGCATCTGAATCAGAAAGTTTTGATTATGCTAGAACCTTCACCATTGCCGATATTCTTGAGCAAATGAATGGACAGCCGATTGTTGCTCATAAAATTCGTGACCGAAAAGGTTGGAAGAACTTTTACGATGAAGTTATCGGTCACTACGGGCGCGGTCAGAAAAAAATCGAAAAAGGTTATTATAGTAATAGTGCAACCAAAGATGATTGGCTTGGAGGACTTGACGGAAATTATCAAGACCTTATGACAAGCGAAGACCAAGCTTGTGAGATGCTTGGTTACGATAAAGTAAGAAAGGGAACAACAACCGTTCGAGCTTTTCCTAAGTCAGATCGGTTACAAGATGTTCATGGAACTGTACGGCCAATGGATCATGTTGTCGCCCTAACAGCTTACGCGACAAAGGGAATCCTTCATGAAGAAAAAGGAATCGATATTACTAAGCAGGTCGGGAAAATCGTTGGAGTTGGTTATAACCCAGCTGGTAGCCGAACAGTTGCAGAGCCGACTGGTGATTCTCAAGGTGAAGTCATCGATATGGACTATGTTGAGCAATCTGAAGAGTATGCCGATATTTTTGAAATCGAGCCAGATTATGAAATTCCAAATAAGAAAAGAAAGAACTTTTACTCATACTTTCTTAAGATCACTTGTGTTAAGAAAAGATCTGATATCACTGAAGAAGAATCAGAAGACTCTCTCCTTCAAGCGAAAAGAGATAATATGAGTACAGTCGAAGAAATTCTTGAAAAAAGAATTGAAGAAAAAGAAGAAGCTGAAATGGATGAGCAGGAAGAAGTCACTGGACCAGTAGTTATTCCAAACTCAGGAGGAAAGACATCAAAAGAGTTAAATGGTGGAGTTGAAGTTAATCCTAATGGTAGTCAATATCAGCAATCTGGACCTCCATCAACAAAAGCAATTTTTTTCTAAGATAAGACTCAAATAATAAAAATAAAAAAGCGCTCAATATGAGCGCTTTTTTTATTTAAAAATGTTGATTCATTCTATTTTTTAAACTGCTGACGCATTAAAGATTGAAACTCAGGATAACTTTTACTGGTAAGAACATCTTTAACATTTTTGATCTTAGCAAATTTAATTTTTTGATTGGCTTCATGAATCGACTGAGTGACTTTTATTGATTTCTTCTCATCACAATTATAAGCTTCAAAGAAATAATGATCACTCACCGCCTCTTCTCCAAAACCAGTGACAACTGCCCAGTTGGCGTCATGCTTTAAGGCCTTATCTTGAATCTTAGCGAGAACGGCTTCAAGTTTATTTGAAGAGTCTTTCACATAATGGGATTGGGTAATCTCACATTTTTGTGCTCGTACGTAATATCTTTCAAAGGCGAAGTTAATCTTTGGCTTGAAAACTCCCATGAAGCTGTTGGCGCCGTTTTGTTTGGCCTGTTGGCAGGAGGCTGCTAGTCCTAGGAGGGTGAAGAGTCCTATGAAGGAGAGAGTCTTTTTTTGAAGCATGATGGGTCCTTTCTATTAAGGTTCAATCAGTTCCGCTTGGTGCATTAAAACGTGCCGCTGGCACCTTTTAACGCAAACCGGCTGCGAGGCGGTTTAAAGCCACTGGCTTTTGTTTCACTTAAGACCGGGCGCTGACGCTTCCTGGCCCTCTGCGAGGCGGTTTAAAGCCACTGGCTTTAAACCTATCGTCTATTATGCCTCTAACCTGGAGGGATTTGGTCATGAAGATGTCTGTTTTGTGTAAATTCAATGAATTAGAGACCTGAGTCAAAAACTTGAAATCCCCTATAAGTCACCAGGAGTTGGCGTTTCTGGGATATAAATCGCCGAGTTCTTCTCATTTTCACGAACTTCAAGCTTATGAATCCAAGCTCTCCCCTCTGACATCGTGGCGATCTTAGGATTAACCACGTCATAAACGTACTTTGCCGTCCCCTCCATACCGCAATTAGGAAGAACCTTAAGCTTAAGAACCCCAAGCTCATCAAGGCGTCTAAACTCGTCTAGATAGGGATCATCCTCACTTGAAAGAAAAGTGTGATCAAACATTTCATCTAGCCAGGCCTTAATTTCTTTAAGCCCACCAAAATCAACGACCCACATCTCCTTAGAGAATTCCTTACAAGCAAAAGTAAAATTGAACTCTCGGCTGTATCCGTGAACAAAACGGCAATGACCTTCGGCCTTCCATTGCCTATGGGTGCATGGAAAACCCTTAAAGCTTTTTGTGGAATAATAAATGGCCATAGCTGCTCCTTAAATTCAATTTGTTAGCTTAAGAATTCCTTATCATTGCCAAATATTCATGGCCAGCTTGGAATCTTGGACAAAATCTTATTCCAACTGAAAGCCCTAAGTAAACACTGGAAATTAATGAGAATTCTCAATGTTGTCTAAGGTAGTTGAGGGTTATCGTCGATAATCAACAGATCACTGCGTAACCCTTTTTGAGCTTGTGGTTCATGTGACTTGCTGACCCTGAAAATCTGACTGTTCACAAAGCTCAAATGATATCAAAATTTAGGAGCTCAATAATGAAGTTTAAAAGTCAAAGTATCGCTAAAGTCGCTTGTTTTGGTCTTCTCCTGTCTTTTGCAGGCCTAGTCCATGCTCGAATGGACCATAAAAGTGGAGGGGGAAAAGATTTAAAGAAAAGACCTCCTCTTAAAAGACCAAAGATAAAACCTCAAAAAAGAGGACCACAAAATTCTAAGAGAGATCTTTCCTCACAAACCCAAAAACGCTTTGATAGGCGGATGGACAACCAACGCAAAAGAGTTGGTCATGGGTTAAAAAATGATCGCTTAACCAAAGGTGAAAAGAAAGTTCTAAGAAAGGATTTTAGAAAGACCAAAAGACTTCATAAAAAGATCATGGCCGATGGCGCTGTCTCTCCAAAAGAAGCCAGAAAGATGGAAGGAAGACTTGATAAGAACTCACGTCATATCTTCCGAGCAAAGCACAATAAAAAAGGACCCAAGAAAGAAGGTGGAGAAAGAGAAGGAAGAGAGTTTAATCGAGAACTAGAAAGGCCTCTTAAAGGGAAAAGACCTGAGTTTGAAAGAAAAGAAGGTCTTGAGCCCTATAGAGACTCAGCTTCATTGGATCAAAAACGACCTCCAAAGGGAGAAGCTCCTGAGCTTGCGGATAAAAAAGAACCTAAAGATCTTGAAGACAATTCAAAAGTAAGTGAAAAAGATCTTGATAATCTTTTTAATTAAAGAAAAGCCCTCATAAGTCATAAGAGGGCCTTTCTTTTTCAAAAAGTATTTTCTGTAATTATAACTTTAGAACTTCTATAAAAGCTTCTTTTAAAACTTTATCATATCTCTTAGAAGTCGATTCATTAACTTTAAGAGCAAGGTCAGGTTTAACCCCATTGTTTTCAAGATACTCTCCATTAGTTCTCTTAATAAGAGATTCCGTCTGAGAGACATAGATTCCACTGTTAGGAGCTGCTGCATGCATAACCACGTTTCCACCAGCACCTAAAGTTTGAGAACCAAGGACTTTTGCCATTTTATTATCTTGTAGGATTCCAGCAAAAATATCACACATTGAAGCACACATCTCATTCACAAGAAGAACGTACTTAAATCCATGGTCCTTTAGCTTTTCATTGGGAGTAAATGCTTGAGCAAAAAGCCTTGAAGCATTAAAAGGTCTTGAAAGCCACTTTCCAGAACTTTGATCCGCAAGAAGAGCGTTGTAGACACGCTTTTTCAATTCTTTATCCGTATCGTTTGTTCCCCAAATTGTTCCTCTTTCGAATTGATCAATCCAAGACTCACTTAAACGAAACTCGACAGATGGAAACTCAATTGCCCTAGAATTTAAACTCTGAGCAAGGTTCATCCCAAGAGAAAGTGACCCACCACCATTATTGATAGTATCAATCACAACTCTTTTGACACCAAGATTTTTAAAAGCCTCGAGAGTCGCTTTAAACTCCTTTAAAACATCGGCTTCTGCTCCAGCAGGAGAGAAAGTATTGATGTTTACAACTCCAACAAGCATCATCACCCCTGCTGCAGTTTTTTGGGATGTAACATAAGCTGGATAAGTTTTCGCTCCTGGGATAACAACAGCATTACTTGGAACAAAACGAACTTTTTTAAGGACCTCAAACGGAGTCACTTCTTTTTTGTTATTAACAACAACATCACCACTTTCATCAACTTCAGAGATGATCCATTCAATTCTAGGATTAAATCTTCTAAAAGTGTTTCCAAACTTAAACCCAGCATGGTTACGAATAAGAGACTTAAACTCTGGACATTGGTTGTAATCAAACAACCCACTTGGGCTAAAACAGCGCATATGAAATTCTGTTTTTTTCTTCGTCCCAGGAGTTTTCGTCAAAGACTGCTGAGCCAGAGTTTGCTCTCTTTGGTATTCATAAAAATCCTTGGTGATCCACGGTAGTTCAACTTCAAAC
>JBMYPC010000085.1:0-13467 GCA_049599895.1 Bacteriovoracaceae bacterium | reverse complement strand
GACATTTTTTGCGCGCCAAGCGGACAGATGATTCCGTTCAGGAATCAGATAAAACTCCAAAAAACGAAAGTAAACAAAAGCCCCAGTGGACATTTTTTGCGCGCCAAGCGGACAGATGATTCCGTTCAGGAATCAGATAAAACCCCAAAACATCGAATAAAAAACCTTCCCCCCTATACTTCTTTCACCCTGCCCAAAATCTAAACACCCCCAACTCCCCCCAACTTGAAATATTTCCCATCATTCACAAAAAAATGTGAATCAATGATATTTTTAAGCGCTTTTTATAGAACAAACTTTTAGGTGATTTATGCCCAACTACGTCTCAAAATCTCTTTATTTCTTAAAGCTTATCGCTTTAATCGTCGTCTTATCCGCTTGTGACATGGCCAAGAAAATTGATGACAACTCCGGCAGGATTGATCGCGCCAACAACAATATTGAAACCACGAATAACCAGCTCGATGAAATTAAAAAAGATCTCAAAGAGACCCAAGAACTATTAAAAGAAACCGTTCTCTCCTTGAGCCAAACCTCTCTTCTTCTTCAAGAAATTGTAAAACCAATTACAGACATCAAAAGCCAACTCGACCAAACTCTGATTCTTCTGATGGATGTCTCTTCTACGATTGGTAGGATGATTGTTCCAATGGAAGGGATTGCAAGTCATGCGGAGAATATTGAAGAAGGCCTTCAGGTCATAAATCAAAATCTTCCAGGGATGACCACAGCACTTAAGGGTATTGGCATTCTTGCGAACAATATCAATGAAGCCAGCTCAAGTGGAGAACTTCAAGCACTCTTTAAGCAACTTTCTTCAAGCGAAGAAGGTCTTGGGGCCATGATCAATGAATCACTTGTTTTCTTTCGTAATATTAATAATTGCTTTCAACCAGCCTTTCGTCATGAATTCATTAACCCCATGATGTCAGAAGCAACAATCGAAGCGAAACTTTCTGAAAAAGGCTACATTCTAAGCCTTGAAGAACTGAGATCTCTTGAAACCACTTCTCACAATATGATTCTCTCGGATCATTCATTTTATAAAATCCCGGAAAGATTAGTCGGTCTTATTTCCTTCGAAGATAAAGAACTTCTGTTAAAAGATGGAAAGCATAATCTTTGTCTTATGGTCCAACAGTCATTTAAAGCCGGAACAACGAGGTTTGTTCAGAATATTGGCAGCATGATTAAGTCAATGGACATGAATCCAACCTCGCTTATGAATATGGCCCAAAAAGCGATGCAAGGTGATCAAGTTGATTATCCTCATCGCTATAAAGTCGGTGGAGAAAAATCCAGGGATGAACTCAAAATCACAGATGAAGACAAAAGCGAAAGTCAGAAGATAGAAGAAAGAGTCGCAGAATTAGAAGCCATATCAACTGATGTCTCAGAAAAGCTTAAAAAGCTAAAGGCTCTAGGAAAAGGTGAATTCACAAAAGAATATCGCTTACAGAACTTTAAATTTCCTGAAGCAACAGGAAAATTTAAGGCCCTCAAAGAAGAGGTTCTTCCCGATGGGAGAACTGCACGGGATATCACAATCAATGAGAGCTACGCTCAAATGGATGATGGCGGTGCTGGTGGTGCTGCTCTTTATGCTGTTCATGGATTAGAAGGCTTTTTTAACACTCTCATCGCCCCTGCTATCGCGCAAGCCAATGAAGGAAAAGATCTCCCCTATGGTCTTCTTTTCGATTTAAAGCGATCAACACAAAAAGAACTTGGAGTGATGGACTCTTTTTTCCAATACTATTATGAAACGCAGATGGGTGTTTTTCTTAAAAGAACGAAGGCTGAACGTGAAGAACTCTATGAACTTCTTTATGACTCCTACTATTTCATCTATGAACTACAAGTCTTGAGACTTGTTTCGAAGTCCCTTAAAAAGGGGGAAGACCCCTCTGGGAGCGAGAAGAAAAAAGAAAAAATACCATTATCAACAACTCTTGCTGAATTCCCTGACGACTTCTCTTTTGGTGTCGCCAATGCCGCACAACAAGTTGAAGATCAACCTGTCGCCAGTGATTCATGGAATCTTTTTGCCGACGACAATAAGATCCCCGCCTTTCACAATGTCTCAGTCCCAAAAGACAAACTTCGGTTTTGGACAGAACCAGAACGAGAACTTGATGCGGCCAAAGAATTAAATGGTAACTCTTCTCATAGCTCAATTTTTAGAATGAGTATTGATTGGGCCCGAATTTTTCCAACCTTAAAAAGCGCAAGAGAAAACAAGCCAAACCTTGAAGCTTTAAAGCATTACAGAAAGATTCTCGAAAAAGTTAAAAAGCGAGGGATGAAACCTGTTATCACTCTCTTTCACCATGCTGAACCACAATGGAGTCTCGATCTTGGTTCTTGGAATAACTCAGAGGTTCAACTGCATTTCGTAAAGTTTGGAAAACTTGTGATTGATCATCTTAATGATTTAGTCGACAGCTACACATTCTTTAACGAGCCTCATATCTATGTCCTTTTCACCTACACAAATGTGATTTGGCCATCACCTCTCGAACAAAAAACTCAAAATATCACTGACATCGCTCAATATGTGAGCGACGGGAATTATGGTGTTTTTTACCAACAACTCAATAGAATGGCCCTCGCTCATGGAGAGCTCTACGACTATGTCAAAACGAAAACGCCTAATAAGAAAGTTGGTATTGCTCATAGAGTAGACTTCTATCATCCACAAAACGAAACAGCAGATAAGAAAACTGTTGAGAATGCTCATCTTTGGTTTAACTTAAGACCACTGGACTTTTTTATCTCCAAGCTTGATTACATTGGAATCAATTATTATGGAGTTGAAGTTTTAAGTGAGTTTGATCTCGTCTTTGCTGATAACGTTCTCTATTCAGACGCAGGAAGAGGGGTTTATCCCGACGGTCTTTATTATCTCTTAAAGCTTCTTGATAAACGCTACAACAAAGAAAGAGTGAACCGACTTGAATCTGACACTCGAAACCTTTCATTTTTAATTACAGAAAATGGTCTTGCAGACTCAAGCGATAACATCAGGCCGTCTTATATTATTGAACACCTTCTGGTTCTTTCCCAACTTATGAAAGAAGGCCTCAAAATCGATGGTTATCTCTATTGGAGTATCACTGATAACTTTGAATGGTCAGATGGCTATTGTCCTAAGTTTGGGCTTATTTCTGTTGATCGCTCAACCCCAGACCTTAAAAGAACAAAAAGAGGATCATTTCGTTATCTGCAAATGATCACTGAGAAGAGAAAAATCACCCAATATCTGAGAGAAGCGGCTTGGAGTAATTACCATCGAGTCAAGAACAGAGATCAAGAGTTTTGTCGAGCCACAGATGCTAAAACACCACTTCACGAGCCAGAACTTAGGCCATTTAAATTTATTGATTGGCGTTCACAAGAATTTAAGTTAGAAACTCCCAATGAAACTCATTGAAAATATATCTCAAGCCTCAGAAGAGCTCAAAAGCTGCTACAGTGAAAGCCTAGAAGAACTACAGTCTGAAACAGAAGAACTTACAGAAGTTCTCGACACGAACTTTATTGAAGAAATCCAAAAGTTTAATTTTAATCTTCTCAAAGACTATTCTCCTATCAATTTTTATTTTGTTGAGTTCTGGGAAAGAGTCTTTTATCTTGCGGAAGTGCTAAAAGAAGCTTCTGAGTTTGATTTTCAAGAAGAGAGCATTAACACTGAAGAACTCATTGAAGAGCTGTATGATTTCTTTGAGGCAACAGAGTTTTATAAAATTTTCTGTGACCGCTCACAGGATGAAAACCCATTTGAAGTGGCCTCTGATCTTCTTTCACTCTTTCAAGGGCACTTAATCACTTTTTATTACCTCCATATTCATAACCAAGATTATGAACTTCTGAAGCCACTCAGCTATGTGACATCAAATGATCTCGGTGACACTCAAAATATATTTTTTATTAGAAACCAAGCTTTTGAAACGAAAGACTCTATTTTGGAGCTTAAAAGCTTTGAGCATAATGATGAAGGTCTTTCAATTTTTGACCCAGACGAAAAAGAAATTAATCAAAGAGTTGGTAAGTCATCCGCAGCAAACCAAGACTTCCCTTTTCTTCTTAAAATTCAAGACAAATCACAAATTGAGGACATCAAAAAGCAAACCCTAGAAGCACTCACGGTCTTGTCAGAAGCAAGTCCTGATTGTCATCAGCTTCTTCTAGAGAACACTTGGAGCCTTATAAGCTTCCAAGAGAAAAATATGGTCTCCTACTCGATGCAAAACTTCCCGGGAGTTTCTTTTATTAATTTTGCTGACCGTGACTTCGTCGACCTTCTCGATGATCTCGTTCATGAAAACGGTCACCATATTCTAAATAAGTTTTTGACCCTTGATGAGCTGATCGTTGAGGATGATGAAAAAATATTCTATAGCCTTTGGAGAAGAGCTCCAAGGCCAATCAGAGGCATCTATCATGCCTACTGTACATTCTATTGGGCCCTCAAGCTTTTTACCGATTTAGGAAAATACATCGAAAGCCATCCTCACAGTTTTGATGATGATCAAGTTTTCAAAATTAAACATCGAGTCTATGAAGAATACCTTTATCTTACTAATACAAAAGAGGAACTTGCGAGAGCTTATCAAATGGACAAAGTGACAGATGAAGGTCTTGAAGTTCAAAAGCTGTTTGATGAAGAAGTTCAAAAATCAAAAGACTATTTTGAAAAAGTTGAAAATGAGTTTAAATCAGAAAAAGTCAAATACCGAAAAAAAATGATCGAACAAACTCTTAAAACAATTGAAAGTTTTAAGAAGTTTAAAAGATAAGCTTATTTTCGTAGGTCAAAGACTTCTAGAATTCGAGACTTAGCAGGTAGCCTTTTAGAATCTGGGTCATGTTGCCCTTTGATTTTTAAGACTTCATAAGGCTTCTCGGGGTTTCGAAGATAAGAAAAGATCACTTCTCCATCATCATCCAAAGTTTGAACAATTCTCATCGAATCAGGATCAGCGGCACCAATTCCTAGAACTTCTCTTTGTCTTGGATACTTATAGCGGAAACGATCATCCACCTGCCTCAAGATCGAAACATCAATGTCTTTATGACATCGTTGAACTCCCATTAAGACTCGTGATTTCAATTGATCTTGGCGCTTTCGATAAGTCTTATAATCACCGATCACCAAAAGCCCCATGGCATAACCCTTTGCAGAGCTTCTCTCTCTTGAAGTGGAATAACCAAAGCTATAGTCATACTTCTCGGTACCATTGACATGACCTCGAACGTAATCGATATACTCACCGCTCACCAACATTTCATTAAAGCGATCAAACTCTTTATTAATCTTTTTTACAAATTGCTTTTGAGTAGTAGCGTAACCAATATTCATCGCAATGAAATTATTTGAGAATCCCGTAAAGAGTTCAAGGATCTCTTTCTCCGTCACTTCTTCTTCTTGGTAAGGAAGTCCACGCCAAACGGTTTGATTCATATACCATTTGTCCATTTTGGCCTTGTAACTTTCAGGATCTAAATATTTCGCGTTAAAGAAGTCGGCTCTAAAATCAGGCCCCAGGAGGTTAACTGAAATATCAAGTTTTCCTCTTTTTTTATGGTGATAAACACCTTGAGTTCTTTTCGTAAACTCAAGATACATTTGTTCAAGCTCATCTAAAGCCTTAAAGGGAGCTGCTTCAAAGGTGTAATGCCAGTCAGAATAGCCTGGATGATTACCTAGATAATCAAAATAAGTTGCAACCTGCTGAGGATTAATGGCCTTTCGAACTGGTTTTGCTCCTCTTTTTCCTTTGACTGCGACTTGTGCATACTCAGGAATCTGAGGCAAATAGAGATAGGGACTAAATCTAAGAGAGCGACCGTCTTGAATTCGATCAAAGAGATCATTATAAAGTTGGTAAGATGATTGAATCCCTTCAAGGATCTGTTCTTCCCATTCTTTTAAAGGAACAATGTAATCATTGTTAGGGTTCGTGATACGAGGTCTTGGAATCCCCGCTTGCATAAAAGGCATATACAGAGCAAACATTCTCACTGTTCGACCATTACCATCACCAAACGGATGAATTGAGATGAGGTCTCTTTGAAACTTAGCAACAATCTTAACAAACTTTCTTAGATCAGCGACAGTCTTAATTGCTCCAATCTGATCTTTCTCCCTTACAAACCAGGCCATCAGATCTTCAGTCATTGCCGTCGTAAGCTCTACCGTTAATGATTTAACCGAACCACCGTTTCCGTTTCGATAGTCGTGAATTCTTTTATAAAGATCAGGGTGCCCGGACTTTATAAGTTCAAATACAGAGTCATCTGAATAATCGACTGATGGATAATAGATATCCCAGGTTTTTGTTTCTTCTACCAATGTAAGATAGGGGTTATCTTTAAGTGTCTTGATCTGAGCATCTGTAAGGTCTGTTTCTGAACCTAAGTTTGTATAATTTCTCGCCTTTCCTAAAGCTCCAGCAGGAAGTTCTTCAATCCTACCTCGCATAAGGGCCCTATGAGTTTCTGTTAAACCTTCCCAGTTAAACTTCGGTTTCTCCTCACGAAGAAATTTGAGTGCTCGCTTATAATTTTTAAAAGCTGAAGTCTTCTCAGTGCTAGCATCGTAAAGAAAGGGAATATCAAGCTGACCCAAGGTATTTTCAGCATATCTAGCCTGATAGATCAGATTCATTTGATGGTAGTAATCAATGAAATAAAGGGAATCAATGACATCGTTAATTTCACGGGTTTCAGTGAGGTTGAAGTCTTTTGATTTTATAAGTTGTTTTTCAAGTTTTGAGGGAAGAGAGTTTCTTTTGTGAGAAGCAACGGACTTTACGATCGCACTTAAACAATTTGGCCTTGCCTGACTCTCTAGACTAAGAAAGAAAGTAAAAATGATTAAAATTGCTGGCGCTAGTCTTAGACTCACATTCCCCCCGTGAATGAACGAGTACTTCTTTAAAGAAGTAAATAACGAATCGACACTCAATCGTGAATGGACTGAGTAAAACTTTCTCTAAGGTTATGAAATTAAAGGAGAATCATGTAAGAATTATAAGATTTTCTGAAGTTCAAGAGCGATTTTTTGACGACCTTTCTTTAAAGCGATGTCGATACCAAGATTTTTAAGCTCAACCCAACTCGAATCACCTTCATTTTTCCTTAGCTTACAAAGAGATAAAAGCATTTGTGGGTTTTTGGGATCAATTTCATATGATTTCTCAAGGTATGTCTTGGCCTTATCAAACTCTTGCTCTTCAAGATAAATCCCACCTAAGCTTGTATTAGCAAACTCATCATCGGGATCAATTTCAAGAACTTCGTGAAACATTTTCTTCTTGGTTTCTCGTTCTCTTTCTAGCGCTTCTTTTTGCGCTTCTTTTTCTTTTTTCTCTTTCGCTTCTTTTCCAAACTGAGCGAATGACTTCACAGTAGCATTAGACTTTTCTTCTTCTGCTTCTTCAATTTTTCCAAGTTTCATAAAATAAAGAGACTTATTGGTATG
This sequence comes from Bacteriovoracaceae bacterium, assembly GCA_049599895.1. Lineage (GTDB taxonomy): Bacteria > Bdellovibrionota > Bacteriovoracia > Bacteriovoracales > Bacteriovoracaceae > JBMYPC01. The sequence continues at coordinate 5,981 of JBMYPC010000085.1, read as the reverse complement.
GGCCATAACTGAATCGGGATCGACTTTTAAAAGTTTATCCATTTGTTCAATTGCCTTTTCGTATTGTTCAAGACGTCCATAGAGAACTCCTAAAGATTCATAGGCATCTGCAAAAGTAGGATCGAACTCGATGGCTTTTTTGAAATGATCAAGAGCTTTTTCATACTCTCCCTGGCTAAAAAAAGCGACTGCTTTTTCAAATACCACCTGGGCTTTTTCAGTTAAGCGCCCATCCTTAAAATAAGGAAAACGTTTTACTTTCGCTTGGACTCCATCACCAATATCAACTTCTAAATCATCAAGAAGAAAGTCTCTTGAAAGCGTTGTCTTAAGAAGAGTTTTTCCCTTCCAGGTTTTTATCTCTTCGATCGTAATATTTTTATTTCCCGAAAGAGTAATTTCTTTCTTTTGAAAATCACCACCAATTTCTAATAAAGCCGGGAACTTTGCCGCTCCTCGGTTCACATGAATCTTAGCTGCAGTCTCTTGTCCAAGAAAGCAACCTTTTTGATAATCAACAGCAACTTCATTAAGTCTTGTATTATTCACAAGCTCTGCTTGAAAGTTCTCTTGATTTAGGCAAACTCCTGAAAAAAATGAAAGCTCATTTAAAATTTCTAAGTCATCGTAGCTTTGAGACTCAGCTCCATCAATAAGCTCAAGGCCCGCTTCTTCTTCTAAGAAACGGCCTTTAAAAATATTCTCTTCGAGAGCTTTTGAGATGTGAACAATGACATCCAAAGGCTTTGTCTCGTACTCAACATCTTCAGCAATAATAAACTTCTCAAACTCTGAAGATAACTCTTTTAAAAACGACTTTGGAATCACGAGATGAAAAAGCTCTTTTGATCTTTTCAGGATATAAAAATAAAAAAGTACCTGGGCCCGGATATTCAAACGAGCGCTGAGGTTGAACTCAAATTCTTTAAGGCCTTCCACATTACTGGTAGAAAAATTGTGCAAAAAAGAGCTCGCATCAGATCCTGATAGCTCCACAACTGCATAGTCTTTCAAATGAAAAGATCCACCGGAGTATCGAATTCGTTCTATTTCTTGATCGAGCATAGCTAGACGCTAAAAGATTCACCACAACCGCAGGTGTTGGTCGCGTTGGGATTTACAAAAACAAAACCTTTTCCATTAAGGCCGTCTTTATAATCGAGAGTCACCCCTTTTAAATAGATCGATGACTTAAGATCAATAAGAACCTTAACTTCACCAAACTCAAAGACATTGTCTTTTTCTTTTTGTTCATCAAAGTCCATATTATAAGTTAGCCCAGAACAACCACCACCGACGACTTTCAAACGAAGCCCTCGCGCCTCAGTGTTCTCTTGGCCACTAAAAATATGCTTAATTTGCTCAATGGCCTTGTCTGTAATTTCCACAATTGTATTTTCAGCCACTTAGGTCTCCTCGATGAATTCCAAAACTTGAGTTTAGCATATAACACAAAAACTCTGTAAATCCCTATAATCTTGCGCTTTGACATCCGCTTGCTGACGCGCGCTAGTTGCCTGCGGCGCCTAAAAACTACTCGTTTTTAGTATAGCAAACTTTTGTCTAGTAATCTCAATATGTTAGACACAACTTAGTCCTAATGTTTCTAGTAACTTAAACCGATAGTTTAAATGATCGATAAAGATAAAATTGCGCAAGCTTGCCCTCAAAGGAAGATATGTCGATATCAATTAACATTTACGTTAACGGCAAATGTCACAACGTCAGGCTGAATTCTAAGCCACTTGTGCTTGGGCGCGCCTCAAGTTGTAACGTGAAATTCTCTGATGGCCTTCTTAGTTCAAAGCATTGTGAGATCTACCTTGATGACGACGGCAAAGTGGTTATTACTGACTTGAATTCAACCAATGGAACTTACGTTAATGGAATCAAGGTTGTTTCTTCTCATCTCTATATTGGAGAAGTTCTCACTCTTGGAACAATTAAAATTGAAATTGACAAGAAAAGCCTCACCAGAAGTGAAAGAGCTCTTCTTACAAGAAAGTCGCAACTTGCTAAAACAAAGTTTCTTGATCTTAAAGTTGATGCCCCTCAAAAGTCTCCCGTTGTTAAAGATTTAAGTAGCGACGGAGATGATGAAGCAACCAAAGAAACAAAGCTTGTCTCTCTTGAAGCAAGAAAAAAACTAAAGCCTTCTAAGAAAATCAAAAAGCCAAAAAAAGATGAAGGAACTGACGGTAAGGATGTTCTTACTAAAGTCGTAAATCTTTTTAAGAAAAATGGTTAGCTATTACTTTTCCAAATTGTCTCTTGAATTCCAAGCTTAGCATTTACAAATCTTGAAGCCACAAAAAGATAATCAGACAATCGGTTTAAAAATTTTAGTTCGACGTCACCAAAGTAATCATCGAGTTCAGAATGAAGTTTGATCGCCCGTCTTTCAACTCTCCTGGTGACTGTTCGGCAGATATGAAGTGAAGAAGCAAAAGAGTTTCCCCCAGGGAGGATAAAGTTTTTAAGCTCATCTAATTCATGATCAAGCCTGTCTATCTCAGTTTCAAGTGCCTCAACTTTCTCTTTTGAGATCTCTGTAAGGCCATATTTCTCTCTTTGACAGATAGGACAAGCTGCACGAGATCCCATTTGAAAAATATCATTTTGAACTGAGATAAGAGTGGTTTTGATGTTCTGAAACTTCCCCTCTTCAAAAGAAAGAGCATGACCGATAAAAGAGTTGAGCTCATCAAGTTCTCCGTAGAGCTCAATTCTTTCATCACTTTTTAAAACGCGATCACCTGAGAGGATTGAAGTCTGCCCCTGATCTCCCGTTTTTGTATAAATCTTCGATTTTTTCAATTACATATTCCTTCGATATCTTCCACCGACTTTATAGAGACAATTTGTGATCTCACCAAGGGAGCAATAGTTCGTAGTACTTAAAAGTTCCTCAAAAATATTGCCATCATTAATCACAACTTCAGTAAGTCTTCTTAAAGCTTCCTCAGATTTATTAATATTGCTCTCTTTAAAACTATTCAGACGATTGATTTGATCCATTTTCTCTTCATCTGTACATCTTGAAAGTTCAATCTCGCGGTTAAGATCTTCATCTACAGTATCTGAGATATAAGTATTCACACCGATGATCGGAAGTTCGCCCGAGTCTTTTTTGCTTTCATAATAAAGCGACTCTTCTTGAATCTTTCCTCTTTGGTACATACTCTCCATTGCGCCGAGAACGCCACCACGATCGGAGATTCTTTCGAACTCTGAGAGAATGGCTTCTTCAACAAGATCCGTCAGTTCATCAATAATAAAACTTCCCTGTAGAGGATTATCGGTCTTATTAAGCCCAAACTCTCTATTGATAATCATTTGAATTGCCATCGCCCTTCTTACACTTTCTTTTGTCGGAGTCGTAATCGCTTCGTCATAAGCATTGGTATGAAGAGAGTTACAATTATCACTTAAAGCGAGGAAGGCCTGAAGAGTAGTTCGAATGTCATTGAAAGACATCTCCTGAGCATGAAGAGATCTTCCTGATGTTTGAATATGATATTTAAACTTCTGAGCTTTTTCTTTTGCGCCATAAAGATCACGAACGGCCACAGCCCAAATTTTTCTAGCGACGCGACCAATCACCGCATACTCAGGATCAAGACCATTACTAAAAAAGAATGAAAAGTTCTGGCAAAAATCATCTACATCAAGTCCACGACTTCTATAGTACTCAACATAAGTAAAGCCATTCGCCATCGTAAAAGCAACCTGAGAAATTGGGTTCGCTCCAGCTTCGGCAATATGGTATCCCGAAATCGAAACAGTATAATAGTTTCGAATCGCATTTTTGCAGAAATACTCTTGAACATCTCCCATCATCTTTAAGGAAAATTCAAGCGAGAAGATACAAGTATTTTGCGCTTGGTCTTCTTTAAGAATATCCGCTTGAACTGTTCCTCGAATTTTTCTCATCACTTCAATACGTTTTTCATCGTCGAGGTAATCATCACCTTCAAGTTGTTGAGAAATTGCCGTGTTCATAAAAAGAGCGAGAATGATTGGAGCAGGTCCATTAATTGTCATGGAAACAGAAGTATTAGGAGAACTCAGATCAAAGCCAGAATAAAGATCTTTCATGTCTTCAAGAGTGGCGATGCTCACTCCTGCTTCACCAATTTTCCCAAAAATATCGGGACGTTTGTCAGGATCCTCTCCATAGAGAGTCACACTATCAAAAGCCGTTGAAAGCCTTTTTGCAGGATCATTTTTTGAAAGAAAATGAAACCTTTCATTGGTTCTTTTAGGTCCACCTTCACCAGCGAACATTCTTTTTGGTTCTTCATCCGTTCTTTTAAATGGGAAAATCCCTGAGGCGTATGGAAAAAAGCCTGGAATATTTTCTCTTCTCATAAAACGGTAAAGCGAAGAAAGGTTCTTTGTTCGAGGAACTCCGGCTCTTAGGATTTGAGTTCCTGACAAAGACTCATATTTTGTTTCAACTTTAATCTCTTTATCTCGAACTTTATAAGTGAATTGCCCATCATTATATTCTTTGATGGTTTTTTGTAAGGTTTCAAGTGACCGGAAAACCTCCGATCCAATTTCCTTTTCCACCTTCTTTTTTAATTCTTCGACTTCACTTTTATCTTTAAGAAGTTTTTCAACTTGAACCAAGGACTCGTAATCTTTTAAAAGATCAAAAGTTTGTTCTGTTTCTTTATTATAACTTCGAACGGCTCCAGCAATTTCTCTTAAATAAAGACTTCTTTCAGGCGCGATGAGTGGAAACTTCTCTTGATTTTGTTTTGAACATTTTAAATCGTCAGGAATGCTTGCTTTAATTTCAAGAGAACTTACAAGATCTTTAAAAAGTGCATTCACACCAGGATCATTAAACTTTGAGGCCATTGTTCCATAAACAGGAAGTTCATGATCTTCTTTTTCGTGAAAGAGTCCATGGTTTCTTCGATACTGCTTTCTGATATCACGAAGAGAGTCTTCACTTCTTGGCTTTTCAAACTTATTAAGAGCAATAAAATCAGCGGACTCAAGCATCTCAATTTTCTCAAGTTGCGTCTGAGCTCCATATTCAGGAGTCATCACATAGAGACACTTATCAGCGACTTTAGTAATGGCATCCGAAGCCTGTCCAATTCCAGAAGTTTCTACAATAATTAACTTAAAGTCTTGGGATTTTAAAAAGCTTACAACTTTTTCAATATGGGGAGACAGCTCCGTTCCTGAGTTTCTTGTGGCAAGTGAGCGAATATAAAAATTGGGATAGCTTGCAGCACCCAGACGAATTCGATCTCCTAAAAGTGCCCCTTGAGTTTTCTTTTTCGTCGGATCAACTGAAACAAGTGCAACTCTCACATCATTTGCATAGTGAGCAAACCTTAAAAGAAGTTCATCAATTAAAGAACTTTTTCCAGCACCACCTGTTCCGGTAATCCCAAGAACAGGTATTTCTTTTTCTTTAAGAGTCCCTTCAGGTAATTCACCTTTTTCTTCGATATGAGTAATGGTTTTAGCAATTTGTGAATCTGTTAAAGAATCAAACTTGAGCTTAGAATGATCAATAGTATCTAGGGTCGAATGCTTCGCCCTTTCAATCATGTCATCAATAATTCCCACAAGCCCAAGAGTCATCCCATCTTGAGGGGAATAGATTTTTGTTATCCCCGCCTTATGAAGCTCATCGATTTCTTTAGGAGTGATAACTCCCCCACCACCACCAAAAATACGGACATCTTTTGCACCGGCTTCATCAAGAAGCTCTCGAATATATTTAAAATATTCATTATGTCCGCCTTGATAGGAGCTCACGGCAATAGCGTGGGCGTCTTCATGAAGACAGGCATCCACAACTTCCTTAGCGGAACGATTGTGACCAAGGTGAATAACCTCCGCTCCCTTTGATTGGAGCAGCCTCCTCATAATATTAATTGAAGCATCATGGCCATCGAACAAGCTGGCCGCGGTAATAAAGCGTAACGGATTTGCCACTTCCCCTCCTCAAA
>JBMYPC010000084.1:0-13700 GCA_049599895.1 Bacteriovoracaceae bacterium | reverse complement strand
CGCTGTGACTCGAACACAGGACCCTCTCCTTAAAAGGGAGATGCTCTAACCAACTGAGCTACGAGACCACGGAACTGTTTAAAACGTAAGGACGAAATTAAGGTGTTTTGACAAAAATGTCAATTAACTCCGAGTATTTTTTGGGGGTAATTGGTCTTTTTTTATAAATTTGTGGTAGGTACTTCAGACTATGGAAAATGATAGTAATGAGGCTTATCCACAATCTGCTGACCAAAAAACCGTGAGTTTTCACACATTGGGCTGTAGGCTCAACTTTAGTGAGTCGGGAAGTATCGCCCAGGGCTTTGTAGAGCGAGGTTACAAGGTTGTTCCTTTTGGAGAGTCCACAGACGTCACTTTTATCAATACCTGTACGGTTACCGATGGAGCTGACTCCACCTGTAGAAATAGTATTAGAAAGGCCTTCAAGGCTTCTCCTGAGGGGAAAATTGTTGTTGCTGGCTGCTATGCTCAAATGAGCCCAGAAGAAATTTCTAAGATGCAGGGTATTGATCTTGTGCTAGGAACTAGTGAAAAGTACAAGGTTTTTGACTTCATCGAAGAAGCCGATGCTGAGCAAGTTCATGTGGATAAAACCAATGAGTTTTGGGGGGCAGCGACGACTTCGGCGGATTCAAGGACTAGGGCCTTCTTAAAGATTCAAGATGGCTGCAACTATGTCTGCTCATTTTGCATTATTCCTCAGGCCAGAGGGCGAAGCCGGACAATCGAAATCAGTGAAGCGGTCAATACGGCTAAAGAAATTCTTTCTCAGGGTTATAAAGAAATCGTTCTCACCGGTGTGAATATTGGAGAATATGCTTCAACATCAGGGCAAAAGCTCGAAGAGCTAGTAAAGCGAGTTCTCGATCTTGAGGGACTTGAGAGATTAAGGCTTTCAAGTGTTGAACCTAATACGATTACGCCTGAGCTTTTAAAAGTCTTAAAAGACAGTCCAAAAACCATGGACCATTTCCATATCCCACTTCAGAGTGCTTCCAATGAAATTTTAACTTCCATGCGAAGAAAGTATCGAATTGAGCAATATCAAGACATCATTTCGATGGTGACTTCTAAGTTTCCCAATTGTGGGATCGGAGCGGATGTTATTGTTGGCTATCCTGGTGAGACTGAGAAGCAGTTCCAAGAGACTTATGACTTCTTGAGTTCATCGCCTTTAACTCATTTTCATGTATTTCCTTTTTCAAAAAGAAAAAATACCACTGCGGCAAGACTTGAAGATCAGATTCAACATGGACTTAAAAAAGAACGTGTGAAGGCATTGAATGAACTTGGTGCTAAGAAATTATCTGATTTTGCAAAAGATCAAGTTGGGAATTTCAATCAAGTTCTTTTTGAAAAGAGAAATAAAAAAGGTCTTTTTGAAGGCTATACGACGAATTACCTTAAGGTTCAGGTTGAAACAGACCTAGAGCTTCATAATCAGATTCACGAAGTTGAGTTAATCTCTTCTCGAGAGGGAATTCTTTTAGGGCAGATTTAATGCCCCCCAATTAATTCTTGGAGTTCTTTGATAATTTTTCGAAGGTTGCTCGCTTGCTCAGGGTTGGGCTTATCACTATATTGAGAGGCAACATAGGTAATATCCTGGGCTCTTTGCGACGCTTGAACACTTTTTGTATTGAGGCTAATTTGCTTGTTAAGGATACTACTTATAAAGCTTCTTAACTCTTTAATACCCTCTTTTTGATTACCCAAAAACTCAATGTCTTCTAAACTTTTTAATTTTTGAAATTCTTTTTGGCTTAAAAAGATATTAATCTTAGAGTTATTTGTTTCGAAAGAGAGAAGGTGAGGAGGGTCTTTTTGCTTCAAGTTAAATTTCAAGTTCTTATCGAGAAACTTCCCAATGTCTGTTGTCTCTTTAATTTCTGAATTGAGCTTTCGCAAATGAGAGATACTATCAGAAGAGAAGTCTTTAATCGTGTTCCCAATTGTTTCTATACGGAAGGCCATCGCTTGAATTGATCTAGAGTCATTGATTTCAAATGGGAAACGACTGATGTCTTGAGTAAAGGTTGCAAGCTCTTCTCCGTCAACAATATTCTCGTAGGGATTTCGTGTTTCTTTTTTTAGAAGGCTCTCATAATGAACATCCATATCGTCAGTTTTTCCAAGGTTTCGATTAAGGCTTCTTGAAAGGTGGCGAAGCTCGTGAAAAGGAGTCATTGGTGTCTCGCCTCTTGCAAGTTTATCAAGTACTGAATAGTTTAAATAGATATCGCCATTTGGTTTTAAAGAACCTAGAACATCACGGTTTTCTGAGTAATATTGGGGGTCATAGAAAACTTTAAATTGATGGGAGTCATGGCCTTGGGATTTTAGAAAATCATTTAAAGAAGGAATTGTTTTAGGGTCAACTTCGAGGACAAAGCCCTTATCTGTTTCTATAATTTTTGATGTTATTCCAGCGTCTTCTAAGGTCTTATTAAGTTTAGTGGCCTCAACTTTTCCTACCAGAGTTGTTAAGGGATCGATGCTTTCATTAATCGATTCGACTTGATTTTCTGCTCTTGATCGGTCGACATTGAGTTTGTGGTCAATTTCACTTTGGCGAATTGCTCCGTTTTGAATATCAATTCTTGTATCGAGTAAGTCAGCGTACGATTTTGCTGCCATAATTTGAGGGTTCATGCCTTCTGAACCAAGTGTGTTAAAAAATGTCATTGCCGCAAATGAAAGGTCTTCATCCGCTTCGAAAGCATCATCGAAAAACTTATAGATCTGCTCAACGGGCTTTTCAACATTGGGATACATTTTTGACAGTCGATTAAGTACTGAGTTGTATGCAAGTGCACTTTCTTCAATTTGATTCTGTACAGTTGCTGGAGCTTGCGCAACTTCGCGAAAAAGAAGTGTTGCACGTCCTTCAAGTGTATGATTACTCATTTCTTTTCTTACTTCTGGATCAAGTTTGGAAAGGTCCATTTCAATACGATTAGGGCTTTTCGGTAACCCACTAGCTTCAAGTCTGTTTATTGCAAATTGAAAGCTCTCTGCTCCACCCATGTAGTGACCAGACTTATTGTTAATAAAATAAACTTTTCCATCTTTAATCTGAAATTCCCCTGCTGCAATAACTTTTGGATCAGGGTTTATCTCTTTGAGAGAGTTGACAAGAGCAGGGTGCTTAACAAGTTCGACTTCTGGTGGGTTGATGTAGCGATTGGAATAGGCGAGATTTCCAGATTGATCAATGACAAAGAGGTAATCGCCATCAGGAAGATGGGAAAGACTGTCCTTTGCTTTGGCAATCGTTCCGGCTTTGTTAGTCTTTACCTTTTCGACTATTTTAAAGTCTTCTCGTTCTTTTGGGTCCATATCTTTTGGATTTTTTTCTGTATATTTAATCTCATCAAGTTCTTCTAATTGTGACTTGAGTTTTGGAGTGGACCCTGTGATTAAGTCAAGAGGGGGTGTCTTTTTTGGAAGTTCTCCAAAATAACCACCGTGAACAGCGAAATCAACTTGATCTTGTCTAAATCCAGCGGAACTTAAATCGTTTTTGAGTTTGAGAACATCATCTTGTGAGTTCAGCCCTGCTTGTTGATATTTTTTATGAATGTCTTGAAATGAGTTCTTTTGGGCTTCTGTAAATTTAATAAAAGGTGTATTGCTCTCTCTTCTTAATGATAGGGAGAAACCTTCGAAGCTTGAGTTTGCATCATCGGAACGTAAAATGGTGAGAGTATCTGCTTGTTTAACTTGGACTTCTGGAACTTTAGTTAAAGGTATTCCAACTTTGTTATCCCAAAATTCAATGATTCCGATCTTTCCACTTTTAAAGGCCCTTTCTGGAGAAGAGTATTCTAATGCTTCTGAGTAAAACTGTTGCTCAGTTGCGATATCTTTTAACTCTTCTTGAATGTTCAGTTTTTCAGAAGGGGAGAGATTTGGCTCTTTAAACTTTTGAAGTAATGTATCGGCTTTGTTTTTAAGGTAATTCTCACGACTGGTAAGAGCTTTAATAATTGGTTTTTGACCCGCAACCTTGATACCATAGGATTGGGCAGCATCTGTGAAGTTTCCTCTTGGAATTCCTTCTTCATAAAAGAGGAGCGCTTGATGGTTTTGAAAGTCTAAGACACCATCTTCTCTAAAAAGTTGTCTTGTTTCGGGGGCAAAAGCACTTAAATCAACATTGTTTGAAAGTCTTACTTTTTGTGAAAGTACTAAAACGTCATCGGGATGTTCGTAATTTCTCGCTGATGTCACGGACTCATCAAAGGTGACAACGATATCTGTTGAATCTAAATTAGCGCCTCTTTTTTTGAGTTCTGATTCGACTTGATCAAGATAAATCTTTTCTGGCTTATAATGACCTGAATTATTATTAATCATTTTCAAAAAGCCATTTTCATCAATTGTCATATGTCCTGCCCCTGCAACAGGATCTCCGCTGAGAAAGGATGAATGGGCCATGCCATTAAATTTTCCACCATCTTTAAAGACATAGAGCTCTCCATTAGTATCCATGACATAGATGCAGTTATCACATTGAAAAGGTTTTCCACTTGCTCTTGTGAAGCGTCCCTCTTTGTCGACATAAGCTTTCCACATGTCTTTTTGGTTTTCTTTAAGATAATGGACATTTTCAGCATCATACTGACGAACAGGAGTCCCTCCGTCAGTCACTTCCATCATTGGCTTGGCCTTATAAGTCGATCCGGATGGGCCATTTAATGGGCCTTGTGAGCTTTGAACAACTTGAGGGTTTCTCTTAGTTTTTTCCCCTGTGTTTGTCTGCAAAGCCTTTTCTTTTGATAAAATCTTTGCGATATCATCAGGACTTGCATTGGCCATCTCTTTAAGCTTCTTCATCGATCGGATCTGTTTAAAGCTTTTAAAAAATTGAACGCCATCAATTGGAGCAAGTAAAAGGTCGGCGGCAGCAGTCCAATAAGACTGCCTTGCTTGTTTGACGAGATCTGCAATTTCTTTTGGATCTCCAACTCCATAAGCAACCAATCTTGCTTCCAAAAGATCGGCTTCTTCACTAAAGTTAAAACCTTCTCGCAAGGCTATCGTCCCAGAGACTGCTCCAAGTGCAAAACTACCGGCAGTCAGTCCTACTCCAATAGTTGCAAGGCTATAACTACCAATTGCTCCCATTCCCAATAGAGCTAATCCCCCGGTTGCAAGAGTGGCCGCTAACAATAAAGCTCCTGCGGCAATAGTTCCCCAGGTTGCAACTTTCTTCCAAAAGAGTGAGTTTTCTTTATCCTTATCTTTTTCCTGGTGAGCTTTCACTGCAATGTCACAAAGATAAGGGGCCATGTGTGGATTGTCGGCTAAGTATTCCCCGGCTAGTTCAGGGTTTGCATAAAGCATATTTTTTATAAAATCTTCGTGATGTTTCTTTCCTTTAGGGTCTAGAGTGTTAATATGCTTTTCTTTTTCTTTCCATTTCTCCATTTCCTCAACAAGTTTTTGAACTGATTCTTGATAGACTCCTAAATAGCGATCAAAGTCTTGATCTGTTTGTCTGGGAAGAGCGATAAGTTTTTGTTCATCGTTGTCCACAATGGCATCACCTTCACTCGCTGTATAAATACCAAAAAGATTTCCAAAACTCTCTCCAATGGAATTTGTTTGATTCTTCTTCACTGTATAGCGTGATCCCAGCGAACCTAGAGCAACTGGATTTGAAAGAAGGTCTCGTCTTGTTTTATTGACTTTCATCTGACTGACAATCGCTTGTTCAAAGAGGTCATCAACTGTAAAACCAATGAGATCGAGTCGATCAGAGTTTTCTCCAGGTGTTTCATCTTGAAAGGCAGAGTTAAGTGAAGACTTTGCAGCTGAGAGTCTTGCCGCCATTTCGCCTAACGTTTTTGGCTTTTCAGAAGCAAGAAGAGTCCAACCATCTGGTTCTTTACCTTTTGCGAGATAATCATATAGGACTTTTCCTTGATCTATGTCCTTAGGGACGATTCTAAAAACAGGTTTTCTCGCATGGATAGGCTTACCAATAATCGTTGAAATAGGAGGTTTTGGAAAATCAAAATTGGGAAGTTCTGGCAATACCTCGAGAAATCGAATTCGATTTCTTAGTTTATAATTTTGTTCATTGAGAGTAAGTCTGCTCGCTCTATAATCTTTGAATTGCTGCCTTGTTTGAGCAAAATGTTTTTTTCTTTGTTTCTTTCGATGAGATTCAGAATCTGTTTCTCCTAAGCGTTTCAGAGTTGCCTCATAGTTCTCAGCAAACTCAGAAGCGATTTGAAGAAAGCTCTGATCCTTTCGAGCATCATGTTTAGAGTCTTTTCCAAAGAAATTTTCTTTAAGCCAGTCAATGTCTCTTGGCTTGAATTCTTTTCCAAGGTCTCCAAGCATTGTGAAGTTGGTATAGAAAAGCTTTTTCTTTTGCCTTTCATAGAGTTCTTCTGAAAGCTTTTGCAGTTCATCTTTTGACATTTCTGGTGGCTGTTTTAAGCGAAAGGCCACGACATTAATATCTCTTTCAAGATCTTGAATCCCTGCGAGGGGATCGCTTGTTTGAAAGCAGTCGACGATATCATCTGCGTAACCAGCAAGAAACTGAGAGATTATGTGATCTTTTTTGTAAAACTTAGGATCTTGTTTTTGATAACGATCGAGACATTCTTCAAGATTCTTTGCTTTGTTGGAAAGATTGGTAAGAGCATCCAGCGCCGAGAGAGACTTTTGATCAGTTAAAAGGTTTTTATTTTCTTTTAGACCATTAAGGTGAGCGGTAAGATCGTCTCGGCTCATACTTCCTGAAGCAAGAAAACTTGGAAGTAGTTGAAGTCTTTCACTTAAATGAACTTGAGAGTTTTGCGTTTGGGGATAAGCTGTTGCTTGAAGCAAAAACAAGATAGAGGAAAAGAATAGAGATTCAAAAAATCGTTTCATAGTTAAGCGAAGTTTAATTCACCTAACTATTCGGAATTTGAAGAATAATTCTTAGAAAAACAAAGGTTTAGAAGCCTAAAAAATTAAAAATAGTCTTTTCTAAACTGAATTTGCTTTCTTTCAGGGCCGTAAGCGAGAATTCCCACTGGAACATTGACGAATTCCTCTACTTTTCCGATGAAGTTCTTTAGTTCTTGACTGAGATCCTCGGTTTTGAAGTCATCAGTAAATGGAGTCATTTCTTGGTAAATAGGTTCAACTTCAGAAAGGTCCAGTCCTGGGTAAGCACAATCAACCACGTCACCAGTTATGGTTTTATAGCCTGTGCAAACTTTAAGTTCCGGAAGATCTGAAAGAATATCAAGTTTTGTGAGAGCAAGTGAAGTGAGGTTTGAGGCTTTCACTGTGTACTTAAGAAGAGGAAGGTCAAGCCAACCACAGCGTCTTTTTCTACCTGTCGTCGCTCCGAATTCACCACCCTTTTGTTGAATATGTTCTCCAATAGGTGTTTCAAGTTCGCAAGGAAATGGCCCACTCCCAACACGAGTTGTATAGGCTTTAGTGATTCCTAAAACTTCATCGATTTGGCTTCCTGGAATTCCCGCTCCTGTGTAGATCCCACCAAAAGATGTATTTGATGAAGTCACAAAAGGGTATGATCCATAGTCGATGTCGAGAAGAACTCCCTGTGCCCCTTCAAAGAGGATCTTTTTGTTTGCGAGAATCGCACGGTCAATAACGCTGAATGAATCGCCAACAAATTCTTTTATTTGTTTTCCAACTTCAAAAAGTTCTTTGGCAACACTTTCAACACTAGGACAATCCACTTGATAGAGTTTTTCTAGAAGAACTTTCTTTTCAATAATGTTCTGATCAAGCTTTTTCACAAGGCGATCATAATCGAGAAGATCAATGAGTTTGACTGCTTTTCTTGAAACCTTGTCTTCGTAAGCAGGTCCAATTCCTTTTCCTGTTGTTCCGATCTTGATAGGTCCTTGAGACTCTCGAGCGGCATCAAGAATTTTGTTGTAAGGAGTAATGATTGTACAGTGACCAGAGATGAGAAGTTTTTCTGGAGTGACTTTTACTCCTGATTCTTTTACACCATTAAGTTCATTAACAAAGGCTCCGGGATCAAAAACAACTCCATGTCCAATAACTGAAAGAACATGGTCGTGAAGAATGCCTGAAGGGATTAAGTGAAGAACAGTTTTTTTATCGTCTACGATAATCGTGTGGCCAGCATTGTTGCCACCTTGATAGCGAACGACAAGATCTGATCTTTGCCCAATCAAATCTGTGATCTTTCCTTTACCTTCATCTCCCCATTGCGAACCGATGATTGCTAATGACTTCATTTTAATCCTTATGCTTTAACAGCGTTGACAACATTGTTGTTGTTAAAAAACTCTTTTAATTGATGAATCACCATTTCACCAACGCGAAGCTGAGCTTCTTCAGTACTTGCCCCAAGGTGAGGAGTACAGACAACATTTGAAAGCTTTCTAAGCTCGTTGTCTTCAGTGGTTGGTTCTTGTTCAAAGACATCAACACCAGCGGCTTTAATCTTTCCTTCTTTAAGGACTGAGATCAGATCCGCTTCATTAACAATTCCACCACGAGCAGCGTTGATTAAAACAGCATGTTTTGGCATTTTTTCAAGAAGATCTTTAGTGATAAGGTTTTTCGTTTGAGGAAGAAGAGGAGTGTGGATCGTCACGATGTCACAAGTTTTAAAAATCTCTTCAAGGTCATTAACTTTTGTATAGTCAGGGCTTGGACTAACACTAACAAAAGGATCAAAAAAGAAAGTCTCTGGTTCAAAACCTGAAATTCTTTTAGCGACAATCTGTCCGATTCTTCCAAAGCCTACGATTCCAACTTTCTTTTTCCAAAGTTCATTTCCAACAAACTTTGATTTATCCCAACCTCCATTTGTCATTGTGCTTGAAGCATTGGGGGTATGTCTTAAAACAGACATCATAAGGGCCACAGCATGTTCAGCCGCAGAGTTATTATTTGCTCCAGGAGTATTTTCAACTGCAATACTTTTTGATTCACAAAGAGCTTTGTCGATATTATCAGTTCCTTCTCCAGCGCGGATAACAAGTTTTAAGTTTGTCGCAGCTTCAAGAAGGTTTTTATTAACAGTTGTTGCTGATCGAATCACAAGAGCTTCTACGTCTTTTAAAAGAGTAGGAAGATCGTCTTGAGAAACTTTCGCTTCAGGATGAACATCAAATCCATCAACTGTAGTGAGTTCTTTAAAAAGTTCTTTATGAAAACCATCGGCAACTAAGATTTTATGGGGCACTGAGGCACTCCTTGATAAGGTAGGTGTTAATGAGACATAAGGATTTTACTAGAGAAGCTCTAAGTCAAAAAAGATAAAAGTGAACTAAAGACCAGAATTATTTAATGGCATTTCTGGCGTAGTTACAAGAATGTCGAGGTAGTCTTGAAGTTTCTCCAACAAATCTGTCGGCATATCGAGTTTTCGGTATTTTATGCCGGTGAGTTCGAAAATTTTTCGAGAGATCTGATTTGATGAACTACCCTCATATTTATCGTAGAGGTAGACGACTTCAGATACTTTCGAGCTGGCGATAAGCTTTGCACATTCATGGCAGGGAAAGAGTGTCACGTAAAGTCTTGATCCCACAAGACTTCTCGGTGAATGGAGTATTGCGTTGGCCTCTGCGTGAACAACGTAACCATACTTTTGATGTTCGAGAGGAACAGAGCTGTCTTTTCCCCAGGGAAGCTGAGATTCATCAATTCCAGCGACAAAGCCGTTATAACCCATTGTGATCTGGTGATTGTTTTCATCAACAAAGACGCAACCCACTTTAGTTACAGGGTCTTTACTTTTAAAGCTTGCTAGCATTGCTTGCAGCATGAAGTACTCGTCCCAACTGAGAGAGCTTTTTACATTAATATAGTTTACGTCAGCGTTCATGGATGAATGGTAGATTTTTCGAAGATCTCAGTCAAGGTTCTCGTATCTAAATGCATGTCATTACGCTATCATAGAGACAAATTTTTTTCAGGAGTGCTGTATGAGTCATGTCTATCCCAACTATAGACCGTTTCCCGTCGATTTCGTAAGAGGAAAAGGAGAGTTTCTCTATGATGTTGAAGACAAAGAATATATCGACCTTCTTGGTGGGATTGCTGTTCTAAGTTTAGGGCATTGCCATCCAGAAGTTTCAAAAACGATTGAAGAGCAATCTAAAACCTTGATGCATATTTCAAATATTTTTAAAAGTCCTTGGCAAGAGAAGTTTGCAAAAAACCTCATTGATTATTCAAGAGAAGATGGCGATGAAAAGCTCAATCGAGTTTTCTTTTGTAATTCAGGAACCGAGGCCAATGAAGCGGCTTTAAAACTTTGTAAGTTTTGGTCCCATAAAAGACAAAATGGTAAATCAAAAGTTTTGGCCTTAAGGCAAAGTTTCCACGGACGAAGTATTGGAAGTCTTTGTCTCACTGGACAGAATAAAGGAAAGGATCAACTGGGAGATCTTCTTTCTTGGGTTGATCATGTGCATCCTAATGACATTGAAGATCTCGATAAAAAGTTTGGAAAAGATGTTGCCGGGATCTTTATCGAAGTTGTTCAAGGAGAGGGAGGGCTTGTTCCACTTGAAGAAAGTTTTCTCGAGGCAATTCAAAAGAAGTGTGATGAGCACGGGGCCCTTCTTGTTTGTGATGAAATTCAAGGAGGAGCTTTTCGGACAGGAAAGTTTTGGAGTTATCAAAATTTTAATTTGAAGCCAGATGTGGTTACTACGGCTAAAAGTGTTGGTAATGGATTTCCCGTAGGAGCGATGCTTTGTTCTGAAGAGTTAAGTGATGTGATTGAGCCAGGAATGCATGGAACGACTTTTGGTGGCAATGCATTGGCTTGTGAAGTTGGTAATACTGTTATCACAACTCTAAAAAAATCAAATGCAAGCCAAAATGTTAAGGATCGCGAGAAGTTTTTAATTTCTAAACTTCAAGGTTTAAAAGAAAAGTTTCCTAAGGTTGTAAAAGACTTTCGAGGTCTTGGACTATGGTATGGAATTGAACTTCATGGGCCTTATGTCCCTCGAGAATGCGCTATTAAAATGCTCGATTATGGACTTGTTTGGGGAACTGCTGGGGCAAGAGCTTTGAGACTTGCACCGTCTCTTCTTATTAGTGATGAGTCTCTTGAAAAGGCGATTGATCAGACAGAGAAGTTTTTCACATCATTATAATAGAGCACAGAATAGGGTTCTAATAAAATTCTAATCATTTCTTTCTACCCAGAATATTTTCGACTTGTTAGCGTTAAGTATTAGGGTGGGTTTACTATGACCAAAAAGTCTGTCGCCGTTATTGGGGCAAGAGGATATTCGGGATTAGAGCTTTGTAAGCTTCTTCAAAATCATCCAGAGTTTGATCTTCAATATGTCACTTCTTCTAATAAAGATTGGAAGTTAAGTGATGACCTTAATCTTTTAGAGGATTCAATTCCCAAGACCCTTGACTTTGAAGAACTTCTTAAAGTCCAAAGTGAGATTGACTTAATTTTTATGGCCCAAACTGCAGGGCAATCGTTTAAAACAGTTGAAAAAATAGGTTTGTTTTTTAAGGGCTGTTTAGTGGATCTTTCTGGAGCCTTTAGACTTTCAAAAGAAGAATCAAAGAAATATTATGGCCTCGATCATACAAGTGACAGCCGAGTGAATCCTAATGTTTATGGACTTTCTCCGTTTCAAACTGAAATTTCAGGCAACTTTATTTCAAACCCTGGTTGTTATCCGACGGCAAGCCTTCTGCCTTTAATCCCCCTTTTAAAAAACGATTTAATTGAGACTGAAAATATTATTATAGATGCAAAGTCAGGAACATCTGGAGCTGGAAGAACACCAAAGGACTCCACACATTTTAATGAAATAGGCGGAAACCTTCTTCCTTATAAAATCGGTCATCATCAACACACTCCAGAGATTAAAAGATACCTCGAGCATTTTTCAGGAAGGCCAGCTTCTTTTACTTTTACGACAACCTTAGTTCCCATTGAAAGAGGAATTTTGGCTTCTATTTATGCTAAGAAAAAAGAGGGGATAACAATTGATAATATTTCAAGTTGTCTTAAAGAAACTTATGCTTCTTATAACCTGGTTGAAGTTATTAATCTCAACGACGAACCTCAAAAGCAGGCTTCATATCTCTCTCTTAAAAAAATTCAAAATACTTCAAAATGTCGAATGAGTTTCACTGAGATTGAAGATCGTCTGATTCTCTTTTCTCAAATTGATAATTTAAGAAAAGGAGCTGCTTCTCAAGCTATTGAAAATGCCAATCGCTATTTTCAGTTACCTCTCTCAACAGGATTACTTTAAGGATTGATAATGATTATCCCTGGACCTGGAACACGTAAAACCCCATTACCAAAAGGCTTTCGAAGCTTCAGTATTAATGCTGGTATTCGAAAATATAGACCAGACTTAGGAGTTCTTTATAGTAAGTATCCTGCGAAAGCGGCGGCTGTTTACACAAAAAATACAGCTCAATCTCATCATATTCAGTATTGCCAAGAAGTTCTTCCTACAGACAACCTTCAGGCCATTATTACAAATTCAGGACAGGCCAATACGGCAACAGGTCCTAAGGGAGCGGAGGACAATCTTCGAATGGTTCATGCTCTTGCCATGGAGATGAAACTCACTCCGAGTCAAATTGCGACGGCATCCACAGGTGTGATTGGAATGCCTCTTGCTATTGAAAAAATTGAAAGGGCGATCCCTGATCTTGTGAATAATAAGGGAAAATCGGCTGAAAGATTTGCGACAGCAATTATGACAACAGACCTTGTGCCAAAGGCGTTTACCACGACGGTGAATTTAAGTGAAGGAGAGATTCGTCTGACAGGAATCTGCAAGGGATCAGGCATGATTCATCCCAATATGGCGACCATGCTTGGTTATATTGCAACTGATGTTTCTCTTGATCTCACTCTTATGCAAAGTTGGTTAAAAGAAGTTGTCGAAAAATCTTTTAATATGATCAGTGTCGACGGAGAAACAAGTCCCAATGATACTGTTTTTATGATGGCCAATGGTGCAAGTGAAGTTGAAATCGTTAACGACCAAGATAAAAACTTGTTTATGGTGGCCCTTCTTGATCTTGCGACCCATATGGCAAAAAGCATTGCCGCCGATGGAGAAGGAGCGAGCAAACTTATTGAAGTGAAGCTTAAAGGAGCTCCTAAACAATGCCTTGCTAAGGAACTTGCAAGATCTCTGGTAACAAGTCCCTTAGTCAAAACGGCAATTCATGGTGGAGATCCAAACTGGGGAAGAATTTATTCAAGACTTGGTCAATTTGGAGCTCCAAAGGAAATCCTTGAAACCATGAACCTTAGCATTCAAGGGATATCAATTTTAAAAGAAGGCGAGATGGAGCCTCTCGACTTTTATGAAGTTCGAACAAGTCTTGGTGATGATCATATTGAAGTTAATGTTGATTTCAAATCTGGTGATTATGAAGCAACCGCTTGGGGATGTGATCTGACAAAGAAGTATGTTGATATCAATACCGAGTATAATTAAAAATGTTTGATCTTGTTATTAAGATCGGTGGATCTCTTCTTGTTCAAGATGAAAACCTTAGAAGATTTTCTAAAGATATAACCTCAGTTCAAAAGAACTATCCTCATTTTAAAATCTTAATCGTTCATGGTGGTGGCCCCTATATCAAAGAGGAGCTTGATCGAGCTAAAATTAAGTTTGAATTTGTGGATGGTCAAAGAGTCACTTCAAAAGAGATGA
>JBMYPC010000083.1:0-13701 GCA_049599895.1 Bacteriovoracaceae bacterium | reverse complement strand
TCGAATTAGCTGAGTGAGGGTCGTTTGAAACGAAATCAAACCTTCTTGAATAAATCTTTTCGAATCGAGATCGAGGCGTTTGGAGAGTCTGTAAAGTGCTTTTCCTAATTCTTGATGAGAGACAATTAAAAGAAAGTCTTGTGCCGGTTTCTCAGAGTCAAGAGCACACTGGGCCCTATTGGTAAATCTCAGTTTTGAAAAAGTTGTTGATTCTTCAAGACTTTGCGAACTCTTCCAATAATCTTCAGAACGAGGGAGTTCCTCGGGGTCTTTATTTTGTTTTTGCGACCTACTTGTTTTATCTCGCCTTTTATTATGGGCTTCTACTGTCTCTACACTTGTCAAAAGACTTGTAAGGAAGAAAACAAAAAATAGAAAGAACTGGTTTCTTTTCACAAAGATTAAACTCCTAAAATTAAAAAAGTTCAATCGTTGTCACAACCTGTGAGCTGTTTTGAGATCGTTGTATAGAACATAATCATCGCTTCATCAGCAGGTGTGAACCCCATTCTCGTATCTCCTTCTTCATCAAGAAGACCCGCGATGTAGCGATTGATGACATAGTAGAGTAGTCTTGGAACTCGAATTTCTTCATCACAATAGCCCTGTTCATAAGAAACTCGAAGTCCCCAGAAGCTGTCGTCACTGTTATTATTGTTACCGCCAAGATCAATAATTGTTCCGCCTCCTGTGGAGATTGAATCATTTTGATTTCCTTCTCCTAAAGAGAAGCTTACGTTAAAGCGTCTATATTTTTTATGGCTTGCAGTTAGAGTGCAAAGACCATTTTTGCAAACGAGTTTGGCGTCATGTGCAATAGCTGCGAAGATGTGCTCTCGAGAAAACCTTTTAAATTCAAATTCTCTTTCGCTTTCTCCACCTGCAAAAAGATCATCAATTTCATCTGCAATCGTGTGTGAACTTCCAATCAATAGAAAAGTCATAAGTAACATTTTTGTAATGTGAATCATCGGTGCGCCCCTGCCGTTAAAATCTCTAATAGTAAGGCAGTAACATTCGGGACACACTCTGCCAAAATGATTGAAATTATTTTGAAGATAACGCGCCGCCAGTATAAAAATTCATATGTCCCAAGTGAGTCTTATAGCGTCAACTTCGACGTTTATTCTTGTTTTTATTGTGATTCAAATACTTTATGGTCGGCTGAGATTCTTGACTATTTCCCTCGAGGAAAGTTTAATTCTGGCTTAAAACTATCAAACAAAAGTTCAAACTATGATCAAGCGTTTAGGCTTTCTTTTCATTTTTTTGACCTGTTTTCAGGCGGAGGCTTCCCTTGAACTTGGCTATGGAATGAATTCCACCCACGGTGGAAGAACGATTCCAAGTCTTGCTATTGCCGCTGGAACAAAGCGCTTTATTGTGAGTGCATTCTCTAGTGGTGTAAAAACCAATTATTATTACCACTCAACTCATGGACTTCATTTGTTGGCCCTGGCTAAAGCAGGAGACATTCTTGAAGGGCCTGTGGTTTTTGGTCTCGGTCTTGGGATAATTCACCAAGAGCGAGGTTTTAAAGATGTCGATGCAACTCAAACGGATTCAAAAAGTGACATTGTCATTGGGCCTGCCGTAAGAGTGAATTGGACATTTTTTAAAGTGATGTATCTCAATGTGGATGCCACCTACGGCTTAAGAGATGTCTGGAGTCATCTGACTCTTAATTTTCAAGATGTCATCTCTGCCAGTGTGGGGGTGAGAATATGGTAAAAAGGTTTTTGCAAATTCTTATTCTTTTAATCACTCTTGGAATTTTTCAATCAGCAAAGGCCCAGATTAGTGCTTACGCAGCTTTTGGCCCAAACTTCGCAGGTCTTGGTTCGGCCAGAGTTGGACTGGGAGACTGGGAGCTTGGAGTCTACGCCCCAGGAGCTTTTGCTCTTAATAAAGTTTTTAAATTAAAACGTGACAGTCTTTATGCTGTTGGAGGACTTGGTTATTTCTATACTGGAACTGGTGGAATCGTTGCCGGTGGTGGTTATAACTATGAGGTGGCCTTTCGTATGGGACTTCGCTTAGAGCTTGTGGCGATGCAGGGTTTTGATGGCTATAGCAGCGCTGTTGGCGTTTTTGGAGCTTCTTTTAATTTTTAGTCGGGACTTAAAAACTATGAAGTTTAAAATTATCAATCTTTTATTATTTTGCGCGATTACTCTTGGTTTTCGAACAATCTACAGTAAACATCGTTGGGCGATTTGGAACGGTAGCGAAAGTGATCGAAAACTTTTTGTGACGTACACTAATGCCGATAGTGAAATTCCCAATGATCTGGTTGATGATGTTCTTTCTGGAACTGATACGATTACAGTCGAGCAAGCAATGGATTCAATCTTTGATGATTATAATTCCATTGGTGCTAGTTATCTGATCCTTGTTGATACAGATGATGTGGATTACACAGAAGAAGATGCCAGCAATAGAATTATTGAAATTACTTTTAATGGAGCTTCTGGACTCAGTAGTGGTGAAGCTCAATACGAAACAAATAGTGACGGCAAGATTGAAAAATGTGTGATCAATATGGGCGAGGATTCTTTAGAGTCCGCAAAAGACTTTATTCAAATTATGACTCATGAACTTGGTCACTGTGCTGGTCTTGCTCACCCTCAAGATACGGTAAATGCCATTATGTCTTATTATGCGAGAAGCTCAGACGTTCGGCTTTTAATGGATGATAAGATGGGCTTAACTTATCTCTATCCCATTGATGCCGGTGCCGGACATGAAAAATCCACTTACGGATTAAGTTGCGGTCTATGAATCCCATGGCCAAAACTCTTATACTCTTAGGGGCCGCTTTAATTATTTCAGGACTGATTTATCATTTCTTTGGTGGCAGCATTCCCTTTGGAAAACTTCCTGGAGACATTCAGTATAAAAGTGGCAATACCAAAGTCTTCATTCCCATTACTTCCTGTATTGTTATTAGTGCTCTTTTAAGCTTCATCATGTGGATTTTTAAGCGCTAATAGGTTAATTATTTCAACGGGTTAGGGCTGCCAGCTTCCTGACATGCCTATACGTTTTTACAATCCAATGTGTTTCAGTATCCCTAGCACCGTAAAATATTAGGGATGCAATTAAAGAACTCAAATCTCCATAGAATCTGTCTCATCGGATTACTCACGTTTTTAAGTGGCGCTCTAAGCGCTGAAGAGTCGCTCTTTCTTCCAGAGAGAGTGGGAAGAGCTGTTGATGAGCCTATTGTTGTTGAAGAGGATCTGGATGCTGAATATCAGGAATATCTCAACACCCATAAGCAAGATGAACTTGACCCTGAGGACTTTATCAGTACAAAAAGTGCGGCACCTGTAAGAGCTGAAAATGTTCAAAAAGTTCAAGTGACACTTCCAAAGTCTACGCTAAGAAGACAAGTCGTAAAGAAGACCGGAATTCAAATTGATTTTGGGACTGGGAAGATTGTCCATAACGGAAGAGAATTTTTTGAAAGTGAAACAGATCTTTATATTTTAAAGTTTGGTTATGAAATCGAAGCTTATAAGCAGCTGACATCAACGGCGCAACTTAGTCTTTATTATGGTGATCAAGAAAGTAATCGTGGGGTTCAGGCCTATACTCAAGAAGTTCCTGACTCAAGCTCGATTAAACAACGAACAATTCTTTTGGAGCAGTCTTTAAACTATTATATTCCCATCAGAAGTTTAAGTCTTGCTATCGTGCCTCAGGTTGCTCTTGGCCTTGGTGCCAGTGATCTCACTGACACCTATTCAGATGCTGATAGTATCGGTGTTCTCGAAGAGGAAGCTCGTTACCGTTATAGTTTTTATTCGATGCGAACAGGATTAAGTTTTGAGCATAAATCGGGAATGAACGTTCGTTTAAGTTATTCTCGTTGGAGAAGTTTTGGTGAAACTCTTGTGACTCAAGAGTTTAATGACAATGTTTTAGGCAATGAGTTTGAAACTAGCAATTCCAAAACATCAAAAGAGGTCATCAAATCTGAGATAGCCACTTTGATGCTTGGTTATCAATTTTAAATCAATTTACATTAAAGGAATACTGATACTCAAGAGAATCGACTTGGTATCGAGTTCCGATTGAGAAACTGTTGCTCCAGAAACACCTGAGACTGAACTTGATGAAGGAAGATCCTGAGTTTGCCCATCAGAGTCTGTGATTTCATCATAAGTCACCATTTTGTATTCAATATTAAAGCTTACGTAGGGGATGAGGCTGTAGCCAAGACCCGCTTTAAGACCAGAGCCTTTATAAGTGGTTTTAGAGTTATCAGATTGATCAGTGAGTTCCGCTTCATCTGAAAAAATATAACCAACCCAAAAACGAAAAGGAATTGCTGGTGGATTGAGTCCTAAAACCGCAGCGACACTGGATCCTTCCATATCATCTTTTGAAATACTCGAGACATCGTATTCAAGCTCTCCGCTAGCCGCTGTATAATCTGCAGCAAGATAAAGCATTGCAAAGCTCATCCCAAGACGAGCACCATAAGTGACAAGTCCAGCACCCGATGAAGTATCGGTGGTACCGTTAAGACTTGCTGAACCTCCTGTGGCACCAGAGACTGTGGAAGTCCCTTCTGATGAAAAGAGGCTATAACCGACGTAGGGCTCAAAGACCAATCCCGCATTTGCTGTTGTGGTAAATAGTAATGTGAAGAAAAGAATTTTGATATTCATGGCAGTCCTCCGTGATGCGCCACTTGTTCTCTCACTCTTTATGATAACCTATATTCTGATTTAAGAGAAATTTGCCTTAATTTTGATGTCTTAATTTTTGACAGCTCTTTCCCAATTACAGGTTTTTTATATAGGTGGACTTCACTGCCGCCTAAGCTTTTTTGTTGAATGAAGTTTTGTTGAGTCCTATAATAGGCTCATGATAAATACTATCTTGTTTTCTGTTTTGTTTCTTTTTCTATTCTCTTGTTCGAATCACAAAATTCAATCAATTCGGGGCCCTTCTTCAGTAGTTGATATTGATAATTGTTTAAAAGAAATCGCCAATTCTTTTTCAAGAGAACTCAGATGGTTTTCTGCAGAAAAGCCAAAAGATATTTTAAAAGTAGTTGAAAAAGATTGGATTCAAAAAGCCACTACAGGTAGCAGTACTCTGTATCATGTGCACCCAGAGAAAGTAACAGTTTCTCTGGAGGTCCAAAAAAACTGGGAGTCTTTTTTAAAGGAGAGGGCACCTGAGTTAGTTGAGTCTGATAACACCAATATCTATAAACTGCTTACGAGTGAGCCAGAAAAGTCTCTTAAGCTTTTAACAGATTGGTTTGAATCAGGTCTTTACAGATTCTCTTAATAGCACCATTCAAGATTCATTTGGTAGTGGAGCACGAGTTTCTGTTAGTCGAAATGTTAAAAATCAAGCGGACTTAGATCAGTACATTGATACCGTTCTAGTAAAGGTTATAGAGGATACCAATTACAGATTTAAAAACCTTTTAACAGATGAACAGATTCTTTAAAAAATAGAAGAAATCGAACAGGCCCTAGTGGTTTTAAGAGATGAGCTTGCTGATGCTAAAGCTGCAAAGTTAAAGGTGATTGACCTTGAGGATCAAGTAGAGATGACAGAGCTCAGTATTAAAGAGCTTGAAAAGAAAATTGCCGATCTTGAAGTGACAAACCGAACACCTTTAAAAGCGGCTGAAAATCAAGAACGAGTGATCACTGATCTTGAAGAAGAGATGGCCAGTCTTAATCGCGAGAGACGAATAGGTGCAAGAGATAATGTTCAAATTAATAAGAAGCTCTATACTGCTTTGATGCTGACTTTGGCTGTTTATGTTGGGCATGAGATTACTGTTGAAGATTAACCTAGGGTAAAACCGACACGACTTTTTGCACCTTGCGCTGCCTTATATGCCCCAATTGATACCAGTTTTTCTCTAATATCTTGGCATGACCTTTGCTTAATTCTTTCTTAGAAACTCATGGGGTGAGTTTTTAAAATTTCCAAACGGAAGGGAGAATTTAGTGAAGTTGAAAAGTCTGTCTTTTAGAAAATGTTTTCTAACTCTTTTACCATTTCTTTTTCTTATTAGTTTTCACGTTGATGCAAAAGTTAGTAAGGGTCATCGACAATTAGTGGTCGTGAGTGAACTTAAGACATTTGGGCAATCAAACTTGAGTTGGCTCTATTCATTTTTAGATGCAAGTACGGTGACTGTCGCCGTCGCAAAAATGAGTCATGCCTATAGGTCAATTAAAATTATTAAAGGTTCTAAAGCAACAAAGACTAGATTCGTCAATGTTCTCAATCGTTATTCAAAGAGAAACGCCATCTCTGCAATTGATGTTATTTTAAGTCTTCATGGATTGAGTAATGAACTTTATTTCGCTGACGGAGCCGTTTCAACATTTGATCTTCGTGATGATTTAAAGGATAACCCAAAGAAGTATAAGTATAGGCTTATGTATAACCTTGCTTGTTATGGATCAAGTCATCGCAATGAGTTTAGAGCAAGTGGTTTTAAAACAGTTGTGGGGGCAAGAAGAGTAAATGCAAACTCAGCTTTTGAGTATCCTTTCTTTCTGACTCATTATGGACTTGGGACAATGAATGTTAAGACCATTATTGGCTTCACCAATATGCACCCATCGAAATTAAGTTATGACTTCATGGCAAAAACAGTAGGTGGCTTTAGCGATGCTGACAGTCACAAAAAAATCTCAGGTGTACAGAATTTAAAGATTAACTCAAACGCATTCTGAGATAGGGAGATTGGTATGAAAAAGGTATTTTTTATCTCAACACTTTTTATAATGATGTTCTATTTCACAAATAAAAAACCAAACGAAACAAAAGAAGTCACCTCTTTCACAACTATTCAAAAAGTAGAGACGGCTGAGGTCATAGAGGTGACAAAAGTCGTAACCACGGAGTCTGTTCAAGAGATCGAAGAGCTCAAAAATAATATCAGCACTCAGGAGGAAGACGAAAAAATCCAAATGGCCCTCGCCCAAATTGAATATCTTAAGGAATTGACAGGAGAAGTGGAGTTAATTGAAGAGATTGTCGAAGATTTAAAGAGAAACCCCAGTTTGATCACGAGTGATTTTGAGTTTGAGGTTATGTCTGAGAGGGACAAAGAAAAGCTATTTGCTCAGATGTTTCCCGACGAGGAGTTTAGGGGAAAGTGGATGAAGCTTCTGGCTGCAATTGAGAGGGTCTCCCAAGGGGAGATTTAGTTTTTGGTGCTAAAAGTTCTTGGAGTTGAATTCGGGACTGATATGGTATAGTTTAGTATATTCTATGCGAAGGTTGTTTTGATATGGATGCGTGGTTCTTACTTTCGCTTGTGCATCAAAACTTGCCGGAAACGGCAACTTTTAACGTGAGGAGGATCTTTATATCCACTCGTGCATTAAAACTTGCCGGAAACGGCAACTTTTAACGCAGAATGGGGGTGCACTGGTTTCGACGGGGCATCTGAATTTTAATGGGCGTGTCCGGGTTGATCGCCAGGCCCGGTAAAAAGGCGATCAAAACATAATTGCAGACTCTTTTGAGCCTGTTGCTATGGCTGCCTAATAGCATACCCAAGCATGAGGGGTTAACATCCAAGAAACAGAAGTTAACAACGCTGATTTGTTTTTGCAGTTAAACTAAAAGCCGAAGCCGTCGGGACTCTTCGTAAAAAGCCACCGAGGTTCGCTAGGTTTACAAACCCAGACAGTCTTGTCTTCTGACGATAACCGAAGACTACGCACGTAGGCCGTTACTTGGATGATGCTTCGGACGCGAGTTCGATTCTCGCCACCTCCACCAATTCATTTTTTTGAAAATCCTTTATTTTCAGGTGCTTAAGTGGAGTTTTTGACACTACCAGTGGTGTGGTGGTGTCTGTTGGCTCTTTAGTTTTCACTGCTTTTTGTCGATATGTAAACAAGGAGTAGAGAATGTTTCCTCAAGGTAAAAAACTAGCTAGTGGTAAAATCAAGTATTACATCAGGTATAAAGACCCTGATACGGGTAGGTATAAATATTTAGACTCTAAGCAGTACCCTGATAACTTTTACACCTTTGAGGATTGTAAAGAGTGGATTAATACTAACCGCCATAGGTTTTCCCACCTAAAATATCACGCTGACGTTCTAAGGGATTTAAAAGCTAAACAGAAGTTCCCCAGTTTTCAAAAAATGGTGGATATGTTTGAGGCTACCCAAAAAGAAGAGGCTCCCAATTCTTGGCAAACGTCTATGCTTTACATTGATAGATTTATCATTCCTTTTTTTCATCTTAAAAAAGGTCTTCGAGACATTAACACTTGGAAAGATTACTTTGAAGAGTACCGTGATTGGCTTTTGAATGAAGCTACTATTAAAGGTAAAGACCAGTTGATAAGTTATTCAACTAAAAACCATGCCATTAGAACTTTGAATAAATTTTTAACCGTGATGATGTGGCGTAAAAAACTTAGAAAGGAAAATTATTTTAAGTGTCGCTCATTTCCAAGGTCTTTACAAAATACTAGAGGTCTTGAGGCTGTCTTTTCTGATGATGAATACGAATTACTTTTAGAAAATTTAAAAGAAGAAACAAAAGAGTTTTTCCAAATTCTTTACCATAGTGGTATGCGGTTCAATGAATTATATTCTCTTCCTATGGAGTCTGTTATGTTTCCAGAAGAGATACCAGATTACTTAAAAAAGAGGTTTCAAAATTACCCCCATAAAGTCTATGGCTGTTTAACTTTAATTGACCAACTAGCAGAAGGAAAAAAAGTTAAGGATAAAAGATTACATATTGGTGCCAGTTATAAGAATAAGAGAAAAGCTCTAAAGGGGTACAAGGGAAAACCAAAGGCTGACCATCAGAGAATAATTCCTATTTTATGTAAAGCAACTTGGCAATTAATAGAAGAGAACTACCATAGGGCATGGGATGAATTTGATTTTCATTCAGGACTACCTAATAGGAGTAAACAACCAAATGATTATTTTCTATTAAGAGGTTTGGAAAATCCATTAAGAAGAGATTTTTTTGATACCCTTAATAGATTAAAAATTAAAAATAAAAATTTCCATAGTTGTCGCCATACTAGAATTACTTTTTGGGTGGGTCGTGATTTGTTTGACCCATTGTTGGTGCGTACCTTTAGCGGTCACAGGGGAGATAGTTTTGAGAAGTATCTTCACATTTGGGAACAGATGACCCACGATACTAAAAAGAAAAAGAATATAAGTGGTAAGCGTCGTAAGCCTAAGTTTAAATTGGTGGGGTAGTATGGAACAAGATGAATTAAGTATGATTTATAAATGGGCTAGGACTCTGATTAATCGTGATGAGTTGGCGCCTATAGGCTATGTTAAAACAAAAGTTTGTAATACCAATGAGGTAGGGTTTGGGAAAAGGAGAATTGTTCTTATTTCTCATTTTGAGAATGAATCCCTTGTTAAAATTTACGCCTCTGGGGACTATAAATTTAATTTCACAATCTTTTTTGAGAATAATTCTTTTAGATTTACCTTAGTTCCTAAGTTTGACACTGAAGAAGAAAGAGCTAGAGATGTTTTGCTGTGGATTAACACTGAGCCTGAATTGAGGTCAGTGGCTGGCGTGAATGAACCCAGAGAAGGCGGAGAGATTGTTCAAAGAAGGGGCAATGGCTACAGAATTATCAAGGAAGAGGTATTAGAGTCAGAAAGACATTACAGGGAAGCACAGGCTTGTAATTTTTTCGATGATGACTTTGTGATTAAGTGTAAAGGCTTAAATTTGTTTTGTACTGAATAAATAATTTTTTAACCAGTTCCTTTGTTTTTCATTTATTCCTATCCCCTCCGTATAGCCTCTTCCGCATGAGCAAGGTTTGCTAGCTGTTATTCCTACTGTACATCCTGTAAAGTCCATATTGCTTGGCTTCTTATAGTACAAAGGTTTGTCTAGCGTTAGCATGGTTCCACAGTCACAGACTTTTGTTGTTTTTAATTTGGGAAATATCTTGAACCATAGTTTTAGATTTTTTATGTAAGGGTAGTAGCATTTTGATTTTTCTTCATTCATGTATTGTTAAATGGAGAAATTGAGAGATTATAGGCGGGCAATATAGGAGCAGTGGTCATCTCCTCTAAAGTAGCATTTGTCCTTAATTACTTGGCAAGCTGGGGTAGATAAACCGTAGTTGGCAACTACTTCAAGGTAACTGGTCTCATATTCACAAATGGAGATCATTTGGTATTCCCTTGGGATTTTATAATTTAGATAAATGATCATTTTGTCTTTGTATTCTCTATAGGAGTATTGATGGTAGTCCACATACAGCTCAGGATTTTTAAAACTCTCTTTCAATCGTTGAAATGGAGTAATTTTATTAGAAAATAAATCCCAATTTTTCTCAGGAATAATTTCTTTTATCATGTGATTAAGGGTTAAGTGTTCGTAATCATCCATGGTAATAATTTTATTTTCAAAAATGATATTGGCGGTTTGCTCAAACAAAAGAGGATTAACGTTAAAGTCTAAAAAGTTTTGATATTTATCAAAGACACCCACTTCACTAAAAACTTCTTGTAGCTCTTTTTCCCTGCCTAATTCTTCTTTCACAAATTTAACAGTGGTGGCAATACTTCGCATTTTTACCGATGGGGTAAAAGAATTTCTCTCTACATGATGAATTTTTTTATAGAGCTGATTAAGGTTTGAGCAATCGGTAATGATAGAATTTTCACTGGCATTAACCTGTTTGATAAATCTATTCCATTCATGGTCCCACAGGGGAGTTTTACCAAGCTCTGCCCTTGCTATCTTGCTTTGAGATAAACCAAAAAGTTTTGCCATCTGGGCTTGAGATATGCCCAAATACTTTCTAACGGAAAATAGTAGCTTTTGTCTTTCATCCATACCCAAGTGATTATGTCACTGATTGACTTAACTTTCTAGGTAAAACTCAAACTAGAACCGACAATCACAATAGATAACAAAAACGAGCCACGGAATATGTCCAACGAGCTACGGGAAATAGATGGCAAGGATTAGAGGATGACCGACAAGAAGCACATGGTAAATGTTAAAAAGTTTCTTCAAGCCCACTACCGGCGTGAAGAGTTGATATCACTCTCTAAAGAATTGGGTTGTCCAAAGACTTCTTTGGTTGAGTGGTACGAGGGAAGAGTTCCAGGGTTCAAAAATTTGATTTATATCAAAAAATTAGCCTCCATCCATGGTTTAACTTTGGATGAGGTTTTATTTGGAACAAGTAAAAAGATAAAGAAGGTTTTAAATAGATTTGTCTTAAAAGACGATGGTCGAAAATATTTTATTGAAGTTAGAAAAGAATAGGGAGGTAGTAATGAAAAAACTTTTTTGTACTTTATTTATGATGGCAATGGTCACAGCGTGTAATTCATCAGGAACACCCAAGGAGATTAAATCCCTTGTGATGATGAAAACATTTTTTGGAAAAGCTGGGAAGTTACCAGCGGTAGCCAATGAGAAAGAATTGAAAATGTATGAAGTGTTAAGTGATTACGTTGAAATTAAACTAACCAAAGAGGAGGAAATCTCCGCTAACAATTTTACAATTGAAGGTAGTGTTACCGCCCATGAATTTAAAAAAGTTGGTGGGATTGTTCAAGGGGTTATGATGATGGGTATTGATAAGGTTGATAGAGTCATTGCCTCTGTTGATGAAAAGATTTCTAAAATGAAGGGCTATAAACCCACAAGTAAAACTAAAAACTTTATAGCAACTTATTCAAAAGAAGATGGCAAATATAAATTATTAACCATGAAGTTTAAAAAATAAGGAGTTGTTATGAAAATTATTTTAAGTTTAGTTTTATTAGGTGTACTTGCTTCGTGTAGTAGCCTTGGAGAAAAAGTTTCTGGAGTTAGCAAGGCAAGAATTGCTGAATCTAATCTCAAAGGCAAGAACCCTGTTGAGGTTAAGAAACTTTTAGGAACTCCTGTCCATGAAGGATTTTTTGGTGGAGATAAAAAGAGTCCTTTGTATTTTAATCAAAAAGGTTTTTTCTATGCCTTGGTTTACTCTACAAAAGAGAGTGCCAGATATGCCTATAATTTAGATGATGGTAAAAGTTGTCATGTTTTTCTTTTTTATAAAAACAATGAGTTTAAATTTAATTCCAACACAGACGCTAAAAGACAAGTATCTAAATTTTGTTCCCCCGGCGTTCTAACCAATCAATACTCAATTAAAGAAATGAGTGCCGAGAAGTTTTGGGAAAAATACGGGTATTAGGTAAAGTAAATAATTAGCCCACTGTTTTGGTGGGCTTTTTCGCTAGTGGCCATGGTCTACTGATCACCTAATTTGAAAAGTTCACGATTTTTAGCTCTTCCAAGCAATTTCAGCTATTTAGCATAAATTACCCCAATTTAATGATTTTTAGGCTTAAATCAGGCTATTTGAGCCTGACAAGAGGCTTTTCTTTGAACTCTGCTCTTGTGTCTAAAATATTCCTAATTTCTAGAAAGCCCCATCAAAATTGGAGGTTTTATGAAAAACAAAAAATTAACATTCCTTGATTCTAAATCAGTAAAAATTATTCCATCAAAATCTAAAGCCCAGTTGCTTATCATTTTTGAAAACGGCGAATGCCTAACTGTATCAGTAAAGCTTTTACAGAAAAAATTAAACTACATTACCAATTCAGCAATTTTTGAATTGAACAAAAAGGCGTCCTAGTTGGGCGTGTTGTTGTATCAAGGGTTGTTTTATGGGTTGTATTTAACAAAGGGTTTTAAATGAGATTTATAACATATTTTTTCGCAAATCTTTTAAGTAAGTTTATTTTTAGATATCGAAAAGTGATTGCCGTAGGCTTAATAAGTTCTTGGGCATCAATTGTGGCATTTTTTCAAAACCCACAAGCCCATGCTCCAAAAATTGAAAAACATTTAAAGGCTCAGGAGGTAAAAGTCACCAACGCTTTTAATAAAATTGGTAAATATGCCTGTAAAAATATTTACGGCAAGAAGGTTTTAGGTATTGAAATTCCTAAAATGAAAAAAGTTTGTGGGAGGTTACAGTAATGAACTATTTAATAATTGCTTTCATTACCCTTGTTGGAATTATTCTTTTTAAAAAGTATTGTCAACAAGGCGAGATCGCTATGCTTGAAGAAAAGTCTAAAGACTGTGTTTGTCTTGATGAATTTCTCGATGGCTTTTGTTTCCATAGAGGTATAGATAAAATTCAAGGCTTGACCGCCTTTAAGAAATTAAAAGAAAAATATCCAGTTATCTTGATTGATATAAACAATAAAAAAGAACCTTATGTGTTTACCCATAAAACTATTGTCATCATTCATTTACGACTTGCCATGTTTGCCATAGACAAAGGTGTACCCATTGAACCAGATTTTAAAAGGGTGGGGTGACCCCACCCTCTGTTAAGCCGTAGTTGAATCAATAAAATGAAGTTTGAACTTAAGTCCAGAGCCTCCATTGGCGATTTCAAAGTTGGCTTGACACTTACCTTCTTTTACATTGGAGTTTTTGTTTGTACTCCCTGTTAAAAGGTCTCCATCAAATAAGAATTTAACTTCTTTCCATTCAATGGTTTTGCCATCCTTTACCATGGTTTTGTCTGTAAGACTGATAACTTCAATCTTAGTGCTTGGTAAAGTTAGTGAACTAATTGTCTGTTTTGTTGCCATAATTATTTCCTCCAATGAAAGAATGCAAGTTTTAAATGCACCTTTCGTGTTAATATTTTAGATA
>JBMYPC010000082.1:0-14293 GCA_049599895.1 Bacteriovoracaceae bacterium | reverse complement strand
AAAAAGAAGGCCACTAAGAAAAAGGCGACGAAAAAGAAGGCCACTAAGAAAAAGGTGACAAAAAAGAAGGCCACTAAGAAAAAGGCGACGAAAAAGAAGGCCACTAAGAAAAAGGTGACAAAAAAGAAGGCCACTAAGAAAAAGGCGACGAAAAAGAAGGCCACTAAGAAAAAGGCGACGAAAAAGAAAGCCGCAAAGAAAACAACAAAAAAAGCCACGAAGAAAACAGCCGCTCCAAAAAAAGCAGATGATGGAAAGCTCTCAAAAGAAGAGGCCATCAGAAAATACAAAGAGCAAAACCAACTCAACGCAGAGCCTGAAGTTGAAGAAACAGAGAGCTTAAACTCTGATTATGTAGAGACTCCTCTCGCAAATGATTTTGGATCAAACTCTGAAGAAGAAGGAGAAGCTGTTTCAATAGATCAAGTTGAAGAAAAAGCCGATGGATTCTCATCTTCTCAAGATGACTCTCCAAACTCTGTTAAGCTTAACGATGAGTACAACCCTGAAGATGATGACGAGTCTG
This sequence comes from Bacteriovoracaceae bacterium, assembly GCA_049599895.1. GTDB lineage: Bacteria > Bdellovibrionota > Bacteriovoracia > Bacteriovoracales > Bacteriovoracaceae > JBMYPC01. The sequence goes on along the minus strand of JBMYPC010000082.1, from coordinate 13,767 downwards.
ATAATAATAACGTTGATTATGGCTGGGGTTATAACGATGCTTTTGATAAACCCGATGAAGAAGATCCAGAGTATCTTGATGAAGACGAGCTCTACGCTAAAGGTTTAGACAAGAGCAAAAAAGGAAGCTCTGAGCTTTAAAACAAAAGTAAATTAATGTAATTCTAAAGAGGCTATTTTTGGCCTCTTTTTGTTTTTGGAGAAAATAATGAGTGCACCAAAATTAGACTACTACTTCTTTCCCTCATGCCCTTTTTGCCAACGTGTGCTCGTGGTTATTCAGGAACATCAGGTTAAAGTTGAGTACAAGGACATCATGCAAGACCGTGCGGCTCTCGACAAGCTCGTTTCTGATACTGGCCGACGAACCGTCCCCTGCCTCTACATTGACGGCAACCCGATGCATGAAAGTGCTGATATTATTGACTGGCTCAATGCGAACCTGGACAATCTGGAAAAAGTCTCCTAGAACTCATCTTAAGAAAAATCCTTCCAATTTAAGGAAAAGCTTTGGAAATTAGAGACCCAGTCCACGGATCAATTCACATTCTTGAATCTGAAATCCCTATCATTACTCACGATTTCTTTAAGCGCTTAAGAAATATCAAACAACTTGGCTTCGCTGATTACATTTTCCCAGGGGCCACTCATACAAGATTTATCCACTCCATTGGTGTTATGGACATTGGAAGAAGAGTTTTTGATAAACTCTTTTTCTCTCTTCAAAAAGAAAAGGGCTACGATCGAATTAAGGAGACCTTTAAACTGGCCTGCCTCCTCCACGATGTTGGCCATGCTCCTCTCAGTCACTCAACTGAATCTGTGATGCCTCTTCTCTCAGAGCTAGAGATTCCAAAAAACTTTCTCACTGACCACGAACAAAAATTCGACCGTCAGGCGACTCACGAAGACTACACAATCAAATCTATTGCCGACAGCAGCTTCGCTGAATCTTTCCATGCCGTGGAATCAGAGCTTGGAGTTGATCGAGCAAGAATCGCCGATCTTATAATTGGAAGAACTCACGATAAAGAGTACTTTACGATTAATAATAAAAACTACTTTCCGATTCTTCACCAACTTGTTTCAAGTGAACTTGACTGTGACCGAATGGACTATCTTTTAAGAGATAGTTATTTCTGTGGTGTAAGTTACGGATCTTATGATCTTGATTGGCTCACCGATAATCTCGAAGCCTGTGAACTTGAAAACAATGATATTGTTCTTGGAATAACGGAAAGAGCTGTCGTAACTTTTGATGACTTTCTCTTGAGTCGTTACCATATGTTTGTGATGGTCTATTTTCACTATAGGGCCGTCTGCTTAGAGCAACTTCTGTTAAAATATTTTCGTTCATCCCCTGATGAATACAAAATTCCTGCAAATATTGAAGAGTATATTGTTCACGACGATCATCATCTTATGAAGGTTTTAAGAAACTCTAAGAATGAATACGCTCAAGCAATCGTTAAAAATAAAATTCCCAAAAAAATCTATGAATCTTTTAACCAGTCTCAATTGATTCAATTAGAAAAAATTCAACAATACCTTCAAGAGCAAGAGATTGAGTTTATTAGAAGCTCATCCCTTGGGCGACTTTCAAAGTATTATACCGATGGGCCTAGCCACAACACCTATAAAATGATGGTTGTAAGAAAGCTTTTTCAAAATAATAAGAAAATTCTCTTTCCGATTGACCAGTCTACTGATCTCTTTAAGAAATTCAGTGAATCTCATGCCATCAGCCGCCTTCACTGCGACTTTGGCTCTCTTACAGAAAAACAAAAAACTGAAATCCTCTCTCTAATCGAACAATCTTAAGACTTGCTGCAACAAAAAAGAGAGTTTTCAATTGATCCTCCACATCAAGTACGAGACAATATTCCCCAATGAAAACGTTCTCTCTTTATATCCTTCTGGTTTTGATGTTTTTGGGATTGACGAAATCCCTCTCAAGATCAAGTAAAGGAACTCCTTATATTGTTAGCGAAGTGACCTACTCTAACTTTTTTAGAGGAGGAGATCTTTCTGTCATTCTTATTGATTCTTTTAAAACTGGATTCCTAATTAAAACTTATTACCATAAGTATTTAGTCATCCGTGGCTTTCGCTCCCCAAAAACAGTCATCGTGAGAACTTCAAGAAGACATTGGGAAAGAAACCAGCCCAACATAGGTCTTTCATTGTTTCGAAGAGCGGAGCGATCAAACCTTGAAAGCTCAATCCCACTTCCTCCAGGAAGCCTTTATCTTGGAAGTCCTGCTTACGGAACCTGGGAGAGACAACCTTCGGGACAAAGAGTTTGGGAATTTCACCGGGTCTATAAACAATTTCCAAAGTTTTTTGGTTGGGGTGAGTTTAGACCTTCTAAGGACTTTTACATAAAGCTTGAGCAATACAAAAAAGATAATAGAGCTTTTTATGGACTCAATAGAGAATTTGGAACGGAAGGAATCATTACCAAAGAGGCCTTTCAATACCAAAGAGAAAACCGAGAAAGAAAAATCGATTTTAAAGCACTCTTTATAAAACTCTTTAATATTCCTCCATGGAAGATAACAGAATCAGTGGGGACAATCCTGAAATGAATGAACTATTTGATAAACTCATCCTGAGAGTTATTTTTACAATTCTTCTTTGTGCCGTCCTCTACATCTATAAATACGTTCACGCGATTTTCTATCCCTCTACTCGAAAAACGATCTTTAGCCGTTTTCACCCTTCAAAGAATGCTCCAGACACTCTTCATCTTCTCGCTCGAATCATTGGTCTTGGAATAATTTTTTCAGAGTTTTATTTTCACATCTCTTCGGGAATTCTTGTTGCGATTATTGAGTTTCTTATTCTTTCAATTATTGTAATTCTTCTTTATTTGGGATCAATTTACATTATTGAAAGTATCGTTCTTTATAACTTCGAGTACCAAGATGAGGTCTTAAAAAGAAAAAACTTTGCCTACTCGATCATAAGCTTTGGTCACTGCATTGGAGTTGCCATTATCCTTAAGTCATCACTTTTTGTTGCAAAAGAATCTCTTGTCCTTCTCATGATCACATGGCTTCTTTCCATGGTTCTCATTGGCTTTGCCACCAAAAGTTATGCCATCGTTTCAAAACTTTCTTTCAATCGTTTACTCGTTCAAAAAAGTCTTGCGATTGCTTTTTCTTATTTAGGGTTCTTTATTGGTTGGAGTCTGATTATTGCTTCTTCGCTAAAACAAGACATGTTAGAGATCCGCTGGTTCTCAATCCAAGTCATTCTTAAGATCATGCTCTCATTAATTATCTTCCCTGTTATTCAAAAAGGGATTCAGCTATTTTATAAGCTCAATGACAGTGTTCATACCGAAGGACAAGCTGATGCTGAAGAGAACCAAAACGAGCTTATAGGCTTTTCAATTTACGAGGGAACCTTGTTTCTCACATCAGGTTATCTCACCACAGTGATTACAAGTAACATTCAATTTGGTGATTTCTATCCGGTCTTCTAAGACTATTTAGACTCGTGCATTTCCGCAATTTTTTGATAAAAGTTTTGAAGAACAAAATCAATTCGATCCATCTCAACTTCTCCAAGAACTTTGATGTAATCCACTTCAATTTCATTCACTGACTCAGTAAGGCTGAGCTTAAACTTCTGTCCATACTCCGTTAAAAAAACCAGCTGCTCACGCTTATCACGTGGGTTCACTTGTCTTTTTACATAGCCCCTTTTTTCAAGCTCATTGAGATGTGAAGTCATGGTTTGCTTTTTTAAACCACAACCCCTTCCAATTGACTTGATTGAGGATCCATCATGTTCACAAATATAAAGTAATACTTCTAAGAAACTTGGTCTTAAATCAGCGAAACCTTTCTTTTGCAATGCCTCTAATAATGATTGAGAATAGGTTCTATAAATCTTCTTGAGATGAGTGCCTATTTGGGCCACTTTGCGCATAAATCTTCCTTCACTACACTACGACGCTTTTAGTCTGAATACAATACTATAAACCAGTAAATTTGCAATCCTAGTTTAATGAAAATCTACAAAGAATCTAGAGCTGGGGCGCATGTTTTTTTAACACTGAGTGCATAGGTCGAGTGATTTCTTCAGGCAATTCCACTTGCTTTTGATTGTTCTGCTCAACCTTAATTTCAGTTGGTATTTTAGCTGAAGCAATCTTCAAAAGTTCATCGACACTCTGGTGAGCTTCAGGCCCGTTATACCAGAGCTGTGAGCGGACTAATTTGGCCGTTTGAGACTTCATAGGATGGGAAGCCGATGCTTGAGCAGCACTTATTAATAAAAGCCCCACAACTGTAAAAATCATAGACACTTTTTTCATCTCAAACTCCTCTAAATACTCTTAAGTTTAATTTTTCTTGATTTTATACTGCAACTACTGGACCAAAGTATTTCAATCTTGAAACAACGCTCAAAAGCGATTTCATTTTTCAAACATTCTAGGACTTTGCACGATTGAAAAATTAAACCCTTAGAAGATATTCCAATTGGTATGGCCCTTGCTCTACCAAACTCTGCTGTCATTGATAGCAGGGGGTAAAAGATGAACATTTTATTAGTGGAAGACGATCCACTTTGGGCAGTTGCGCTCAGCCGTCAACTTGAAACACTTGGAACAGTAACGCTGGCAAGATCAATTCAATCAGCAAAACTTAAAGCTCAAAACAAGAAGTTTGAAATTGCTCTTATTGATCTTTCTTTAGAAGAATCACCACAGGGTGGGCTTGAAGTCCTTAGATCTCTTAAAGAAAAAATTAAGCTTCCTCTTATTCTTACAGGATCAGAAGATGTGCAATCTTTAAGACAAGCTTACGAACTTGGCTGCCATAGTTTTTTAAATAAGCTCAAGTCAAAAGAACTTATTTTTGAGGAGATTCAAAAGTCAGTGCAAACTCTAAAACTCCTTGAACTTGAAGGAGAAATATTTAAAGAATATCGAACGAAAGACCCTTCATTTCGAAATGAAATTCTAAAACTCTTTCAAAACCAAATTAAACATCAATCAAATCTTCTCATCACTGGCCCAACAGGAGTTGGGAAAACGCAACTTGCAAAAGCATTCCATCAAGCAACAAGACCTGATAAACCTTTCTTCCATCTCAATCTTTCAGAAATGTCTTCACAGTTAATCGAATCAGAACTTTTTGGACATAAAAAAGGGGCCTTCACTGGGGCCACTTCTGATAAAGAAGGAATTTTAAAAAAGGTAAATGGTGGAATACTTTTTCTAGATGAGATTGGCTCTATCAATATTGAGATTCAAAAGAAACTCTTACGAGTTATTGAAGAAAAGTCTTTTCGTCCAGTGGGAAGCCACGAGGAAATTCAGAGTCAATTCACTCTTATAAGCGCCACATGTGACGCTCTTGAAGATCTGATTGAAGAAAAAAAGTTTCGCCTTGATCTTTACTTTCGTTTAAGAGGTCAGGAAATTGAAGTTCCCCCATTAGAAAACAGAAAAGAGGACATTCTCGATCTCTTTGAAAGCTTTTTAAACCAAAGCGCAAGACGACTCTATCTCACAGACGAGGCCAAAGAATTTCTTCTTGATTATGCCTGGCCTGGCAATATTCGAGAGCTTAAGAATGTGGCTCAAGAGGTCGTAATGAAGTCTAAGGGAATTGTTACGGACAATGACTTTCCTGTTTATATGAACAAGAATCAGAAATTCCTTTTCGGCCATGAGAGAAACCAAAATGAAGACCCTACAAATTTACTTGGAACTAAAGCTTACGAATTCGTAAAAGTGAACGGTCTTCAACCTTTGCTTCGTGAGGTGGAAAAACTAATGGTTAAACACTGGCTTGAATCGAACCATGGAAAGATTAATGAGGTTTGCCGTCAACTAAGGCTTTCAAAAGCTCTCATGTACAGAATCTTGGAAGATATAAAATCAGATCCATGTCCCTAAGGTCATTCCACTCGGAATAAAGATAGCTTTTCAAGTAACGATAGTCTCGCTACTCCAATATCATAGAAGTTCGATGTCGATTCACTCGTTCCAGAGCTATTTCGAACAGAAAAAGGCCATAAGGCTGAAGAGTTCTACCCCATTATTAATTTTGCAAAGGAAAATCTTGGGAAGAACTTTGAAAACATGTTTGAAAACATTGGCTTTAAAGATGGTCATCGCTATTACAGAATTTAAAACTTAAAGGTTTCAATCACTCTTTTTGATCGAATCTATAAATCACTTCAATCTCTGGGTCTCATCAAAAAACTTTCAGATGTTATTGATGACCCCATCCGATTTACTCTAAGCTCATGGTGACAATCAAAGAATATAGGGACTCTGAAAATACCAGAGCCTAAGCCTTTCGAAGTACCGAAAATCTCTTTTCCACCTGAATCTTTCCAAAGAGAAGAATCATTGTCAGCAGAGCAAGACCACCTCCTAAATATTCAAGGTCAACTTTATTCGTCAAAAGTCCAAGTAATCCATAACAGATTATATTAGAAAGAGAGATGATTTGATTTGAAAAGGCCCATATTGGCAGAGGATTCGTATTCTCCGGAACACTCTTTTGAAGCTTTGCTCGAATTTCACCACTGAGATTAGCAATCGAAAACCCTAGAACAAGAAAACTAATAGCGAGAATATAAAAGTTTTGTGTAAAAGCGAAGGCAACGATTCCAGAAGTTAAAGAAACTGAATTTAATGCAAACAGGTCTTTTTTACTAAAGGAAGTCTTTGCCAAAAGAAAAGAAAGAAGACTGCCAAGACCCCACATCCCAATAATAAGACCAATTTGATCTTTTGAAAGAGAAAGCTTTTCAAAGATAGGAAATTCAATTCCGTTAATAAAGGCTCCAACATTTAAAAATAAAAACCAAATAAATAAGACTTTTTTCAGTTCAAGGTTGAGACCTTTAGGGACGCCGGCAATGCTTTTAAAGAGTTTTGAAAACTTAAACTCTTCCACTTCTGAAGAGGCTTCTTTTAAGGCCTTCATTGGTGCTAAGACAAAAAGTGGAATCAAAAAACTTATCATGTCGATAAGAAAAACCGAGTCATAACCAAACTTAAGGGAAACATAACCGCCAAAAAGAGGAGCAATGGCTAAGCAAGTCGCATTGATCGCCCCTACTCTAGTATAAACTTCTTTTTGCTCTTCAGTTTTCACCCACCTTCCAATTAAACTTTGAAATAAGGGATTTGAGAGAGTTTTAAGAAGACTTGAAACAATTAAAAAGAGATAAATCGCTCCCATTGATTTAAAACTTAAAAGAAGGCCAAGATTAAGAGCAAAAAGGATTTGCACAATAAAAAATGCCTTTTTCTGTTTTGATTCGGGAATAAATTTGACTAACGATTGAGAAAACAAAAGTGGGATAATCGCCTGAACCATAAAAGTGTAGGCAACTTGATGGACACCATGCTTTTCTTTCACTAAAAGAGCAATCGCAAGAAAGGTTAACCAGTTTCCGATGTTCGTCATAAGTGAAGCAAAATAGATTCGATTTTTCATAATTCCTCTTTTGGTTATGAGTTTAATACTTCGTTAAAGAAAAAAAGCTGAGTCATACGACCACTCTCTTTGTCAGTTCCAAAGGAACTCGTATGACAGTGAAAGTAGTGATAGCCTTTAAAAACGAGGAGTCGATTAAATTTCATTGGGACAAAGTCCGTCATCTCCCAAGATTCAGGATCGTACTTGTCGTCTCCAATAAGCTCTTTAAACATCTCTTCGTTTGAAGAAAAACCTCTGGCCTCAACTTCATTTTGAGACAAAGGCCCTTCGAGTCCAGACTTTCGGTGGCGATAAAAAGCAGTTCCACCAGAGCAAGAATCTTCTGGGTTGAGATAAACAAGACCTGTGAGATTCGTCAGACCATCAAGATGAGCTTTAAAGGTGAATGGTTCATTGATCATTATGCGAAATTTTCCAAAGGTGTATTTCTTTGGATCGATCTCAAGTTTAGTGTCAAGAACATCTTCAAACTTCTTTTGAAGATCTAAGTTCGTAAAACTCTTTCGACTTTGAATTCCTGGATAGCGAAGTTTTTTGACATTGATATAATCGGTCTTAAGTGCCAAATTTCGAATCTCTTCAGGTTTTTTATAGAAGTTATCAATCACTTTAAGCTTTTTCATAATGCCTTCTTTTCGTTAAAGAAAAAGAGTTGAGTCAACCGTGCACTTTGAGAGTTCTCCCCAAAATAATTTGTCGCCTTATGAAAAAGCTCTCCGGCTTTGATAAGAAGAAGCCGATTAAACTTCATTTCAACTTTATGGATTTCTCTCCAGGCGCTTAAGTCTTTCGCATCTCTTTTAAGAACATTTTTGATGAAGGCCTCTTTATCATTAGGAAGCCTTGAGAAACCTGTTTTAATATGTTGATAAAAACTTGTGCCACCGCCTGATTGGGATGAGCACCTCTCACTTAAATAAACAATCCCAACCCAATCAGTAGGATCAACGTGAACTCTTGATCTTCCTTGATTAATAGTTTCTGCCTTTGCAAAAACGCCAAAAGCAAACTTTGCGGGATCAAAATCAATTGGCTTTTGAATAATACTTTCAAGTTTTTTGACCAAGGCCTCATTGAAATAAGATTTCCGAGACTCGATGCAGATCTCGCCATCAAGCCCCGCTTCTTTAGGAAGATATTCGCAAGTTAGTCCTAACTCTCTTGCCTTTAGAGGGTCTTGATAGAAGTTATCAACAACAAAAAAATCATGATTCTCTTTCATTGAAGACCCTCAATTGTTATCAGCTTTAGCTCTTGAAGATAGAAATCAAGAACCTGATTCATTCGAAAGCTATAACTTTTACTACTTGCATTTGGATTAATAACGATTGATGTAATTAAAGGAAGAAAATAACTAAAAAAGATCTCTTTCATCTCAAGGCGCAGTCGGTTGTGATTTTGAAAAAACCAATTCACAAACCAAGTGACGTCGAGTTCTGAACAATTCACTTCACCCGATAAAAACACAGGGAAAAAGATAATCTCTCGACTTTTCTTTTTTAGCATGTCTTCTAATAATGAGAGTGAGGAAACTTCATCCTGAACAAGGTCTCGGATCTCTCGAGGTGCTTTAAGAAGTGGTCTTTTTAATTTAAGGTCTCTAATTCTGTCGTTTAACTTCTCAATAAAAAGTTTCCACCCCGCTCTCATTGAAACGTCGATACTTTCAAGTTTCAACTCTCCTAGTTCAGACGAAGTTTTGATTTTTAAAAGATCAGATAGTTTTTCAGCATGATAATACTTGTGTGCAAAGGTTTTCATGACCATCTGGTCACAAAGCTTAAGAGAAGGAACTGAGAAGTTTAATGGTGATTTTTTGTCTTCAATCACAAGAGTCATATTTCTTCTATAAGGAATCACACGAATCTCATCAAATTGGAGATTAATGAAGTTAAGAAACTTAAACTGCGGATTGTCTGTAGAAAATGGCTTTAGATGCATCGGAAGCCCAAAGGAATTCACAAGAACTCTTCCTCTGGGATTTAACTTCTCACTCGCAAGCTTCCAAAAATAAGGATTAAAATAAATTGGGCTATAACTCTCTTTGAGATAGAGATCAATCCAGATAAGGTCATATTTCTTCGTCGTTTGCCCAAGAAAATCAAAAGCACATGACTCATAAGTTTGAAATGGAATTTCACGAAACTTTTTTTCAAAAAGGCTTCGACATTTCGCAAGAAGCTTTCCATCATAGTCGACACAATCAAGACTTCCCACTCGACCAGAAGCATGAATGGGTCGAACACAAGCTCCTTCAGCAAGTCCTAGAACGAGAACATCTGAGTCGTAAGGGAGAAAGGCCTGAGAAAGACCAAACTCATCCCAATAGGTCCCGGTATAGATTTGTTTCCCATCAATCGAGCTAAACTGGTTTTGAATTTTAACTTCGTCATTACTGTAAAACATAAATTCACCCAAAAAAAGGGGCCAACATTGACCCCATTAATCTAGAAAGCAAGTGCTAACGCTTCTTCAACTTCTCTTTCTTCTTCAGCGCTCAGCTCTTCAAAGTCCACAAGGCAAAGCATGTTGTCCATTGATGTTCTCTTCCCTTCTGGAATGATCACTGTTTGTTCTTCCATCTTTTTCATGAGTTCTCCTTCATATGATCCCTATATTCTTGGGAATCAGTTTTTCGATGCTGGAGAATGAAGCAAGGCCTGTGCCAGAATCTGGCTCAATGATTTTAACAACTTAAGAAAGATATTTTTGTTTCAGAACTGAAAAAGTGAGGGAGATGTTTTTGCTATAAAACAAGAGTGATTAATATTTATTCATATTGTGAAATTATGAATACCCACTTGAGAAAGAGTTGAGAATAGGATATTCGATATAGAATAAATTTAGGAAACCAATGATTATGAAAAAACTACTTTTTGTTATTCAGGCACTTATAACTCTTGAAGCCATAGCTGCAACTTCTGGTCTCTGTCCTGGCGAGCAAGGTTATTATTTTGAAAATTATAGACATCGCAATCCTCAAAGAGGAGGATTTGTAGCCAACACCGCTTATATTGGCGAGCACGTTTTTCTGGCACCATCAGCAGCAATATGCGGCAATGCAAACGTAGATGGCCAGGCGAGAATATTAGGCACATCAGTCATTACAGGGTTTGCTTTCATTACTGACAACGTAAGAATACAAGGAAACATAACTGTAAAGGGAAGCACCTCTATTGAAGGGAGTTCTGTTATTACAGGAAATGGAACCTTGCCTGAAGGGTCATACAGTGATTACAGACTAAATCTGGCAGGAAGAATGAAAGCAGATGTATTTAGAGAGCTTAAATATTATATTGAACAAGAAATTGGTGACTTCTATATAAAGGTGGATACTTCCCCTAAGGCATACGTCAGACATCGAGCTAAAAAACCATATGTAAGGCAATCAATCTCTCACACAGGAGACTATTGTACATTAATCTACGACCGACAACTTCATTATAAAAACTGTGACTCAACCCATACTAGTAATAATACTTGGGACAGATCAAAGTTTAACCTCAAAGATGTTTCGAAGGTTGTTACAACAAGATGGGAAGAAAATGCATTCTACACAACTAAAGTTCTAATGGATGACAGGAAAATGAAGGCACAGAGAGCCATTTCAACTTTATATGATATAAACACTTGTCAATATGACAGAGCTCCAAATCTTACTTCAGGAAGATTTGTATCCCACAATTTTTACCGAACAGGTAAACACGACGAGACAGCTGTTGCAATTGTTGAACTCCCTTCAAAAACTCTCGGAGATAAAGTTGAATCTTTGCTTGAAGAATTAAAAGATCTTTGCAAATAGATTTTTGTTTCATGCAACTCTAGCGAAGTTGCGCACTTTGAATAACAAGTTTTAAGTTGTAAGAGAGACTTTGCATATAAGCCGAAGGATTATTGATTTGAAACTTTGAAATCTGCTCAGTGGTCCCAAGCAAAGAGTAATGAGAGAACTCCCCATTCTCAAACATCGGAGCAAGCTCAATATACTCACCTTTTTTGAAGTTCTCATGGCGTATTTTTAAAGGATGCCCAAAACTAAACTCGGAGTTGTCTTGAAAGAACTTCTCAATCCCTTCATCAAGAACAGGATTGTCATCAGTAAAGACAATTTCAGGAACATCAACATTTTCTAATTCATCATACTCTTCTTCGCTGTATTTGCCTGATGACAGACCAGCAAAACCGCCTGAACCAGAAACACTTCCAGGAGCTCTTGAAGCCCCACTAGATCCACCACTTCCCCCAAACGATCCTACTTCTTCAGAAATTTGAATTGAAGAAGCACCTTCAGAAGGAGAGCTCCCACCTGTCGAAACTTCTGGCTCACTTTCAACAGAATCTTCACGATTAGTTGAATTCGTCGCCCCTGAAACTCCAGTTCCAAAGGCTCCAATCTTTCCAAGCGAAGTATTCGGAGTCGATGCTGGATATTTACGGTTTAAGTCGTTGTTTCCATAGGCGAAGCTTGGTGCGGGTTTTGTGTTTTTTGGTGCGGGTATAAACGTACCTGTAATACGTTGCCCATCAGAAATGACAGAATCGACCGACGGATTACTTGGAGTTTCTTTTAGAGCATCAGTTAAAGTTCTGATTCTTGCATCTAATTCTCTTGATTTGAAATAGTCGTCTTTAGTCATGTATCTCTTATTCTTATTTGAAGCTTTAATTGAATTCGCTTTTACAACCGCTCTTGTTAACTCACTCAATAGGTTTTGCTGCCTCGTCATTTCTTTGGCCTTGGCAATGATCGAGCTTCTGTCTCTCTCAATCTTTCTTTCAAGCTGAGTATTCGCGGAGCTGCTGTTATCCATAATGACTTGCTGTTCAACAGTAGGTGCCTTCGAGGCAACTTGAGCTTGAGAAGTTGAAGAGCTAGCGTAAGCTGGAGTACTTGCAGCCTCTTCCTTTTTAGGAGTTAATTTAACGACCTCGCTCTTATCAAACCCTCTTAAGTTCACTAAGTTTTGAGCAGACTCAAGATCAGTATTAAGAAACTCGCTAACAGCCCAATCACTACTGAAATCATTTCCTGTGATATTTTTTCGAGACCGATGTGAAGTTCTTACTCTATCAATATTGGTATCGTAGTATTTTCTAAGATCAGTATCTTTTCCTAAGATTGTATCGATATTATCTTTTCCAATACATTCTTCTCCACCCTCAAGACATTGCTCAAGATAGAGCTCTAGGATGTTCTGGAAAGCTAAAGTCATTTCACCTTTGTTACACATTTCATCAACTCTTTCAGGCTCTTTCGAACAATTAAATTGTTGTAGTTCCTGAATAGCTGAATAAAGCTCTGGTGATTCTCTGGGGTCACATTTACCACCGGCCAGCTTTGCAGTTCCACCTGTCAATGCGTAGTTCTTACATGAGAGGTGAAGGCAGATGTTATCTTCAAATTGTATAATTTTTAATGCGTCTTTATCCTTTTTTGAAGTTGGTTCAGCGAGAGCCTCTTCAGTTTCATTAAGTGACTGTGAAAGACACGCTAGCTCTTCTTGATTAAAGAGAATGTGAGGTGTTGTGATCTCCATTGCCTTATCTCTTTCAGAAATACTCATCAATGGCATATCTTGACTAAAAGTCTGGCAAGGAGAGCTATCTGAGCCAATTACATTTGGGTCTCTCGCAATGAAAATGGCATCTTCTCTTTCTCTGCAATAAGAAACGAGTTTCTTGTGATTTTCATCGTCTTCTCCATCACTGAATTCATCAAAGAGATCATCATCATTTTCTTCTTTTGGATTAAAATCAACTTTATGATACTTCTCGCTTGTGATTGCAATGTGGGAGTCTTCTTTCTGGCAAAGAAGGTTTGTAATATGAGAGAAAAGTTTTGAACATTTCTTTTGGAATGAATCTCTGATTCTTTTCATTTCTTCATCAGAGGCAAGTTCGGCAATGTTTTTATTGAGTTCAGCAAAGTATTCTCTGGATTTAGATGCATTCTTAGTAATATTGAAATTTGGATATTTTTGTTTCATTTTTGACTTGAGTGTTTTGTAAAATTGGATAGAGAAAGGTGGAATCTGACTGTGATTAATGAGTTGGGGAATGATTTTTTCAAGGTCCTTATTGCTGCTTATTACCTCTAGTATAGTTTCATTGAGACTGCTGCTCAAATTTAGCTTTTCCTTCCCTCTGCTGGAAAGACATTGTGGGTTTTTAGGATCTACAGGTATAGCACCCTCTGTAATCGGGGTCGTTACATCAACACCATTACTCTCGAATGAGATGGCGCCATTAAAGACTTGAGAAAGAGCTATTTTGAAGTCTTTAAAGTTTTC
>JBMYPC010000081.1:0-14360 GCA_049599895.1 Bacteriovoracaceae bacterium | reverse complement strand
GAGAACATCATATTTAAAAAATTTGAACAATAATCCAAACTATTTTGAGGATAAATTCTTGGCTGACCAATTGATGTCTTATAAGCATATGAAGCAATCGTTGGAAGTTTCCCCATTAATCGAACGATCACTTCATCCACCTCTTCAGTATTCTTAGGATCAAGGAACTCTTGATAAAAAGTCGAAAGCGCACTTACTGATGAAGCAAGAACTCCCATTGGGTGAGCATCTCTTGGGAAGGCATTAAAAAATTGAGAAAAGTTTTCTTTTAAAAGAGTATGCCTCTTAATTTTATTTTCCCAAGTACTATACTGCTCTTGAGTCGGAAGGTTTCCATAAATTAAAAGATAAGCAACTTCTAGGAAGCTCGAGTTCTTGGCAAGGTCCTCAATAGAAATCCCACGATAACGAAGAATCCCCTTCTCACCATCCAAGAAGGTAATCGCACTTTGTCCCGTACACGTGTTACCAAACCCATTATCAATGGTGATTAAACCTGTTTCAGCTCTCAGTTTTGAGATATCTATCCCCTTCTCTCCTTCAGAGCCAACAACGACAGGGCATTCAAAGTCCACATCTCCATGTTGGATTTTAGCAGTATTGCTCATAATACGGTTCTCCTCGCAAATAAGTTCGATTAAATTATTGAAAATACTCCAACCATTATAAGAGGGACTGGCCCCAGCTCCTAATTTAAAAATTTTTTCCTCAAGCATAATTTTGGTGAAGTTTCGGCACCACTTTATAAAGAAATCATTTTAAATATATTAGAAAAATACTTTCTCGAAATGACTAAACCACTGGAATTAAAAAGAAATCGGTTCGATTCATTCACATCACGCACCGCTGTAAAGAATGCAATTTATTGGCGCAAACCAAAACTCTAAGGTATTTGAAAAATAAGGAAATTACTTAGGTTTTGGCCCTGTCTAGAACCCAATCGAGAAAAGGTACTTTTTTGCTATGAAATCACGTTGGATCTCTATTCTTGTTGCTTGCTCAAATCTCCTGGCCTTTGACGCTTTTTCTGAATCACCAAAGACTTCAAAGTTTTCAATCGATAGCTTTAGCTACGAAGATCATCTCTACAGTAGCTCAAAAAATGCTGAAGCGGGAGATCAGGTTGAAGTCGATGCAAAGTTAAAATATCAGTACAGTAAAGACTTTTCACTGACATTTGGTTTTGAGACCGATCCTGTTGAAGATACCTTTGATAGTAAAACTTCTAAATTTGAATTTCTTTTAAACCACCGTTATCAGAAATTTAAATTTGGTCTCGATCTTGAACTGAAAACTGATGATGACAATGGCGACACCAGTGACTCCAAGGCCATCAGTTTTGGGCCAGATCTTGATTCGGACAAAACCTTTGTCCAATATAACACTCAAATTCTTCCAACTCTTGGATTTGGGATAACTTTTTATCCTTATAACTTTGACGGTGATGTTGGAAGCGAGTTTAACACTTACGATGTTACAAGAATCTATTCTATTGACGGAGCTCCTACACCTTTATCAGGAACCAACTCAAGTGATGTAAAAATTGAAACAAAAACAATTCCTGGCTTTGTTCTCGCTTTTGATTTTGAAGAAATGATCAAACTTTCAGCAGGGTTTGGAGTTGCCACTTATCTTCATCCATCCAACGAAGATTTCAATATTGAATCTAATACAAGCGTTGAAAGATGGGAGCGTAGAGAAGACTTTGGGACGCAATTTGGTATAGAAGGAAAATTTATCACCAACTCTCTTAAGCTTTGGACAAAAGCAAAACATGTATCTCACAGCGAAGCAAAAGAAACAGGCTCTCTTCTTTCTTCAGCAAGCTCTCTTCAACTTGCCTCTGAATTCAACAACAAGATTCTTATTTCTGCCGAAGTCACTCGATCAAAAGCCGGTGATAACCCTTATAACCTCAACTCTTCTGGAAGCTGGTTCAAGGAAGAGAATCCTTTTGAACCGATCTATCTCGATTATTATGGAAACAGACAGAACTGGATCGACCAATCTGGTATGGCCTACAGCCTTAAGCTGGGAACAAGACTAGAAAATGTCATCCCCTATATCTCTTATAAAAACCAAAGTGAGCATTTTGTTTTTCGCGAAAGAGAATCGGCTCATCGCCTCAGAACTTTTGACGATGCCCTCTCACATGGTGGTCTTACTCGATATGGTTTTGGAACTTATATCCTTCAAGGAAAATATGAAATCAAGCCAGAGATTGAATACTTTAAGGCAAAGAACAAAGTCTTTGGAAATAGTGCTGACGTCCAAGAAGATCGCTTCTTAAGTTCTTATAAAGATAGTGACTGGCTACTTTCAATTGAAATTAACTATAACTTTGATGCTGGAGAGATTTTTAAACTCTAAGGGATTTATTATGAACTTCTGTACAGTCTTGTTTCGCTCACTCGCTCTACTAGGTCTCTTCTTACTGGGGTCTTGTGGAGGAGACAGAGGTCAAACCGAATTTGATAGTCGAAACATTCAAGATCAAGAGATTCAAGCTGCCGTTATTGAAATCAATGGTCTCCAAGCAGCAATTGAAGACAAAGAATTTTTAGCCTCTAATACCTCTCAAGAAAGAAAAGCAATTCAAAAGACTCTTTTTAGAATCAAAATTTCTCTTATCAAACTCGACCGAGGTGTTGACGCCCAGGAATCCATCAAACTTCTTTATCGTTCAGTGACTCAATTTTCAAAATATCCTTTCTTAAGACAGGATGAAAATCGAGTGAAGAGTATTGAAAAGAAGGCCAATATCATTCTTTATAAATACGCAAAAGCTCATAAGGTAAATGTGAAAACCATCAAATTTGAGCTCTTTAAACATTCTTTCAATAAACCGAAACTCCACCCCTTTCAGTCAGCGAGACTCAGTCATACTGCTCCGGAGTGGGAAGCCTTCCAACTCTCTGGAAGATATCGATTCGCCAAAATTGCAAACTTTAAAGATGGTGAAAAAGCCGTGGGAGAATCATGGCTTCTTTCTCCTAAAATCTCTCTTGTAAATGCAGAAGATCTTAAAATGAAGATCGACCTTACTGTGAAAAATCCCATTTGGGATAAACTCAAAGTCAAAATCTCTACTGACTACAATGGAGATGATCCTAGTGCAACAGCTTGGGATGAAATAGATTACATTGAAGATCCAAGTGTTGCCAGCCCTGGAAGATGGACAGATCTCACATCAAAGGCCATAGACCTCACTCCTTATAAAGGAAAAGAGATCGTTCTTGCCTTTCAATTTATTTCAGAAGAATCGGATGATCAGGTTTGGGAGATTGCCAATATTAATATTTGGGGGATTGGAGACACTCTTAAGTACAAAACCTATCGAATGAATTTCCAAACACCAGAGCCCCCTCCTGTACAACAAGAAGAGCCTCAAACACCACCTGTTCAACAAGAGGTCCCCGACACAACAACTACCGGAGGGACGAACTAAGATGAAGAAATCTTTTAAGCTTTCTCTTCTTTCACTGCTCGTCCTTTTTATTGGCTGCTCGCAAGAGTATTCTGAGCCTCCCTATCGAGAAGTGCTTCTCGAATCAAGAAATATCAAAAATGGCTCAACCACAACCGGAAACCTTATGGCCGACGCCATCAAGGAAGAGCACGACCTTGATATTGTCTTTTACCCATCAAATTTTATTCGAAGTAATGAGTATGGCACTGTAAGACCTCGTATGCGCGATTATGAGATTGAAGAAGTTCTCAATCTTTTCCCTCGAGGAAGCAAGGACAAATTTCGCCTTGGAACAATGCGCGGATCAAAAATTAAAAAGTTTATCTTTGAAAGAATCCAAGACGTCTACTCAGCAGAACTTCAAGTTTCAGGAGTTCGCTATGATATTCAATTCCAAGGCGGACAGCCTCTGATCAAGAATATCTCTCTTAATAAAAGCTCAACTTTAAAAGACGATGAATACTATAAAGTTGCGATTAGCGATTATTTCTACGCAAATTTTAAAACTTTCCCAGGTTACAAATATCGAAATGGTCTTCAAGGAGACTTTAGAAGAAGAATCAACAATGAAATCTCAGCAAGAGACTCTCTAAGAAGCTATCTCAAAAAACTGAGACGAATTCCTCTTCTAGTCGAAAGAAGAGCAACGGTTAAGAACCATACGAAAAGCTATATTGGAAAGAAAAAGATCTCTGAAATCCAAGGTCAATCCTTTCTCTCACCATTTATGGCCCATAAAGTTCTCACTCAGGGAATTGTTGTGGCCCATGGAGAAGTGGAAAGATATCCAGGTGGTTATGACATTTTTATTCACACCCAATCAGACGATGGAAACCCCAAAACCTCAGAGGGTCTTCATATCTTCATTGAAAACCCAAAGGAGTTTTTTGAGCTTCACAACAAACCTGAACTAGGAGACTTAATCCAACTCAAAGGTATTATTTTTGAACAATTCTCAAGCCGAACAGGTCTTTCTCGAACAAGTTTAAGAAACATTTCAAGTTATCAAGTCCTCTCAAAAAGAAACTCTCTTCCTAAGCCTGTTCTGATTGGTAAAGAGGGACGTCCTGTTCCCAATAAAGTTGCTTCGAGCTATAGAGGCAATGTTAATAAAAAAACTTCTCTTAACTTAAATGATGCTCTTGATTTCTGGGAAAGTCTTGAAGGCATGAGAATTAAAGTTAAGAACCCAAGAATTGTTGGCTTTCGTGGAGGTCGTGAGGAACTTGAAAATGATGGACCTAAAGGCTATCTCAACCTTCACTTCCTTGCTGATGGACATCTTGGTAATCCTCAGGACACAAAAGCAAACGGGATTATTATTGACTCTAAAAATAACGACTTTAATCCAGAGATTATCACCATTGCAACCAACCACCTTTCAAAGGGTGTAAACATCGACGCTCTTTATAGCGTTGGAGACATGATTGAAGGCGAAATTATTGGTGTTATGAGTTATGAAAAAAACCTTTTTGGAGATGGTCATTTCAATATGATCGTTCCAGAGGAACAAGGACCCCTTGTTAACTATGCTCAAAATCTTGTTGCTGAAGATCGTAAGAAACAAGAAGTCACAAAACTCCTTAGCGATGAAAATTCTCTCTCAATAGCTTCTTATAACGTAAAAAATCTCGCTGGATTTCAAGACCATAAAATTGCTCTTGTTGCCGAATCGATTTCGAATCGCCTTAAGTGTCCAGACATTCTCACTCTAGTTGAGATTCAAGATTTTAACGGTCCCGACTTTTCAGGGACATCAAGTGCAGAAGCAACCCTTAGCAAGCTCCTGGGTGAACTCACTTGCGAGAACTATGACTACATCAATATTGATCCTGTTAATCATAATGAAGGTGGTCAACCAGGTGGGAATATTCGAGTCGCCATGATGTACAATAAAAGCAAAGTAAAGTTTATTTACCGAAACGCTGAAAATGGAACTGCTGAAGCTAAGGTTATGGCCAATGGAAGCCTTAACAACAATCCTGGTCGAGTCTTTCCACATCATAAGGCTTTTTATCGAACCAGAAAAAGTCTTGTCGCTGAATTTGAGTTTAAGGGTAAAAAAGTTTTTGTTATTGGCAATCACTTCAATTCAAAACTTGGAGACAGTCCAAACTTTGGAGCGAATCAACCAGTTGTTAAAAAATCAGAAGAAAAAAGAATGCTTATGGCGAAGAAAGTGAATGAGTTTATCCGCTATATTGAAAAGAACTCTCCTGATGCCCACATTGTTGCCGTCGGTGATTTCAATGACTATTATGACTCTCAACCAATGAAGCAACTCGAAAATACAGTTCTTGATAACCTCATTTATCTCCTTCCAAAAAACGAACGTTACACAACGAACTTTCAAGGGAATTCTCAATCTCTTGATTATATTTTTGCCAATAAGAAATTAATGGAAAGATCTCCTCAATTTGAGATCCTTAATTTTAACTCAGATTACATGGGAAGAATCTCTGATCACGACCCAGTTCTTTCACTCTTTCAGTTTTAAGATCGATATGGACGATTGACCGGAAGTTTAAAAAGAAAGTTAGTTCCAACACCTTTAATTGACTTCATATGAATTTCACCGTGATAAGCATCTACAGTTTTTTTGATTGCCGCCATTCCAACCCCACGACCAGAAACCGTCGTTACTTTACTTGAGGTTGAAATTTCAGGGTGGAAGATCCCATAAATAATTGATTCATCAGAAAGACCTGCCACTTCTTGAATATTTTTTTCAATTGCTTTTTGTCGGATCTGTTCAGGGTCAATGCCTTTACCATCATCTTGAATACTAACGTTGAGAAACTCCTGCTTTTCATTTTCTGAATAAAAATACTTTAGCTCCACTTTAACTTTTCCAAATTCTGTTTTGTTTGCTTGTATTCTCTCTGAAGGATACTCTATTCCATGGTCCACAACGTTTCGAAAGAGATGGATAAGAGAGGAGAAGAACTCCTCAAACTCTGGAGGGATCGGAATATCCTCATTATTAACAATTAGAGGAGAAATCTTTTTCCCTAATTTTTTGGAAAGGTCTTGAATCAGAATTTCATATCCTTTAAATAGAACTTTTCCCGAATAATAAACAAAGTTCTCAAGATATTCTTTATGAAGTTCTTGATTTTGTGCGCCTTCAACCTTTTGAGCAAAATCCACCACCAAAGACTTATCAAGTCGAACAATCTCCTCCCCTTCATGGAGATTAATGCCAATAATTTTTGAGGCATAGTTAAGTAAAGCACTAAACTCAATTTGAACATCATTGAGTATGCCATAAACATAGCGCTGTTGATTTTCACTCGAATCAGCCAACTTCATTTTGTCTTCTGCTTCATGGAGACTTCGAATTAAAGAATGAATGGCAAAGATCGAGCAAGTTCCTTTCAGTGAATGCAATCCAATAAGAATTGAGTTTTTATCGATACTGCCACGTTCAACATCCGAAATCATTTGATTAAGAAATTGTTTTGATTCTTTAATAAAAGTAAGAAAGTTCTCTCTCGCTTCAAGAATCTTAATGATCATGTCAACATCTTCTTGTTGCCTCTTAAAAGCGGCATCTTGAGTCACGCGCCTTGTCTCATTGGTCGCAACAACGACTAAATAAATAATATCTCTATTTCCATCTCTAATTGGGAAGTAACGAAGTGAGATTTGCTTAAACTGGTTCTCTCCTAATGTCCCCTCACTATAATGAGACGGACCAAGCTCGGCCATTTCTTCAAAAGAAATCGTCTCACTAAAGATATTATCAATCCAACTCTCTAAGGTCTTCTGCTCAGTAGGATCATCGATTTTTAACACATCAATTAATCTTTGCTCTCGAGGTACAACAGGAAAGAAATCCTCACAAACCTTTGTGTAAAACTCATGGCAGGTGCCATCAGGTTTCACCACAAGAATCCCTTCATCAATAGAGTTTACAATTGCATCAAGAAAACTATTCGCTTCAGAAAGCCTTTTTGTTCTACTCTCAACAATTGTCTCAAGGTTTTTGTTATATTCCATGATCTGAGTTTTGGCCTCAACGAGTTCATCAATCACGAACTGTTTATTTTTAATAAGGTCATTAATTTCAGCCGTCATTAAGTTGAACGAATTCGTTAAAATTCCAATTTCATCATTTGATTTCACATCTATTTTCTGTTCAAAGTCTCCATTAATCACACCAACAGTTCCCTCGAGAAGATTTCGAAGAGGTCTTGTCACTCCCCAAGCAAAAAGAATTGAGATAAATATTGAAGCTCCAATTAAGATCGCGGAAAAACTAAAACTTTCAATTAATAGTTTTCTAGCCGCACCATAAGCAACTTCTTTAGGGGTTGAGATAATCACTGTTAAATTAAGGGTTTTATCTTTGATAAAGGAAACAAGATCTTCTTTCTTTGAAAAAACTCCCTCTGCACCGAATGATCCATTTGAATGATTTTCATTTAGGATTTTCTTTAGAATGTTTTCAGGAATAGATTGATTCTCAAAAAGAGGTTTTCCTTCGTAGTCATACATTCCTATATAGAAATTCTTTTTCTTGAGAAGTCTTTTTTGAAGATTGATCAGTGAAAGAATTCCAATAAAGACTTTTCCACTGCCATCTTGTGGTTTCAAGGCCATGACAAGGGAGGGAAACCCTGTCAGGGCTTGCGCTGGCTTAAGAACCGCAGCTTGATCTTTGAGAGTGATAAACTTTTCAAGTTGGAATCCCAAAGCATTTTTAAAATTAACCTTATAGTTCTTTGCCTCTATTTCTTTAATAAGATCATCATGGAATGAATTGAAATTAATCTTGAGTTTTCCATCAACAACGGATCCTTGATGATAAGAAAAAAGATCTTCTTGAGTTTGAAACAATGCTTTTCTTCTCGCAATTTCCTCTTTGCTTAAAAGAGAAAGACTTGCGATTTGCTGATACAGTTTCTGAGAATAAACTTTATATTCATCAAAGATACTTTCTGCTTCACTAAGACCACGCTCAAAAACATAGGCTGTCTTATCTTCAATATAAAAATTAAAAGCAAAGTATAAATAAAGAAGAACTGTTGAAAAAATTAACGAGCTATAAACGACAATAAACTTGAACTTTAATGGCACATTAACTTTTTTATTGATGTCACCAATATTTGAGTTCTTGCCTATTTTTAATGAATCCAATGCGCTCTTCAACGAACGTTACCCTTTTAGCTGTAATTTTAGGTATCTAGATAATTATAACAACCTCTGTTACGATTAATTTGAGATGGAAAAAAGTGATAAATTTCTCGTAGGGTTCTCAATCACTCTGGTGATTGCTGGCGTCCTAGGTTTTTTTTCTGACTTTATCACCACTAATACCCAAGAAAAAAACTCAGTTGCCACAATAATCAACATTCTCGGAAAGGCAAAAGTCCAACCCAAGGGCACAGTCGCTTGGTCAAATGCCTATAACGGTCAAAAGCTTTCTAATGGGGATCGAGTTATTACCTCAAAAAACTCGAGCGCGATTATCAAGTTTAACAAAACCCAATACGTTATCCACCTCTCACCCAACACTCTTGTTCGAGTTGATGCTGACTCTAATAATCAAAACATTAACCTCATTTTGGACTCTGGCTTCTTTGAAATCGATTACCTTAATATCCAAGAACTCGAAAAAATCAAAATCAACGGCAAAAAAATTGATCAAAAGAACCTTGATCCTAAAAAGTCTTTACGAGTAACAAAAAAATCAGAAGATGAATCAGCGACGATCATTCCAAGTTTTAAAACCGTTAAGCCCAAGACAAAATTAAAAGGCCCTGTCGAAAATAGGCCCATTAACTCTTCGATAAAGAAAACGTCAGGTAATCAACTGTTGAGCCCGCAAAACGAACAAGAGTTTTCAATTTTAAAAACAAAGAGAATCAACCTCACTTGGTCTAATCCCAACGAGGACTCGGTTCAGCTCGAAGTCTCTGATTCCTATGATTTTGATGAAACACTCGTCTCGACTAAAACTATCGCAAATTCTCATCGCTTTACCTTTCCCGAATCAGGTATCTATTACTGGCGCTTAAAAGATTCAAATGG
Organism: Bacteriovoracaceae bacterium; assembly: GCA_049599895.1. Classification (GTDB taxonomy): domain Bacteria; phylum Bdellovibrionota; class Bacteriovoracia; order Bacteriovoracales; family Bacteriovoracaceae; genus JBMYPC01. The sequence continues at coordinate 4,855 of JBMYPC010000081.1, read as the reverse complement.
AAAATCCATCTCCGAAACTCGTTCATTTAGACTAGTGGAACCTGATCCTCCCAAATTAGAATCTCCACGTTTTTCTGAAGAACGCCCCTTTAACTATAAAAAAAATAATATCGTAAACTTTAGATGGTCGACTCCTCATTTCTCAGATTTTATTTTTTCATATCGTCATAGTTCACAAAAAAGATGGAACCAACAGATTGTTTCAAGTCAAAAATCTCTTCAAATCTCTATCAAAAAACCTGGGACTTATATTTGGAAAGTTTCCTTTGATTATGAGAATGCTCCATTTTCCCAAGAGCGAAGACTTATCTTCAGGGGAGTCGATCAGATCGAACTCCTAACCCCAAGACACTTGGCATCTTTTGATATTCAAGGAAAAAGAAAGTCTATTAAGTTTAATTGGAAAGCTCACAAAGATGAGGAGTATATTCTAAAACTTAAAAGAAAAAATGACCCTTCTTTCGATAAAGAGATTCAAGCCCTTGGTGAGGAAACTCAAGTTCTCTTTAAACAGGAAGGAGAATATTATTGGTCTGTAAGTTCACCAAAATATAAAATTGAATCAGAGGTTCAAAGTCTCAAAGTTCTCAAATCTGCTGCCCAAGATCTTAATCCTTCAAATTACGCTCAGTTTAAAAGCAAAAAAGGATTTAGAACCATTACCTTTGATGCGACAACAAACCTTGATCAGGTAAACTTTCTTGTCTATCGAGAGGAAAATCTCATTGACCCTCTTTTATTTGAAAAAGATCCAGAGTTTCCGATGAAAGTCAGACTCAAAAAAGGGAAGTATTTCTGGAAAATTGAAAAAAAGCCTCATGATAAAAACCCGTATATTAAAGAAACAGATTTATTTGAATTCACTATTAAGTAAAAGAGTCTAAAATGAAAACTGAACACACTCTTAATTCTCAAACACCTCCAAAGGCCAAGAGCTATTCTTTTAAGAATACAAGTTATCTTAAAGGTGATCAATTTATTGAGAATGAAACACTTACCGTTCATAATAACCTCATCAGTGATCAAGTTAATGAATCTGAAACCCTCGAAATTGATGCATCAAACTTCATTATTCTCCCAGGTCTTATCAATTCCCACACTCATTCACCAATGAACTTTCTCCGTGGTCTTGTTCATGGTCAAAAGAATATGATTGAAAATATTTTCTTTAAAATGGAATCAAAGCTAACAGCCAAATTGGTAAAAGATCTAAGCTATAGCTATATTATCTCTGGAATTAAAAGTGGAACAACATCATTTGTTGATCATTATTACTTCTCCGAAGAAATTGGAAATTGTTTAAAAATTCTTGGCATGAGGGGCTTTATTGGGGAAACACTTGCTGACCTCTCTGGCGCCTTTCCATCAAATAAAACTCTGACAAAAGTAAAAAAAGAGATCGATAATTGGCAATTAGGTGAAACAATCTCTCCTATCATCTGTCCTCATGCAATTGACACAGTATCTGATCAGTATGCAAAAGAGATTTCAGACTTTTTAAAATCTTCAGGCCTTCCTATTCACTTTCATCTTTCACAAACTCAAAGTGAGTGGGATTATTGTCATAAAGAGTATGGATGCAGCCCAACTCAAAAGGCCCTCAAAAGGGGCTGGCTTGGAGATCGGTCTCAAGCAGTTCATCTTCTTCACGTAAATGATGATGATCTTAAAATTTTAAAAGATTCAGGAACAACTATTACAACTTGTCCAAGCTCACAAATTATTTATGAAAAGCTTGCACCTATAGAGAGGTTTTATAAAAATCAAATTCCTTTAACTCTGGCCACAGACTGTGCCGCTTCAAATGACCAAGCAGATCTTTTACAAGAAGCAAAAATACTTTCTCTTCTTTTAAAAGATCGAGGGGTCGACGATGATGATCTTTACCAAAAAGTCTTTTTCTCGATGACTCAAAATCCTTCTCAGGTTTTTGATTCGCGCATAGGATCTATAAAGAATAATAACTTTGCCGATCTTATCTTTATTGAAAAGAACATCATTAACCAACCAATTAAAGATATCTGGTCTCACATAATCTTTTCTCTTTCAAACTCAGATGTTTTACACAGTATGATCAATGGCAAATGGGTTCTGTGGAATAGAGAAATCCAATTCCTTAATGAAAAAGACTGTATGGAACAATACTTAAAAGCAATTAAAGAGCTTGAGTCTTAAAAGTCTGGTTTACGAAAGAAAGAAATCTTCCACAGCCTTAAGGTTTTCATCTAACTTTACAACAATAGGCTTACCTGTTGGGATTTCAAGCTTTACGATCTCTTCATCTGAAATATTCTTAAGATGCTTAAGAAGACCTCGAATACTATTTCCGTGAGCTGCGATAAGAATTTTCTCTCCGGCAAGAACATCTTTTGCAATCACATCATTCCAAAAAGGAATCACTCTTTGGCATGTATCTTTTAAGCTTTCGCTCTTAGGAATCGTTTCAAGTTTTTCATAAAGAAAAGCTGGGGATAAATCTTGCTCTTCTGTTAACTCTGGTGGAGGAGTATCAAATGATCTTCGCCAAATTTTCACTTGGTCGTCACCGTGAATCTCTGCAGTCTCTTTTTTATTTTTTCCTTGGAGACCACCGTAATGTCTTTCATTAAGTTCCCATGATTTTTGAACCGGAATACTCATGAGTCCTAACTCTTCTAAGATTGTCCAACCAGTCTTGATGGCCCGGTTTAAATAAGAAGTGTGCATCTTTGTAAAAGAGATATTGTTTTTCTTTAAAAGCTCGCCTGCAGCTTTGGCCTCACTCAACCCTTGTTCTGAAAGATTAACATTCACCCAACCAGTAAATCGGTTTTCTTTATTCCATACTGATTGGCCATGACGAACAACAACAATTTCATAAGTTTTCATGAGTTTAGCTCCGTATCTCAAATGAGTTCATACATTAAGTGTACGGATTCTCACTAATTCTAGTAGTATTGTCAAAAACTTCCCTGAAGGTTTTGACTATGAGCCGTATACATTTGAAGACCATTGTTTCTCTCATTATTTCACTCTCTGCTCTCAACTCATCTGCAGCTTACGATCTAAGCCTCCTCAGTCTCTATCGAAATAAGCCAGTGGCAGGAGGGGTTGAAGTTGAAGCCGGTAAAGGTCTTTTAATCTGGGGCGATCACAAAGACGTTCCTTGGTACGGGTATTGGACCGGTATTTGGAAAGCTTGAAGAGGGTAAAGACAAGGTTTCAACTAAAAATAGCAGCAAAAACTTTATTTATCCCGACATTGGCTCAGCTCTTGATCGAAACAACGATACGGTTAAAACCGAAAGGCTTCTTCTTGGAGTGAACCTTGCTTCTCTTTCCATCGGTACGGAGATCAAAAAATCAATCGTTGAAAAAAATGGTGGAATTCATCGAATCAGGGCCATCTTTATTGCTTATAAAGACGCAAGCTTTCCCAATTTCTTCGCTCCAGGAAACTTCAGATACTTTTTAAGCGCTGGAGAATTTAGTAGTGAAGAGATTCAAAGAACGAGCTATGTTGCCGCTGGCTTCAGCTACACTTTCCAAAAAAGCATCTCTCTCGATTAGAACTAATTAAGTACAGGTACTTATCTCTTAGACAAATCAAAGAAAATTAGTCATCAAATGCCCAATTTCACTAAGTTTCAAGCAAGTGTTTAAAAATGGCGTTGACCTGAACGGTCGTTTCAATTAAACATTTGTATTAAACACTTGTTTTAAACTGGAGTATTTCATGACTAGTATTAAAAAGGGACTACTTTGGGCATTTATCGCCTTTGGTGTTGAAGCCACTTTTGCCAATGAAGTCCTCAATCTTAACGAAGAACTCTTGAAGTCCATTGTTGTCAATTCCGAAGCTCCAGACCTCATTCAACTTGAGGCCAACCTCACTGAAACGAAAGCGAGACTTGGTGAATTTGATGATCAATATAGCATAAGAGCGCAAGCGGAATCCCTCTATGCTAAAACCTATGAAGAGCCCTTTATTTCATTTCAGCCGATCTACTCACCCAGGAAAGCTTTCTCTGTAGGCTTAGCTAAGAAAACCAGTAAAGGGATTGAGTTAAGCTCTCAGGTCTATACAGATAAAAGAGAGTACGAGTTTAGTGGGGTCGACACAATTAATAGCATTGCAGGGGCACAGGTTAGAATCAACCTTGATCTTTGGAAGAATATTTTTGGACGGCTTGAGGCTTCTCAAAAAAAGGGGCTTAAGTATTCTGTCGAAACAACAAAACTCTCTAATCAAGTTCAAAAACAGGTTTTTCTTAATTCGCTCAGAATCATTTATTGGCAAATCATTGCTAAAGAACATTCCCTTGATATTGCCGGCGAATTATTAAAAACAGCTGAAAAACAAAGAGATCAAGCAATCCAAAGACTGCGAAGTTCTGTCTCGGATAAAGGAGAGGTTGCAAGATATAAAGCTCAGGTTTCTTCAAGAAAAAATCAAATCAACATTCTTCAATTTGAAAAAGAACAACTCTTTCAGAGATTAAGAGATATGATTCCTAGCTTTAACGGAATGACATTCGTTATTAATAAACCCAGCTTTGATAAAACAATAGGCACCGTTCTTCAGTGCGTGAGCTATCTTAAGACTCTTGAAGAGACACCCTTTGAATTCTCTTCATATGATGAAATCAACCAAAGCCTTGAAAAGTTCTATAACGAGCAAATCAAAGTCAGTAAAAGATACGATGATGTTGATCTTAAACTCACATCAGTCTTTAATACTAATGGTGTTGAACCAAGAGCTCAAGACGCTCTTGATGAATCCTTTAAAGAAAACCGTGCTGGATTTGAAGTTGGCCTAAGACTCGACATTCCTTTTGGAAATCTGGATGAAACTGGGGCGCAAAAAGTTAAAATT